>JBDSLV010000028.1:0-10179 GCA_039916205.1 Mesorhizobium sp. | reverse complement strand
TTTGCGGGGGAGCATCGTCGAGATGACATCGAGCAATGAACAGCCGGTCGGGCAACCGCCGGCGATGCGGCCGGACAGCGGGTTGTCCTTTGTGCCGCCGGGCTGGCTCGTCTTCGTCATGGCGTGGTCGGTCTATGGGCTGGTTTCGTCCTGGCGGCTGTTTTGGAACTACGGCCTGCCGGACAGCGTCTTCTATCTCATCTATGGCGGGCTCGCCGCCGACATCATCACGCTTCTGTGGGGGGTCTATCTGCTCGGCCTCGCCTTCGGCCGTTCGGCGCGGTTCCCGCGCCAGTTCACCATCTGGCAGATCGCCACCATCCTGTGGTTGCTGGCGCGGCAGGCCTATATCCTGGTCACGCCCGATTTCGTTTTCTCGGGCCGGGGCCTGGTCATCACCGGCGCCGAGATCGCCATCGGGGTGCTCTGCATCTATCTCCTGCGCCGCGGCTCCGGCGCGGAAACGGTCTATGCCAGCCCAGGGACCGAACGACCGCCGGTCTTCGTCTCGATCATCGCTGCCGTGCTCGGCATCATTCTTGGTGCCGTCATTGGCGCGGTGGGCGGGTTCTTCGCCGGCTCGGTGATCGCGGATGCTGCAGCGATGAGCTGTTTCGAGGGCGCCTGCGGGTATTTTGCCCTGTTCATCGGCATTGGCGGACTGATTGTCGGCGCCATTGGCGGTGGCATTTTCGCCGTCTGGTGGGTGCATCGGCGAAAGCGCAAAATGGCCGGCTAGGCTGTATCGGCCAGACCTTCCATTTGAACCTGGGATTCAAATTCGCGTGTCGCGATTGCGCATGCGGCGCGCGCATTCTATTCCTCGGTTCGAAACTCTTGCTCGAGAATTCCCGGGACGGGGCCGCGAGGGTTTGGCGAGAAAGGTGTCTGATGGTTCGTTTCGTCTTCCGTCTCGCGGCCATGGTCGCGCTGTCGATCTCGGTCATCATGGCGGTGCTCGACGCGACACGCACCGTGGCGGCTTCGGCCCTCGTGCTGACCCCGCTCAACGCAAGCTGGCTGGCCGTCTCGCCGGACACGCGGGCGGCTTTCGAAACCTTCATTCGCGGCAAGGTCAATCCGCTGCTGTGGGATGGCGCCATCGCCTGGGTGCTCAACCAGCCCGGTTTTGCCGTGTTCGCGGTGCTTGCCTTCCTGCTTTATGCACTGGGCTACAGGCGCCGGCCACGCACCGGGCAGTTCGCGCCGACCTGATGAATTGCCGCTGACCGTCCCCCAAGCAGGAAAGGCAGACCGCGCATGTTTTTTCTCAGCGACATGCTGAACAAGAAGCTCAATCTGCCAAAGCCTTCCGAGGCGCTGCCGGGCCGCGCCAAGGCGATTGCGACGACTTCCAAACACCATGTCCTGAAAAGGCCGCTCAAGGGGCCATATCCCCAAGGGCTGGATACCGCGATGTTCGGGCTTGGCTGCTTCTGGGGCGCGGAGCGGCTGTTCTGGCAGACCGAGGGCGTCTGGGTCACCGCCGTCGGCTATGCCGGCGGCATCACGCCCAACCCGACTTACCAGGAAACCTGCACCGGTCTCACCGGCCACACCGAGGTTGTCCTCGTCGTCTACGACCCCAAGATCGTCTCTTACGCCGAGCTTCTGAAACTGTTCTGGGAAAGCCATGACCCGACCCAAGGCATGCGCCAGGGCAATGACGTTGGCACCACCTATAGGTCGGCGATCTATGCGCTGGACGACGCACAATATCAGGCGGCGGTCGCCTCGCGTGAGGCCTATGAGATCTTGTTGCGCGGTGCCGGCCGGGGCAAGATCACCACCGAAATCGCAACGGCGCCTGAATTCTATTTCGCTGAAGGCGATCATCAGCAGTATCTGGCCAAGAACCCCTATGGCTACTGCAACCTCAAGGGCACAGGCGTCGCCTGCGCCATTCCGGCCGCGACCTCCGCCTGAGCGCTTGGCGAAACGAATGAACCGTGGCCGGGCGTAGCCGCGCCATGCTTTTCCAAAAGGTCAAAATTCCGCGTGAATTTTGTTTCGGGGCGTGCCAGATTGCCCAGGAGCGGGAGGGGAATACACTCCTGGCTGACGTCGCTTGCCTGCCGGTGAACCGGGCGGGCCGGCGGTGCGTAACGGAAAAAATAACCGACAGGGTGTGGATCACATGAAACGTATCGTTCTCGGCCTCCTGGCCGCAACTGCAATGGTTCTTCCGGCTTTCGCCGCGGATGTTCAGCCGGCCATCCTCTATGATCTGGGCGGCAAGTTCGACAAATCCTTCAACGAGGCTGCCTATCACGGCGCCGAGAAGTTCAAGACCGAGACCGGCACGCCCTATGTCGAGTTCGAAGTGTCCAACGCCTCGCAGCGCGAGCAGGCGCTTCGCCGCTTCGCCGAGGACGGCCACAACCCGATCGTCATGGCCGGCTTTGCCTGGGAAGATGCGCTGAAGAAAATCGCGGCCGAATATCCCGACCTCAACTTCGCCATCATCGACGACGCCGTCGACCTGCCCAATGTCCGCTCGCTGGTGTTCAAGGAGAATGAAGGCTCCTACCTCGTCGGCATCATGGCCGCGATGGCATCGAAGTCGAAGAAGGTCTCCTTCATCGGCGGCATGGACATCCCGCTGATCCGCAAATTCGAATGCGGCTATGTCGGCGGCGCCAAGTCGGCCGGTGCGACGGAAGTCATCCAGAACATGACCGGTGACACGCCGGCGGCCTGGAATGACCCAACCAAGGGCGGCGAAATCGCCAAGACGCAGATCGACCAGGGCTCCGACGTGGTTTACGCAGCGGCCGGCGGCACCGGTGTCGGCGTGCTGCAGGCGGCGGCTGATGCTGGCAAGCTCGGCATTGGCGTCGATTCCAACCAGAATGGCCTGCAGCCCGGCAAGGTGCTGACCTCGATGATGAAGCGCGTCGACGTTGCCGTTTACACCGCCTTCATGGACGGCAAGAACGGCACCTTCAAGGGCGGCCTGCAAAACCTCGGCCTCAAAGAGGGCGGCGTCGACTACGCAATGGATGACAACAACAAGGCGCTGGTCACCGACGAGATGAAAGCCGCCGTCGAAAAGGCCAAGGCCGACATCATTGCCGGAACGGTCGTGGTGCACGACTACACGGCTGACAACGCCTGCCCCTATTGATAGGCGGCTTCCGTTGCACTGATCTGCGGACCGCCGGGCGAAAGCCCGGCGGTCTTGCTTTTCCAGACCGGGAAGATTCGGACCAGCCGCCGAATGATGATGTTTGAGAGTGCGATGCCGCCGACAATCGAGCCGATGGCCGAAAGCGATGTCACGACGGTCGCGCGACTGCGCGTGGCTGCGTTTTTCGAAGGCACCGGCAGGACGCTTGAGGACGACGTGGCTGATCTTCGCAAGCTGCTCCTCGGCGACGGTTTCGAGGCAGCACTTGTTGCCCGTATCGGCGATGTGCCGGTTGGGACCTGCCTGCTGGTCCGCCATGAGCTTGAGCCGGCGCATGAATTGACACCATGGCTGGCCGGGCTTGTCGTCGATGCTAGCCATCGGCACAAGGGGATCGGTGCCGCGCTCGTCAAGGCGATCGAGGCGCATGCCGCGTCAGCCGGTGTCGAGATGCTCATCTCTACACATGGGAAGCGCGTGAATTCTACGCGGCACTCGGCTGGGGTGCGGTTGAGATTGTCGAGCAGGACGGCGAAACCATGATGCTGATGGCACGTCGGCTTGGGCTATAATCTTCCCGAGATATAGCCGAGGACAAAAGCGGCGATCAGCCCGACCGCGACGACAAGTCCCCGCTGGCCGCCGAGCGCCTGCAGCCCCATGCCATATGGCGGGCGGGCGAGGCCGCGGATCACGGGTTTGCCGTCGTCCAGGCCTGAGGCGCGCATCTGCGGCAGTTCGGCAATCCGCGCGGTGATCTGGTTCCAGCGGTCCCTTTCGTCCGCTGGCCGGGCTCTGTCGAAGACATGCATGCGCTCGGCGAGTTGTACCACCGCATCGCGGAAGGCGGGATCGATTTCGAGATCCCGCTCGGCGCGTTCCCGCTCGCTGTCATTCATCAGGCCTAGTACATAATCGCCGGCTCGTGCCATGCGGTCGCTTTCGCTGGCCACGGCATCCCCTCCATTGCTACCAGTGCGGCGGTTTGGTCACCGGCACGTCCGGCGCGCCCTGTTCTTCCAGTGCCAGAAAGCGGTCGGTCAGAGCGTCGAGCTTGCGTTGCATCCGCTCGATCACCTTCCACTGGTCGGCGATCTGGCCGGACAGTTCCTCTATGGTCTTCTCCTGCTCGGCGGAGCGGATTTCCAGCGTCGTCAGCTGGTCGGCAGGCATGGTCATTCAAAATCCCCAGTCTTGCGCCGCGATGCCTTGCGCCGCGATGCCTTGCGCCGTGTCAGGTTACGGCTTCGCCATATTAGCGAATGTGAAGGCGTCGGCTACGTTCGAAATTGACAAGCATGCCGGGATTTGTCGAGAGTGAGCCTTGCTCCGGCCAATTGGCATGGGCGGAGCGTCATGCTAGGCGTTTTGACCAAGCGATAAAAAAATAAGAGTGGGACAGGCTGCATGGCGCAAGCCGCAATCGAGCTGATCGGCATCAACAAAAATTTTGGCGCCGTGCGCGCCAACCGCGACATCAACCTGGAGATTGCACGCGGCACCATCCACGGCATTGTCGGCGAGAACGGCGCCGGCAAATCGACGCTGATGTCTATTCTTTACGGTTTCTACCAGGCCGACAGCGGCGAGATTCGTGTCGGCGGCAAGCCGGCGTCGATCAAGACGCCCAATGACGCGATCGCGCTCGGCATCGGCATGGTGCATCAGCACTTCATGCTGGTCGACAATTTCTCGGTGCTGGAAAACATCATTCTCGGTGCCGAAAGCGATGCGCTGCTGAAGAAGAGCATCGCCAAGGCGCGGTCCGAGCTTGAACGTCTCGAACGCGAATATGGACTGGAAGTCGATCCCGATGCGATCATCGAGGAGTTGCCGGTTGGCCTGCAGCAGCGCGTCGAAATCCTCAAGGCGCTCTATCGCGGCGCCGAGATCCTGATCCTCGACGAACCGACCGGCGTGCTCACACCTGCCGAGGCCGACCACCTGTTCCGTATCCTCAAGCAGCTGAAGGAACAGGGCAAGACGGTGGTGCTGATCACGCACAAACTGCGCGAGATCATGGCTATTACCGACACGGTTTCGGTCATGCGCCAGGGCACGATGGTGGCGACGCGCGAAACCGCCAAGACCACGGTCGAGGAACTGGCCGAACTGATGGTCGGCCGGCGCGTGCTGCTCAGGGTCGAGAAAGGCGAGGCGGCGGCCGGTGGCGTCAAGCTCGCCGTCAAGAACCTGACAGTGAAGGATTCGCGCGGCGTCACCATGGTCGACGACATCTCCTTCGATATCCGTGCCGGCGAGATCGTTGGCATCGCCGGCGTTGCCGGCAACGGGCAGTCGGAACTGCTGGAAGCGATCTCCGGCATCAGGCGCGCCGTCTCGGGCTCGGTCCTGCTCGACGGCAAGCCGATCGATCTTACCGGTGCCGCCGATCCCGGTGAGTTGCGCGACAGAGGCCTCGCCCATGTGCCGGAAGACCGCCATCATGTCGGGCTGGTGCTGGCCTTCGAGGAGAACGAGAATTCGATCCTCGGCTATCACGATGACCCGCGCTACCTGAAAGGACCGTTCCTCAACATCGACGCCATCATGGCCGATGCGAAGGACAAGATCGAGAAATACGACATACGTCCCGGCAATCCGCGCCTGAAGACGGCCAATTTCTCCGGCGGCAACCAGCAGAAGATCGTGCTCGCGCGGGAAATGGAACAAGACCCGGGTGTTCTCATCGTCGGCCAGCCGACGCGCGGCGTCGATGTCGGCGCTATCGAATTCATCCACAAGCGGCTCATCGCCATGCGCGATCAGGGCAAGGCGGTGCTGGTGGTGTCGGTCGAACTCGATGAGATTCGCTCGCTCTCCGACCGCATTCTGGTGATGTTTGCTGGCCGCATCGTCGGTGAACGCGGCAGCGAGGCGACCGAAGGCGAGCTTGGCCTGCTGATGGCCGGTGTCGAGCACCAGGAGGCAGCGCAATGAGCACGCCATACGCCAAGCTGCCAGCCTGGGCCGATTACGGGCTGATTCCGCTGATCAACCTGTTCGTCGCCTTCGTCGTCGCCGGCTTCGTCGTCATGCTGGTTGGCGAGAACCCATTCCGGGCCGCCGTCATCCTGGTCGAGGGCGCTTTCGGCAAGGGAACGGGCATCGCCTTTACCCTCTTCTATGCCACCACCTTCATCTTCACCGGCCTGTCGGTCGCGGTCGCGGCGCATTGCGGCCTGTTCAACATCGGCACCGAAGGGCAGGCCTACATTGCCGGCCTCGGGGTTGCCGTGGTTTGCCTCAGCTTCGACAGCGTGTTGCCGTGGTGGCTGACCTTTCCGCTGGCGATCGTCGCGTCGGCGGTTGTCGGCGCGCTATGGGCGCTCATCCCGGCCTACCTGCAGGCCAAGCGCGGTTCGCACATCGTCATCACCACCATCATGTTCAACTTCATCTCCGCTTCGGTGATGGTCTACCTTCTGGTGGGGCCGCTGAAACCCGCGGCGTCGCAGGCGCCGCAGACGCGCAACTTCCTCGCCGGGGCGGAGTTGCCGAAACTCAACTGGATGATCGAGCTGTTCGGCGCCAAGATCCGCTCGGCACCGTTCAACATCTGCTTCCTGCTGGCACTGCTCATGGCCTACCTGGTCTGGCTGCTGATCTGGCGCACCAAGCTCGGCTATGAAATGCGCACCTATGGCCACAGCCCGAAAGCGGCGCGCTATGCCGGCATTTCCAAGACCCGCATCATCATCGTCGCGATGATGATCTCGGGCGCGCTGGCCGGCATGATGACGCTCAACCCGACCATGGGCGACCAGCACAATGTGGCGATCGATTTCGTCTCCGGCGCCGGTTTCGTCGGCATCGCGGTGGCGCTGATGGGCCGCCTGCATCCAGTCGGCATCGTGCTGGCGGCGATCCTGTTCGGCATGCTCTACCAGGGCGGCGCCGAACTCGCCTTCGAGATGCCGGCCATCAGCCGCGACATGATCGTCATCATTCAGGGCCTGGTCATCCTGTTCGCCGGTGCGCTCGAACACATGTTCCGGCCCTATATCCAGTCGCTGTTTGCCTCCTTCAGTCCGCGCGCGGTCGGCATGGAAGCGGTCAAAGGGAAGGGTGCCTGAGATGGATATCTTCAACGCCATCATCCAGACACTGGACTCGACCATCCGCCTGTCCGTGCCGCTGCTGCTCGCCTGCCTCGCCGGCCTCTATTCGGAACGCGCCGGCATCTTCGACATCGGCCTTGAGGGCAAGATGCTGGTCGGCGCCTTTGCCGGTGCCGCCGCGGCGGCAGTCTTCCATTCGGCCTTTCTCGGCCTCGGCATGGCCATCGTGGTTTCTGTTGCCTTCGCCATGGTGCACGGCTTTGCCTCGATCACCCATCGCGGCAACCAGATCGTCTCAGGCGTGGCGATCAATTTCATCGCGGCGGGGTCAACCATCATCCTTGGCCAGGCCTGGTTCCAGCAAGGCGGGCGCACGCCCGCGCTGGGGGAGGGCGAGCGCTTCGCGCCGATAAGCCCGGCAACCGTGTCGGATTTCCTGGCCAACTATCATTTTGGCACCGACAGCCTGGCGGATGTCCTGATATCGATACGCGGGCTGATTTTGTACGTGCCGGCTCTGATCGCCAACGCCATTGGAAACATCCCAGGCGTCGGCCCGGTCTTCAACGAGCTGATTCTCGGCCACTCGATCCTGGTCTATCTCGCTTTCCTGATGGTGCCGTTCACCTGGTGGGTGCTGTTTCGCACCCGCTTCGGCCTGCGCCTGCGCGCCGTCGGCGAGAACCCGGCGGCGGTTGATACCGCCGGCATTTCCGTCGCCTGGCTGCGCTATCGGGCGCTGATCTGCACCGGCATCCTCACCGGCGTCGCCGGCGCCTACCTGTCGATGGCGCAGAATGGCGGCTTCGTGAAGGACATGACCGCCGGCAAGGGCTATATCGCGCTGGCGGCGCTGATCTTCGCCAAGTGGAAGCCGGTCAACGCCATGTTCGCCTGCCTGCTGTTCGGCTTCCTCGACGCGCTGTCGATCCGCCTGCAAGGCTCGCCGCTGCCGATCATCGGCAAGGTGCCGGCACAGTTCATGCAGGCGCTGCCCTACATCCTCACCGTCATCCTGCTCGCCGGCTTCATCGGCAAGGCGATCCCGCCACGTGCTGGCGGCGTGCCCTATGTCAAGGAACGTTGAGCGCCGGCTTTTGGACATGATCATCGGAGAGAACAACTAGATGTCGCATGATCTGTTCGAAGCGGCCCAGGCTGCCATGGCCAAGGCCTACGCACCCTATTCGAAGTTTCCGGTGGGTGCGGCGCTGCGCACCGAGGACGGACGCGTCTTTACCGGCGCCAACATCGAGATTGCGTCCTATCCGGAAGGCTGGTGCGCCGAAACCACGGCGCTTGGCCATTACATCATGGGCGGCGGCGGCAGGATCACCGAGATCGCCGTCATCGCCGAACGCATGGCGAAATGCTCGCCTTGCGGCGGCTGCCGGCAACGGCTGGCCGAATTCTGCCAGCCGGATACAAAACTCTATCTCTGCGACAACAGCGGCGTTGCCGAGACCGTGACCATGGGCGACATGCTGCCCTACGGCTTCCGTGGCGACATCTTGAAATGAAGAGCTGGCTGAAATGACGGAAAAGGCTCTCGATCACCTCGTCGAAAAGCTGGATGGACTGGCGCCGGCCACGGCACTGGTGCTGGGCTCGAGCCTGGGCGGGCTGGTCGATCAAATTGAGAACCCGGTCCGCGTTCCCTATGCCGACCTGCCAGGCTTTCCCAGAGGCGGCGTCACCGGCCATGCCGGAGAAGTGGTGGCGGGGCTGTTTGCCGGCACGCCGGTGCTGATGCTGTCGGGCCGTGCCCATTATTACGAGCACGGCAACGCCGCCGCGATGCGGCCGGTGCTGGAAGTGCTGGCCGGCATCGGCATCACGAAACTGATCCTCACCAATGCCGCCGGTTCGGTCGATCCGGAGATGGCGCCGGGGTCGGTGATGCTGATCACCGATCACATCAATTTCTCGGGCACCAATCCGCTGATCGGCGAGCCGAGCGACCGCCGCTTCGTCGGTCTCACCGAAGCCTATGACGCCGGTATCCGCAAGGCGATCGAGCGGGCGGCCAAGGCGACCGGCACCAAGCTGCACAAGGGCGTCTATATGTGGTTCTCAGGGCCATGCTTCGAAACACCGGCCGAAATCCGCATGGCGCGCGTCATGGGCGCCAATGCCGTTGGCATGTCGACCGTGCCGGAGGTTATTCTCGCCCGCTTTCTTGGCCTGCGCGTCGCTGCGTGCTCGGTGGTTACCAATCTTGCCGCCGGAATGACTGGCGCCGAACTGTCACATCAGGAAACCAAGGACATGGCGCCGGTCGGCGGGGCGCGGCTGGCGACGATCCTCCAGCGTGTGTTCCGCGACGGGTTGCCGGAGAGTGAAGGCTCCGCCTGATGCTTCCGCAGGAAATCATCCGCCGCAAGCGCGACGGCCAGAAGCTGTCCGCGCAGGAGATCGCCGCGCTGATCGATGGCGTGACATCAGGCACTGTGTCGGACGGCCAGGTCGGCGCCTTTGCCATGGCGGTGTTCTTCAACGGCATGAGCCGCGATGAAGCCGTGGCGCTGACCATGGCGATGCGCGATTCCGGCGACGTGCTCGACTGGTCGGATCTGCCAGGACCGGTCACCGACAAGCACTCGACAGGCGGCGTCGGCGACAATGTCTCGCTGATGCTGGCGCCGATCGTGGCTGCCTGTGGCGCCTATGTGCCGATGATTTCCGGCCGCGGCCTTGGCCATACCGGCGGCACGCTGGACAAGATGGATGCCATTCCCGGCTACGTCAGCCAGCCCGACATCGCACTGTTTCGCAAGGCGGTGCTGGAAACGGGCTGTGCCATCATCGGCCAGACCGCCGATCTGGCGCCGGCCGACCGGCGGCTCTATGCGATCCGGGACGTGACGGGCACGGTCGAATCCGTGCCGCTGATCACCGCCTCGATCCTGTCGAAGAAACTGGCCGCCGGCCTGCAGTCGCTGGTGCTCGACGTCAAGGTCGGCAATGGCGCCTTCATGGAGAAATCGC
>JBDSLV010000027.1:0-13359 GCA_039916205.1 Mesorhizobium sp. | reverse complement strand
CAACCGGCCTGGGCCAAGCGTCCCGCCGCCGAGCGTGCCGCGATCCTCGACCGCGCCGCCGATCTCTATGAGGCCAACGCGGTCGAGTTCTTCGCACTGGCAACGCGAGAAGCCGGCAAATCGCTGGCGGACGGGGTCGCCGAAGTGCGCGAAGCCGTCGACTTCCTGCGCTACTACGCCGCCGAGGCCGCCAATGCCGAAGCGGGGACGCAAGCGCGCGGCGCCATCGTCTGCATCTCGCCGTGGAATTTCCCGCTCGCCATCTTCACCGGCCAGATCGCGGCCGCCCTGGTCACCGGCAATTCTGTCATCGCCAAGCCGGCCGAACAGACGCCGCTGATTGCATTCCGCGCGGTTGAGATGCTGCGCGAGGCCGGCGTGCCGGAAGATGTCATCCAGCTTCTGCCGGGGGATGGTCCGTCGGTCGGCGGCCCGCTGACCGCTGATCCGCGTATTGCCGGCGTCTGCTTCACCGGCTCGACCGAGGTTGCCAAGCTGATCGAGAAGCAACTGGCAGAGACCGCCGCGCCCGATGCCATGCTGATCGCCGAGACCGGCGGCCTCAATGCCATGATCGTCGATTCCACCGCGCTGCCCGAACAGGCGGTGCGCGACATTCTGGCCTCGGCCTTCCAGAGTGCAGGCCAGCGCTGCTCGGCGCTGCGTGTGCTCTATGTCCAGAAGGATGTCGAGAAGAAGATGCTGGAAATGCTCAAGGGCGCCATGGAAGCGCTCAGCATCGGTGATCCCTGGCGGATCTCGACCGATGTCGGCCCGGTCATCGATGACGAGGCGCAGGCTTCCATCAGCGACTATTGCGCCAAGATGGGGCTGCAGGGCCGGCTCATCGCCAAGCTCGAGGCGCCGAAGGATGGCCGCTTCGTCGCGCCGCATGTCTTCCGCGTCAAGGGCATCGAGGAGATGGAGCGTGAGGTGTTCGGACCGGTGCTGCATGTCGCCAGTTTCGACGCCGACAAGATTGACACTGTCATCGCCGAGATCAACCGCAAGGGCTATGGCCTGACATTCGGCCTGCACACCCGTATCGAGGGCCGCGTCCAGCATTTCGTCGACGGCATTCATGCCGGCAACATCTATGTCAACCGCAACCAGATCGGCGCCGTCGTCGGCTCGCAGCCGTTCGGTGGCGAGGGGCTGTCAGGCACCGGGCCGAAGGCCGGCGGTCCGCACTACCTCCGCCGCTTCCGCAAGGGACCGGAAGCCGGCACGCATATTGCCGAAGGCCACAAGGTGACCGCGACCGAGCTTGCCGACAATCTGCCCGATCCGGCTTTGGGTGGCTGGTCTACGCGGCCTGACCGCATCGCCATCCTGCGCAAGCATCTGCGCGGCAAGGGAGCGGCGGCGATCGCTGCCGCCGCCGGCATCGATTTCGGCCAGGTCGATCTGCCCGGACCGACCGGCGAAGCCAACACGCTGTCGCTGTCGCCGCGTGGGCGGGTGCTGTGCCTTGGCCCTGATGGCGACACGTTGCTCGCCCAGACCATCCAGGCGCTGGCCGCCGGCAATGCTGTCCTGGCCGTGGCGCCCGGCGCACCGGCGGCACTGTCGGCGCTGACTGGCAAGGGCCTGCCGCTGGCCGCTATCGACGGCCGTCCCGATCCGGTCGAGGCGCGCTCGCTGCGCGTCGATGTCGTCGCTTTCTCGGGCACGCCAGAGGCGGCGCGCATCGTGCGCAAGGTCATCGCCGACCGCACAGGTCCGATCGTGCCGCTGGTCAGCGAGGTGCTCAACCCGGCGGCTTACGCGCACGAACGCGCGGTCTGCGTCGACACCACGGCAGCTGGAGGCAATGCGAGCCTGCTGGCCGGCGCATAAGGAACGAGGCTTTTCGCTTGTCATCGGCTTTGGGCCGGTGCAAAGGGCGTGAGCCCGAAAACATGGGTGTAATTCGGACAAGCCACCCATGCCAAGCACGACCGCGCCGTTTGAGCTTCCTCGCGTAGGCGTTGTCATCACTTGTCACAATTATCGCGCCTATGTCGAGGATGCGATCCGCTCGGTGTTGGCGCAGACTTACCAGAAGTGGGACTGCGTCATCGTTGATGACGCCTCGGCGGATGGTTCAGCCGAACATGTGCGCCAGCTTCTCGAAACGATAGGCGATCCGCGCCTAAGCCTGCTGGCGCGGCCGCAAAATGGCGGCCAGATTGAAGCATTCCGTGATGGTTTTGCCGCTGGCAATCAGCCATTCGTGGCGTTCCTCGATGCAGACGATGTCTGGTTGCCGAATTTTCTCGCCGCGCATCTCTCGGCTCATCTGAACTCGGCACACTCGGCGTCTTTGTCCAGTTCCGATCTTCTTCTGGTCGATCGCGACTGTGTCGTCCTGAGCGGCACCTACGTTGCATTGCGCAAGCCCCGTTCCGGGAAGGACCCAATCGGCGTCGCCGTACCGCCCGCCAATCGCCCCGGCGAGGTGGCCGGGATCGTCTATTCATCGGAATACCCGATCACCTACTTCGGACCCGACACCTATGGCTGGATGTGGGCGCCGACATCGTCGATGGTTTTCCGGCGTGGCGTCCTGGAACCGGTGCTGGCCTTCCCATTCAAGGTGAGGACGGGCGCGGACTACCTGGCGGCGACGTGTGCCCATATGGTGGCCGGCAGCCTGCTTCTGTCGGAAGTCCTGGGCCTCTATCGCCTGCACGGCGCCAATATCTCCACCAGCGGCCCCTATGCGGGTGGACATGTGCAGCAGCCGCCGGCAAACAACGCCAAGCACGCCGCCATGGGAGCCGATGTTCTCGATTATGTCGTGGCCAATGCCGAACCTCTTGACGCAATAAACGGCAGAGGCTTCGTGTCAGGCATCCTCGCGCATCATGTCAGGCGGTTCGATCGCCTGATCGATGACCCGCGCATCGTGCCTCTTCTCGACCGCAAGAACCGCTGGCGGCGACATCGCAAGCGCGTCGCCCGGGCGCTGCGGCGTTTGTTCGGCCGGGCCGAGGACTGAAGAAAATTCTGCTCAGGCTTGCGGATGCTCCCAGGTGCGAGCCTTAAACGTGCTTGGCCTTGCGCCGCCGAGCGTGGAAAACTGCGCGTGCAGCGCCGGCATTTTTACCGCCCCGATATGGCAGGGCGTTCATTTCGCCTCCGCTGTATCCTGCGGAACTGTCACCGACGTCAGTATCTCCTAGTCTTTCCCTGTGTCGGGTGGTCCGACGCCAGCCGGGTGTTCTTCGGCCAGATCAAACTGGCGGTGGGTCCGGTTTCGAGGAAGACGAGGAGATGAGACATGCTACCAGGGTCAATCGTATCGGGCTCGCTGGCGGTGCTGGGTGGGCTGATTTTCTGCAGCGGCGCCGAGGCGGCGGACTTTGCTTGCTGGCAACCCAACAAGACACTTCTGGCTGAGAATGAAACCGGCGAGGGCTACTGGACCAAGGCGCGTCGCGACAGGGCTGTTTCCGAGAACGACGGCGGCACCGTGACCGCGCCCAAACCTGAGGGGCTTGCGGCCACGGCGCGGGTTGATGTGACGCAGACGCCCTACAAATACGGCGGCAAGCTTTTCTATACGCGCGACGGGGTCGATTACACCGCAAGCGCCCAGTTCGTCACCGAAGACAACATTCTGCTGGCGGCGGCGCACAGCATGTGGCGTGGCGACAAGCATGCGGTGAACGTCGTGTTCTACCGTGCCTATGATGATGGCGCCGGGACGCGGTTCGTTGTCGATCAAGCCGCGGTGCTGACCGACTGGATTCCAATCAGTCCGAATCCGCCGAGCGCGGAGAAAAGCGCGTTCGACTATGCCGCGCTGCGCACCACCGCGAACTCAGATGCCGGAAAGTTCGTGCTCAGCCAGGACGGCGGTTTCACCGCGGTCAGCATGATGGGTTATCCCGGCAATTTTGGTGATGGAAAATGTATGTACAAGCAGGATTCGACCAAGCTTGCGCAAGTCGGCGGCACATATCTGGCCGCGCCCACCGAATTCGGCACCGGTGCCAGTGGCGGCGCATGGTTCGCGCCCGACAACAGCATTGTCAGCGTGGTGTCCGCACAAGTCATGCAGGGCAAGACCCTGGCAATGACAGGGCCGGCCCTAACGGCGACCACCGAGGCGATGATCGCCTTCGTCAAAGGCGGGTGCAACTGAGGCAGGTTCTCAAGACGTCATCCCGGCCTTGCCTAGCGGATGACATGACCCAAAAGGTCTAGCGGTCGGCCAGGGGCGGCCGCGAAATGGTGCGTATCGCCCCTTCGTCGAGAATGGTGATGCGGTTGCCACTGAGGCTAATCAATTTCTCCTGTTTCCAGGATTGAAGCTGAACATTGATCCTGGGCCGGCTGGCATTGATCATCTGACCGATGAGACTTTGCGATATCGCGCGGTCAATGATCACGCCATCGCCAACACGCCGGCCATGAGTTTCGCTCATCGAAACCAGCAGGCGGGCAAGCCTCGTTTCCAGCGAGTGTATTGACAGGCTCTCGGCGAACAACAGCGATTGCTGCAGCCGCCGGCAGATGGTTTCGAGGAGGCCCTTGGTAAAGGCCGGGTTTGTCAGCAAGCCTTCGAAAGCCGGCTTGTCGAGCGCCAGAAGATGCGTTTTGCGATTGGCCACGCAGTTGGTCAATCGTCGCGAGTTCGAAAGCAGTTCCGTTTCGCCAATTGTGTCGCCGATCCGAAGTTCGGCGACGATGACCTCTTTGCCGTCTTCCGAGTTGAAGGAGACGTTGACGCTGCCGGACGTGATGATCGAGAGCTGGTTGCACGGATCGCCCGGCTGGAAGATCACCTGGCCGGGTTCATACCGATATTCGTGAGCCCCTTGGGCGATCTCCGTTAGCCGGCTGTGGTCCAGGTCGCCAAAGATGTTGGTCGCAAGAAGCCATGAGATCCGAACTTCATTTTTCGCGCTATACGACATGTATGCCCGGCTTGTGTGAGACGAGTTAACTTTAGGTACCAGTAATATCTACAGGCTGACGTTAGTATTGTAAAAGATTATTCGATGTTACATAGGGTACAGTCAAAGAATATAACTTCGAATACCTTGTCGTCGTGCAAGCCCAATTGCTCAATCTTCAATTGCAGCGGATTGCACCCAATGTGACCGGATCGGCCTTGGCGGCCGCCGGCGACACGGCGGTCAACCCAACGACGAGGAGCTACCAGAATGAGATTCTTGATGGGCAATATGGTCAATGCCAAGGCTGATGCTGCTTTGGGGCAGCCCTACTCGCTGTCCGTCCTGAACCAGAACAGCAAATTCCAGCAGTTTGCCCTGTTCCAGACGATTCCCGATATTGTCGGGCCTTCCGTCAATCCGGTATCCCTGGCCTGGATGCTCGGCGGGGCGGCACCCGGCAGCATCACGAATCCGAGCCAGTCGGTCTTCTCATGGGAGATCAACTATCAGGTCAACACTGGCTATATCCAGGATCAGGGCACGACCACCAATCCCAGGCGCTTCACCACCGCATCCAACGCCGACGTGATGATCAACACCCAGAACTCGATCGGCGTTACCTATCTCGGGCCGTTCCCTTATGGTGCGCCGGCTTTCCCATCCGGCCCGACGAACGGCAAGGCGGGCCTGATCTGCGTGCAGTCGGATGCGTTGATCCCGACTGCGATCGTTCAAGCGAGCCAGGCGGTCAGCGTCAATGTCGGTATCGCCATGAACGCCAAGCCGACCATCGCCGTGCAGGCACTGCCAAACCTGCTCTACCAGTTCACGCCGAAGCCGACTTACTACATCATCGCCGGCTCGTTCGTTCAGGGCCAGGTCATCGATACGGCCACCTCGTCGAACGCTTTCCAGGTGGTGTTCCAGGGCGTGACCGACCGCACGGTGGTGTTCACCGAGCAAAACCAGTTCCAGGACAACTGATTGGCACGAGCGCCGCCGGCCTTACAGCTGGCGGCGCTCGCTTGTCCGAGTTGTTTACCGCTTGAGCGGCATGGCGTGATTATGCGCCTTCAACGATGGAAAAACCTTCGAACCGCGGGTGGCCGAGGTAGTGAACCTTGGTGGTGCCTACATTTCTGTGGGCGGCGCGAAAGTTCTCCGACTTTGTCCAGGCGACGAAATCGTCGTGGCTCGCCCAGACCGTATGCGAGGCAAACAGCGTATAGCCTTCGGCTTCATTGACCGGGCCGCGCAGCAGGTGAAACTGCTCAAAACCTTTCATTTCTGACAGGCTGGAATCCCGGTTCTTCCACACGGCCTCGAAAGCCTCCTCCGAGCCTTTTTCGACCTTGAAGCGGTTCATGGCGATATACATCGTGGTTCCTTTCGAGGGCTTGTGATGATTGTTGGCGATCGCTCAGAATGGGCCGATTGCACCGGTGAACACCAAGCTGCTGCCTGCCTTTTTGGGGATTGGCGGGAAGGGTGCTGCCTTGCGCACGATGCCGAGGACGGCCTGATCAAAGTTTTCCGATCCGGAGCTCTCGAGGATGCGCAACTCGTTTATGTTGCCTTTGCCGCCGATGACGAATGTGACAACCGCATTGCCGCGAGCGGTTGCCTGAACAGACGGCGGCACGCCGCGATTGACGCGGCTGAGCTTTCTAATGACATCGTTGCGGTAGCTGGCTTCGGCAGCGGCGCCCGCGTCGTTTTCTTTCTTGCCTTTGCTGGCTGCCGCCGCCGACTGTTCCTTGCCATCCGCCGTGCCGCGCTTCTCATCCGCGTCGCTTGTTTGCGCCGGAGCGGGGGCGATCGCCTGATTTGGCCTGGCGCTGGGGATAGGCGGCTCGCCGGCAACGGCAGCGGGCGCCTCGACGCTTTCGGGTTGAACAGCCGGCTGAGCCGGTGCCGCGTTCTTTAGAACCACGCTCTGGTCATCGGGACGTGGGGCACTTGCCGCCAAGATGTCGGGCGCGGGTGCCAGCTGTTTGATGGCTTCCGGCTCAGGAGCCTGTTCCATTGGCTCCTTGGCTGCCTGAGCAGGCTCGATTGGCGGCACGGATTTGACCGTTTCAGGCTTTGGCGTCTCTGGTTTTGCCTGCTGTGGCTTCGCCGGTTGCGGGTCGGGCACCAGGGTAACATCGAGCGCTGACGATTCGCGGTCGAGCGTGGTGCCGGCCACGTCCGCGCCCGTCCGATCGGTGCCTTCGGTCTGGGTTGTGTCTTTGAAATCGAATGTGCCTGAAGCTGAGATCAGGAACGTCGCCGCCACCCCAGCATGGAGCAAGCCGGATATGAGGATGGCCGCTTGCCATTTGTAATTCCGAGCCGACGGCTGCGCCGGGGCGAGCGGCTCGGCCGGTGTTATCGGCAGCTCGGCGCCGGTGTCGGGGAGAGGGGTGATGTCCTGCATGTCTGGCGGCGAGACCTGCAGCGACCTGCGCGGACTTGTCAAATCAAGATCGGTTGCCGGTCGTGGCAACCCGAGGGGATCGGGCCACGCCGTTGCGGTTCGGGCAAATGTGGGGTGAAATCCCAACGCCGCGCTCAGACGCCGAACGCAATTCCGGTCTTGGTGTCTGTCTTGAGCTTGCGCATGCAGGCATTCGGTTCGACGCCGGTGCCGGCGCATTCGGTCGCGCTGTTGATCAGCACGCGGCTGATCTTGGTGCAGTCGGTGCCGGCGAGGTCGAAACGCGTCACCTTGGTCTTGCCTGCCGTCAGTTCCTTGAAGTCGAGCACCGTCAGACGGTCGACAACGCCGGCCTCGTTGAACAGTGCGATCTCGAACGCCGCCTTGGAGAGGTCGGCGCCGAGATTGTTGTTGACCACGAATGTCAGGCGGCACCCCTTGTCGGAGGCCTGTGCAGCGTTGAGCTCGAGGATCAGGACCGGCGCGGACTGTTGTGCCCGCGCCGGAACCGTCGCAAGCGACATCGCCACCATCGAGGTCAGCAGACGAAGCGATGTCGTCAAGCCCGTCCTTGTCATCTAGCCTCCAAACCGCATCGTCGCCGCCAGCTTCAGCGTTATGCCCGGCTCATAGGCAGCGAAGGCCGGCTTGGGTGGGCTGCCAGCCGTGGTGTAGTTTAGCGGGTTGGCGTATTTGACATCGAACAGATTGTCAGCGCGGAAATCGATCTTCAAATTGTCGGTTGCCTGGTAGCTGGCGAAGGCATTGACCAGCGTATAGTCCTCGGCGATCGGGTTGTCCTTCGGCTTGCCATTGTACTGCACCTCGCCGCCAACAGTGAGCTTGTCCTCCAGGAAGCGCAGCCCCAGCTGTGCCGTGACCTGCGACGAGGGAATGGTCATCAGGCCAGCCTGAACACCCTTGTTGGAAATGGTGTGGCCATCGATGATCGAAGCCGAAAGTCCGGCGTAGCCCCACCCTGCGTCATAGACGGTTTCCAACTCGAAGCCGTTGATCTTAGCCTTGGCGAAATTCTGATACTGGAAGCATATCGGAATACCAGGCCCGAACGGGCAGCCGCTGGTCGGGTTGAAGGGCGACAGCGTAACGCCACCGATGTAGTCATCCACATTGTTGTTGAAGTATGCCGCTTTCAGGCGAAACGCGTCGCCTGCCTCAAGGATGTCATTCTGCTTGTAGTTGACGCCGAATTCCGTGGTCTTGCCGGTTTCTGGTCGCAGGTTGGGATTGGGCAGGAACGGGAAGGTGACGCCGGCCGGATGATTGCCGCTGATAAGCGTTTCTGTCAGCGATGGCGACCGATAGCCCTCGGCATAGGTGCCGTAGAATTGCAGGCCGGCGAGACTGGCGCTTTCGAATGGCGAGATGCCAACGGTGATGCGCGGCGAGACGCGATCGCCTGAGGTTTCCGACTTGGCGCCCTTCAGGCTGTAATTGTCGTAGCGCAGACCGGCGATGACCTCGAGCCAGTCCCAGGTAAGCTTGTCCTGGACATAGGCGCCGGAGACGTTGCGTTTGCCCGAAGGCGTGTAGAAACTGTCGCCGCCGGCCGAGCCACCTGTCTTGACGTCATCGCTCACCCAGTCGCCGCCATAGGTCAGTTCATGCGCGACGCCACCGGTCTCGAACCTTGAGGTGTTCCAGATGTCGATACTGTAAGTACCGATGTCGAATGTCGATTTTGAGCCGGCCGGCAGGACCACGGGAAGACCGGTGACCGGGTCGAACCGGCCGCCAAGCGGAACAAGGCTGGTTTGATCGAGCTTGGTCTTGTTGTAGGCGGTGTTGATGTGCAGATCGAGCCAGCTCTTGGCATCGTCAGTGATGTTGTAGCGACCGGTAAAGGTGTTCTGCTTCAGGTCGAGGTCATTGACCGGGTTGCCGCCGCTGATTTCGTTCCAGCTGTCGCTTGAGCCGGTCCAGCCGAGCTTCAGCTCGCTGTTTTCGGTTGGGCGAATGGTTGTCTTGAGAAGGCCGCCCAGCACGTCGAAGCCGGTGCCTTTGACCGTGGTGCCACCACCGTCCTTGTAGTCGTCATAGTCGCGGTAGACGATGTTGCCCAGCACATCCCAGTTTTCATTGAGCCGGTAGGCGCCGGTGGCGCTGGTGGTCCAACCCTTGCCATTGCTCTCGTAGCGCCCGGTCGCCGATGCGGCCCAGGTTTCTTCGGGCTTGAGGAAATCCCCGGCATCCTTGGTGTCGAAGAAGACGACGCCGCCGATGGCGCCCGACCCATAGGTATTGGCGACCGGCCCACGGATAACGTCGACGGATTTGACCAGTTCAGGATCGATGTAGAAGGTCGATTGCGTGCCGTGGTCGGAACGCTGGAAATCCTGCCTCGCGCCATCGACGATCACCGCGACACGGCCGAAATCCTGCAGGCCGCGGATGTTGATGCTGGTGCTGACGCGCCTTGCATCGGCCTGTGCCGTGATGCCGGGCACGCCAAGCAGCATTTCATTGGGTGTTGTCGCCATGCGGCGGTCGAGCTGTTCCTGACCGACGTGACTGGCGGAAGCAAGTGACTCGATTGCGGTTTCGCCGGTGCGGCTGAGGACAAGGATCTTGTCGAGCAGCGTCACGCCTGCCGGAGCTGGCTTGGCTTCTTCAGGCTTCTGCTGGTCGGTGGCCGGTTTGGCCTGTTGTGCGCTGGCTGCGGGAATGAGCAATGCGATCGCCGCCGCGCTTGCCAGCAAAGCCGCTATTGAGCGACCCGCGCGGCTTTTCTCGCCGCGCCGTTCCAAAATCATCAACCCCATGCCCCAACTCCAACATTCCAGGTTTCGTGCTGGCTGGCCCGGGGCTTGCTGGCATTTTTGATCGTGTCCGGTGTCTTAAATGTTGACTCATTTAATCCGGTATTGCACTGACTAATAAACATGATTATTCAAGTCAAGAAATGAATCGGCATTCGTGCAACGCCTAGCCAGTGTGCCCGGCACAGGAAAGGGAACGATCCAGATGAATACCCACAATCCTAACGACTTCCGCTATCGCGTCCGCCGTTCCGACGATGTCCCGGTGACCCGTTTCGAACGCGTGCCACTGGCGGTGCGGACGCTCTCCAGCAACACGCTGTTCCAGGGCGAGCACGAGATCGGCATTGAACATCACGGCGCGCTCTATCGGCTGAAAATCACCCGCCAGGGCAAGCTCATCCTCAACAAGTAGGACAAGACAACAGGAAGTAGGACATGGACCAGCGCGTAAAACCCGCCCCTCATGAAATCCGGCGGGCGCGGATAGACAATCCAAAAACGCGCGAGCGTGATCTGGCTGCCCAACTCGGCATTTCGGAAGCCGAACTGGTCGCCGCGCATTGCGGCGACGGGGTCGTGCGGGTCGAGCCGCGCGTCAATGACCTGCTGACCGGTCTGGAGGCCGTCGGCGAGGTCATGGCGCTGACCCGCAATGAAAGTGCCGTGCATGAGAAGATCGGCATTTACGACAAGGTGGTCACCGGCAATCACAACGCCATGGTGCTGGGCGAAAACATAGACCTGCGCATCTTCCCGAAGATCTGGGCGCATGGCTTTGCCGTGGAAAAGCGCGATGGCGATGACATCCGCCGCAGCTTGCAGTTCTTCGATGCGGCTGGCGCCGCGGTGCACAAGGTGCATTTGCGCCCTTCGTCAAACCTCTACGCCTATCAGAAGCTCGTGGCGGCGCTCGAATCGTCGAACCAGGAGCCGACGGTCGCCATTTCGGGCGGCGGCTATGATGACGAAGCCGAAGTGGCCAACGCGTCCGCCAATCTCGACGACCTGCGCAATCGCTGGAGCCAGTTGACCGACGTCCACCAGTTCTTCGGCATGCTGAAGGCGCTCAAGCTCAGCCGCCGCCAGGCGGTACGCATGGTTGGCCAGGACTACGCATGGCTGCTCGACAACGATGCCGTCGGCGCCATGTTCCATCACGCCGCCGAGAGCGCCATGCCGATCATGTGCTTTGTCGGCAATCGCGGCTGCATCCAGATCCATTCAGGTCCGATCAAGTCGATCAAGCCGATGGGGCCGTGGATCAACGTACTGGATGAGACTTTCCACCTGCATCTGCGAACCGATCACATCCATGAGGTATGGGCCGTGCGCAAGCCGACCAAGGATGGCCACGTCACCTCGCTTGAGGTCTATGCCGCCAACGGCGACATGATCATCCAGTTCTTCGGCAAGCGTCATGAAGGCGAGGGCGAGCGCGATGACTGGCGCCTCCTTGCGGAGAACCTGCCACGCATATCGAGCCCGACGGCTGCCTGAGGACAACGAAATGACTTCTCTTTCCAAACTGGCGCCTGTCTTCAGGTTGGCGCTTGGCCCGGTCGTCGGCCTTTCCCTGATGGTTGCGGCTCCGCAGCCCGCCAGCGCTGCCGAGCGTGCTGCGGTCTTTGCCGATCCGTCGAAAGTCGCGGCCATTGGCGGTTCGATCACGGAGATCGTCTACGCGCTTGGCGAGGAGCGCCGTCTGGTCGCCCGCGACTCCACCAGCCGCTATCCGGAAGCAGCACTCAAGCTGCCAGATGTCGGCTACATGCGTCAGCTGTCACCCGAGGGCGTGCTGTCGGTCAATCCGTCGGGCATATTGGCGCTGCATGGCAGCGGCCCCAAGGAAGCCGTCGATGTGCTGAAGAAGACCAGCATCCCGTTCATCGAGGTGCCGGATCACGACAATCATGAAGGCATCCTCGAAAAGATCCGTGTCGTCGGCAAGGCGCTTGGCGTCGATGCCAAGGCCGAGCTGCTGGCCAAGGAGATCGATGCCAAGCTGAAGGCCGCCGAACAGCAGACGGCGTCGATCAAGGACCGCAAGCGCGTGCTGTTCGTCCTGTCGATGCAAGGCGGCAAGGTGCTTGCGGCAGGCAGCGAAACCGCCGCCGATGGCATCATCAAGCTCGCCGGCGGCATCAATGCGGTCGAAGGCTTTTCAGGCTACAAGCAATTGTCCGACGAGGCGATCATTACCGCCAAGCCGGACATGATCCTGATGATGAGCAATGCCGGGCCTCCAACGCCCGATGATGTTTTGTTTGCCAATCCGGCGATTTCGTCGACGCCCGCCGGCGCTGCGCACAAGCTTATCCGCATTGACGGCAGCTATCTGCTCGGCTTTGGACCGCGCACGGCTGGAGCCATCCACGATCTCGCTGTCTCGCTGTATGGCGGGCAGGTCACGGAATGAACTGACGCATCATGGCAGACCAATCGATCGCCGGTCCGGCGCGCACGATCATGGCACCTGAAGGCGATCGGTCGGGGCGTGCCCGTCTGGTTATCCTGCTGCTTTGCGCTGCTCTTGCCGTTGCCGTGCTGCTGTCCCTGACTTCAGGTGCTTCAGACGCGTCGGCGGTCAATGTCATTGGCGACTGGATGACTGGCGCGGCGCCCGCCGATGCGGTGCTGAGCGCCCGCGACCGCCTGATCGTCTATGACATCAGGCTGCCGCGTGTCATTCTCGGCATGCTGGTTGGCGCAGCCCTTGCCGTCTCCGGCGCCGTCATGCAGGGGCTGTTCCGCAACCCGCTGGCCGACCCAGGCCTTATCGGTGTTTCAGCGGGTTCCAGTCTCGGCGCCGTTGCCGTGATCGTGCTGGGCGCCACGCTGCTGGCGCCGATGACTGCCTTGCTTGGCACGCTTGCACTGCCGCTTGCTGCTTTCTGCGGCGGGTTCGCCACGACATTGGTGCTGTACCAGGTGGCGACAAGGCAGGGCCGCACCTCTGTTGCCACCATGCTACTGGCCGGCATCGCATTGGCGGCCCTCGCAATGGCGCTGACCGGCATCCTGATCTTCATGGCCGACGATCGGCAGTTGCGCGACCTGACATTCTGGCAACTTGGTTCGTTGGCCGGCGCGACATGGCAGAAAATCGGCTCTGTCGGTCCAGTCATCGTCCTGGCACTGGCGGCCATGCCGTTCCTGGCGCGTGGCCTCAATGCACTGGCGCTCGGCGAGGCGACCGCCAGCCATCTCGGCATTCCGGTGCAGCGGCTGAAATATATAGCGATCGTCGGTGTCTCGGCGGCGGTCGGAG
>JBDSLV010000026.1:0-12835 GCA_039916205.1 Mesorhizobium sp. | reverse complement strand
GTCTGACCGGCGTTGTACATCCGGCCCCAGACGGCCCAAGGGACGGTCCGGGCGAGATCGGCGTCTTCGAGCACGATGAAGGCGTCGCTGCCGCCGAGCTCCATCGATGAGACCTTGAGGTTCTTTCCGGCGCGCGCGGCAATGCTCTGCCCCGCCGCCACGCTTCCGGTCAGGCAGACTCCCTTGATGCGGGGGTCATCGACAACCTTGTCGGCCTGATGATGGGAGATGAAGAGGTTGGTGTAGAGACCGACAGGCGCGCCCGCGTCGAGCAACAGCTTTTCGAAAGCCAGCGCGCATTGCGGCACGATCCCGGCATGCTTCACCACCAGCGTATTGCCGGCCATCAGGTGCGGCCCGGCGATCCGCGCCAGCTGGTAGTAGGGGAAGTTCCAGGGCTCGACGCCGAAGATCACCCCGATCGGGCTGCTCTCCATATGCGCTTCGCCGACCGTCGGATTGAGCTTGACCGGGGCCAGGAAGCGCTCCGCATTCTCTGCGTAGTAGGCGAGAATCCTGGCACTGAACTCGACCTCGCCGCGAGCCTCGCCGATCCGCTTGCCCATTTCCGACGTCATGATCTTGGCGAACGTGTCGGCCTGCTCGTGGAGCAGTTTGGAGGCCTTGGCGATGATCACCGCCCGTTCGGCGTAGCTCTTGTGGCGCCAGGTTTCGAAACAGGTCTGGGCCGCTGCCAGCTTGGTCTCGTATTCTCCGGCGTTGATTTCGTCAAAGCCCTCGACGAGCTTGCCGTTGAAGGGATTGGTGCTTTGATAGGTCATGGCTTTTCCTTTGATCTATTGTTTCTGGGGAGCATGGCGACGAACCCTGATAGCTTCGTCAGGCTTCGATGATGACCTTCAGCGCCCTGGTCTTGGCCGCATTGCCGAAGGTTTCGTAGGCATCGAGGATGTGGTCGAGTTTAAAGCGGTGGGTGATCAGCAGCTTGGGATCGATCCTGTTTGCCTTGAGCACCTTGAGAAGCATCGGCGTGCTGGCCGTATCGACAAGGCGCGTGGTGATGCTGATGTTGCGATCCCATAGGCGTTCCAGATGCAGCGCCACGGGAACTCCGTGGACACCGATATTGGCAATGACACCGCCGGCCGCGACGATCTGCTCGCAAAGTTCGAAGGTCGCAGGGATACCCACCGCCTCGATGGCGGTATCGACCCCGCGATTGCCGGTCAGCTTCATCAGCGTGTCGACGGCCTTGCCGTCGGCGCTGTTGATGGTTTTGGTCGCTCCGAAGCGTTTGGCGATCTCTAGGCGATTGTCATCGAGATCAATCATGATGATCTCGCCCGGCGAATAGAACTGGGCTGTGAGCAGCGCCGCAAGGCCGACCGGGCCTGACCCGACGATCGCCACCGTGGCACCGGGTTGAACCTTGCCGTTCAGCACCCCGCATTCAAAGCCGGTCGGCAATATGTCGCTCAGCATGACCAGCGCTTCTTCATCCGCCCCCTCGGGAATTGGATAGAGGCTGGTGTCCGCGTGCGGTGTGCGGACAAACTCCGCCTGGGTTCCATCGATTGTGTTGCCCAGGATCCAACCGCCGGTTGTACAGTGCGAGAACATGCCCTTGCGGCAGTATTCGCATTTGCCGCACGCACTAACGCAGGAGATCAGCACCCGGTCACCGGCCTTGAAAGCCGTCACTGCGGGGCCGACGCTGTCAACGATGCCAACACCTTCGTGGCCGAGGATGCGTCCGGGTAGGCAACTCGGCAGATCGCCCTTGAGGATATGCAGATCGGTGCCGCAAATGGTGGTCTTGGTGATCTTGATGATGGCGTCGGTGGGCGCCGAGATGGATGGCTTGGGCCGCTCTTCGAGTGACTTCTTTCCAGGTCCAGAATAAACAAGGGCTTTCATTGGCAGTGATCCAGTTTGTTGGCGAACTGTCCGAGGCGCGGGCTGCTTCATGGCAGCCTGCCGCCGACAAGCGATCGGTTCAGTGGGTTGATGTCCGCACGATACCGGGCTGCGCCAAGTGCGGTAGCCTCGGAAAATACTCAGCCATGCGCATCTGAAGAACCGCTCCAGGCGATATGGTTTGTCTGGGAGGCAAATTGCCCTGATGCCGAAGGAACAGACCCAGTGGCCAGCATTCGTAAGTCCGCCCTGGGTATTTTCCGAGGCTGCAAGCGGCGCTGTCTCATGCCTATCTTACGCTTTCGGCAGTCGTATCCGCGCTGCAATCACACCTCGTTGCGTAATCGAGGCTGGCGACCATGAGGCTGAAATGACAGGCCCCACCTCACCATCCCCGCCCGGATCAGAGTTCAAAAGCTTCCTGCAAGCGCAGATTTACGACAACAAGGATGGTGGGCTGCTGAGCGTCCTTTCCGCCTTGGCACGCCTGGACATCGATCCGTGGCAAGAGGCCGCCGCTCTGGCCAAATTGTCGAAAGAGTCCGCTGTCGGGCGGTTGTCTTCTCTGCTGGCAAGGCTGCCCGCCGACCCTTCGATGCCAGCTGACATGGGAGCGCTTGCTGCCAGGTTGATACCGCTGCTACCACATGCGGCCAATAGGACCGCCTCAGCGAAGAAGGCCGGCCCCGTGCATGCCACAAGCGCGTCCCCCACCACACCGAACTACATAGTATTCTCGATGCTGCTGGCTGCTGTCATTTTTGGACTCGGCATTGCTTCGAGCCGGCAACAGCCGCCACAATCGGGAAATGCCGGCGCTTCCACATCCGAAACGAATTTGAAACAGCAGCCTCACACGGTTGTCCTTAATCGTTGAGTTGAATGGCACCGTCGTGCCAGCGCCTTTCTGGCTTGGATTGAACGGCCCGAAAGACGAATTTTGAGTAGTTTCCGAGCCTGCTTCCCAACGACGAACCCGTCTAACGTTGCGTCTTCGCGGCCGCCGCCTAACGCCCGGAGAAGGGAGTGTCGCGTGATTGACACATTCTGGAGGCTCCCGGATCAGGTGCCGGACGAGGCCTTTTCACCTCAAGGAGAATGAAAATGAAGACCATGACAGACGCAGCCATCGCCATATTCCCCGATCACGACGCGGCGGAATCGGCCGTCAAGCAGTTGAGCGCCGCTGGATTCGCAATCAGCAGCCTGAGCGTCGTGGGCAAGGGCTACCATACCGACGAAAAAGTCGTGGGCTTCTACAATGCCGGTGACCGCATTACATTCTGGGGCACACGAGGCGCGTTCTGGGGCGGACTGTGGGGTCTGTTTCTGGGCGGCATGTTCATAACGCTGCCGCTGGTCGGGCCTGTTGTAGCGGTGGGCTACATCGCCGCTGCCTGGATTGCCGCACTGGAGAGCGCCGTTGTCGTTGGCGGTGTGAGTGCGCTTGGCGCGGCGCTCTACAGCATCGGCGTGCCCAAGGATAGCGTCATCCAATACGACAGTGCCATCAAGGCCGACAGCTTCATGGTGTCAGCTCACGGAACGCCCGAAGAAGTGACGCGAGCCAAAGCCATCCTCGGCACCTTGAAGCCATCGCGCCTGGATACGCACTCCGGCCTTGGCAAGAAGCACGGCGCCGCTGCCGAACTTGCGCTCGCAAACGGGTAACCAAGGTTTCTGGTCTGCATGGGATGACCTGAAATCGCCCGAACAATCGTCGGTGCAGATCCGCCCACCTAGCCTCGCCGAGGTTAGGTGGCTCGTTCGCTCCCCCGCAATTCTGGAAGGACCGGTGCTGAATGCCTCGCGCTTACGTCGAAAACCATGTCGTCGGACGCATCGGCTGGTTGAGAGCGGCAGTTCTCGGCGTGGCATCAGCCAGCCAGTTATCGGGCAATGCCATCCTTGCCGGCGTGCCAGGGTTGGTCGCCGGCGCCATGGCGATTGCAGCAGGAATGTATGCCTCGGTCCGTTCTCAGAGTGACAGCGAGCCGGAAGACATCGCAAGGGAATGCACCAAACTTGCCGCCGATCCAGGTTGTGAGGTGCAAGAGCTGACTGTAGGGCAAGGCCGGAACGCTCATCAAAGCCGGCGCTTTGGATATTCAGGATCGTGACTGAGCCCCGCCAAAAGGCACTCCCACATGCGGTCCAGCCGGTCGCCACCGCTGAGCCCAATACCGGGGTGATCGCAGCCGTGCGAGGCAGCGTCGTCGACGTCCGCTTCGACAAAAAATTGCCGCCGATCTACTCTGTGCTCCGCATCGCCGCAGCACGGCCTGTCGTGGTCGAGGTTCTAGCACAGCGTGACTCCCACCATGTGCGCGGCATAGCTCTGACGCCGACGCAGGGCCTTGCACGCGGGATGGTTGTCATCGACACCGGCGGACCTCTTCAGGCGCCAGTTGGCCGAGCCGTGCTCTCCAGAATGTTCGACGTGCTCGGCGATGCAATCGACCGGAAGCCTGCACCAACAAAGGTCAAGTGGCGCTCCGTTCACAACGCGCCACCACCATTGGTTCGGCGTTCCACCAAGTCCGAAGTGTTTGAAACCGGCATCAAGGCTATCGATGTTCTTGCGCCGATGGAGCGAGGCGGCAAGGCAGGACTGTTCGGCGGTGCCGGCGTGGGCAAAACCGTGTTGCTCACCGAGATCATCCACAACATGATCGGACATCACGACGGGGTCAGCATCTTCTGCGGGATCGGCGAACGCTCTCGTGAGGGCGAAGAACTGTACCATGAGATGAAAAAGGCCGGCGTCTTGCCAAGCATGGTCATGCTGTTCGGCTAGATGAACGAGCCGCCTGGCGCGCGCTTCCGCATCGGCCACGCGGCCCTGACCATGGCCGAGTATTTTCGCGACGATGAGCATCGCGACGTCCTGCTGCTGATAGACAACATCTTCCGCTTCATCCAGGCTGGCTCGGAAGTTTCCGGCCTGATGGGCCAGATGCCCTCGCGTCTGGGATATCAACCGACGATGGGCACGGAATTGTCCGGCCTAGAGGAACGCATCGCCAATACCGACAGCGGCGCCATCACGTCGATCCAGGCCGTCTATGTTCCAGCCGACGACTTCACGGACCCGGCGGCGGTGCATACCTTCTCCCACCTTTCCGCCTCGCTCGTGCTGTCGCGCAAACGGGCGAGCGAGGGCCTTTACCCGGCCGTCGACCCGCTGCAGTCGAGTTCGAAGATGGCGACCCCCGGGATCGTTGGCGAGCATCACTACCAGCTAGCACAGGAAATTCGCCGGACGCTGGCCCAATATGCCGAACTCAAGGACATCATCGCGATGCTCGGTCTCGAGCAGCTCTCGCCGAACGACCGCAAGACCGTGGCGCGGGCCCGTCGGCTGGAGCGCTTTCTCACCCAACCGTTCTTCACCACCGAGCAGTTCACCGGGCTTAAGGGCAAGCTCGTCTCGCGTGCGGACGCCCTCGACGGCTGCGAGCGCATCCTGGCCGACGAATTCAAGGACGTTCCAGAGAGCGCGCTCTACATGATCGGCCCGATCGATGAGGCAAAGACGAAAGCCAAGCTGTCGAAGGCCCCTTCGGGATCCGAGCCCAAACCCGCCGCGACGCCGTCGACGTCAACGAAGTCCGAGCACGACATCAACCCTGCGGGAGCCGGCCATGCGTCTTAAGATCCTGCTGCCATTCCGCATATTTGCCGACACCAACTCTGTGCTGCGCGTGGTCGCCGGGACAACGGATGGCTCGATCGGATTGCTGCCCAACCGGCTCGACTGCGCCGCGACACTTGTACCGGGAATTCTCGAATACGAAACCGAGGCTGCCGGAGTCGCCTATGTCGCTCTCGACGAGGGTGTCCTGGTCAAGACCGGCCAGGATGTTCTGATTTCGGTGCGCCGGGCCATTGCCGGTGCGGACCTGGGCGAGTTGCGCCATCAGGTTGAGCAAGAGTTTATGACCCTCAGCACGGAGGAAAGGACCGCGCGCTCGGTCATGGCCAGGCTTGAAGCCGGATTTCTGCGTCGCTTCGGGAGTCTGCCGCATGAATGAACCGACAGACAAGCCTCGCGCTAAACGGGACGATTTCGCAAGACGTGTAGGCATGCAGGCGAGACGCAGGCTCAAGGCGCGGCGCGGCAACGGTGTCTGGTTCGGCCTCGGCATGATGGGTTTGATCGGCTGGTCGATCGTGGTTCCGACGTTGCTGGGCGCTGTGCTTGGCCACTGGCTGGACAATCGGCAACTCGGCGGCCGCTCATGGACGCTAGCGCTGCTGATCGCCGGCCTGGTGCTTGGATGCTGGAACGCGTGGCGCTGGGTATCGAACGAAGACAAGGCGATGCGAGAGGACAGCGACAATGACGATGAGTGACTCAATAATGCCGATCCTGTCGGTCTTCGCAGGAGCCGCGCTGGGCACCTTCTTCTTCGGTGGTCTATGGTGGACCGTTCGCCGGGCGCTGTCAGCGCAACAACCGGGATTCCTGGTTCTAGGCAGCATGCTGGGACGAACTGGCCTTGTTGTGTTGGTATTCTACTTCGTCTCCGGCGGCCAATGGCAACGGCTGTTGTTTTGCCTTGCAGGTTTCGTCGCCGCACGTCTCATCGTCACCTGGCTTCTGCCAGTGGCCGAGCGCATCGATACCGTGCCCGTTGCCAAGATGCAGCGCCATGCGCCTTAGCCCCGACCAATTGATCTTCTGGCAAGCTGGTTTCTTTCAGCTTAACGCCACCATTGTGTTCACCTGGGTGCTGATGGCCGTCCTGACTTTGGGCTCGGCGCTCGTGACGCACAGCATCTCGACGGTCGAGGAACGCTCGGCTTTGCAGAATCTCCTTGAAATGCTCGTAACCGGAATTGAAAAGCAGATCGGCGACATCGGCCTCGCCCAGCCCCTGAGATATTTGCCATTTCTCGGCACGCTCTTCCTGTTCGTTGCGTCGTCCAGCCTTTCCAGCATCATCCCGATGTTCGAACCGCCTACCGGCTCGTTGTCGACGACCGTGGCGCTCGCTTTGTGCGTCTTCGTTGCCGTTCCGCTATTCGGCATCGAGGCACGCGGCGTCAGCGGCTATCTCAAATCCTATGTCGAGCCGACCTTCATCATGCTGCCCTTCAACATCATCAGCGAAGGCTCGCGCACGTTAGCGCTCGCGGTGCGCCTTTTCGGCAACATGATGAGCGGAGCGATGATCGTGGGCATCCTGATCAGCATAACGCCGCTCTTGTTTCCGATCGTCATGACCGTTCTAGGCCTGCTGACCGGCATGGTGCAGGCCTACATCTTCAGCATCCTGGCCGCGGTCTACATCGCCGCCGCCACCCGCAAGACCCAGAGCAAAGCCAAAGCCAAGAATACCTCAACGCCCCCAGAGCCGCAGGCGACGAATTGACGCCACGCGGCTCAAGAAAGGAACGACCTTATGGATTACCTCGGACTTATTGCCATCGTCTCGATCGCTGTTGCCGGCCTTACGACAGGTTTCGGGACCATGGGGCCGGCGCTCGCCGAGGGTCGGGCCGTGGCCACCGCGCTGACGTCGTTGGCGCAACAGCCGGACGCCTCCGCGACCATTACGAGAACGCTTTTCGTCGGTCTCGCCATGATTGAGTCGACGGCCATCTACTGCTTCGTCGTCTCGATGATCCTGATCTTTGCGAATCCGTTCTGGAATACCGCCCTAGCCCTGGCGGCCGCTAAGGCGACTGGGAAGTAGGCTCATGGTCATCGACTGGTTCACTGTAGGCGCACAGATCCTGAACTTCCTCGTGCTGGTCTGGTTGTTGAAGCGTTTCCTGTACAAACCGGTTCTGGATGCGATCGATAAGCGGGAAAAGCGCATTGCCGCAACGCTTGCAGATGCTGCCGCCAGCAAGGCACAGGCCGCCAGCGAGCGGGATGCCTTGCTGGCAAAAAACAATGCCTTCGACGAGGAGCGCACCGCGATGCTTGCCAAGGCAACCGAGGATGCGCTGAGGGAGCGCAAGCGGCTCACCGATGCGGCGCGCAAGGCCGCCGAAGTCTTGAAGGACAAGCAGAGCAAGGCATTGGCCAGCGACGCCAAGAACCTCAGCGCGGAGATCAGCCGTCGCGCCGGGACCGAAGTCTTCGCCATCGCGCGCAAAGCGCTCGCGGATATGGCTAATACAGAGTTGGAGGAGCGGATGGGCGAGCTTTTCATTCGCAAGCTCGGCGCGCTCAAGGGACCGGCAAAGACCGCAATTGCCAAAATGCTGACATCGTCCAACGAACCGGCTCGCATCCGCAGTGCCTTCGACCTCTCCGCAAAGCAGCACGCTGCAATCCAGAAGGCCATCAATGACACGTTTGCCGGCAAGGTCCACCTCCGCTTCGAGACCTCACCGAAGCTAGTCAGCGGCATTGAACTCGTTGCTGGCGGGCAGAAGCTGGCCTGGAGCATTTCCGACTACCTGAAGACACTGGAAAAGAGCGTGGGAGAGCTGTTGAAGGCAGACGCCGCGGGTGACGTATGACAGCGAATGATGCCATCGCAAAGCCGGATATCCAGCGAGCCTTCGACGGGATGCGCGAGGCCCTCGAGAGTTTTTCCCCTGAATTCGTCGCGCGCGAGACGGGACTGATCATCAGTGTGTCAACGGGCATCGCCTCCGTGTCGGGCCTCTACAGCACGGGGTTCGAGGAACTGCTGGCCTTTCCCGGTGGCACCTTCGGCATAGCGTTCAACATTGACGAGACCGAGATCGGTGTTGTCCTGCTGGGGGATCACTCCCATTTGCACGCGGGCGACGAGGTCGAGCGCACTGGCCGCGTCATGGATGTCGGCGTCGGCGAAGGGCTGCTCGGTCGTGTGATCGACCCCTTGGGCCGGCCGCTTGATGGCAATGGGCCTATCGTCACCGAAGGGCATCTTCCGATCGAGCGCCCTGCGGCCGCCATCATGGACCGCGCCCCTGTCGTCGTGCCGCTGCAGACAGGTTTGAAGGTCCTCGATGCGCTGATCCCGATCGGGCGCGGCCAACGCGAACTGATCCTCGGCGACCGGCAGACCGGCAAGACGGCGATCGCCATCGACACGATCCTCAACCAGCGCGGCAAGGACGTCGTGTGCATCTACTGCGCCATCGGCCAGCGCGCCTCTGCGGTGGCAAAGGCCATCCATGTGCTGCGCGAGAATGGCGCGATGGATCACACTGTGGTCGTGGTCGCCGAAGGCAACGATCCACCCGGGCTGACTTATATCGCGCCCTACGCCGCCACGAGCATCGCCGAACACTTCATGGAGGCCGGACGCGACGTCCTGATCGTTTACGATGATCTGACGCAACACGCGCGCGCCTACCGTGAACTCTCCTTGCTGCTGCGGCGTCCACCCGGCCGGGAGGCCTTTCCCGGTGACATCTTTTACGTCCACTCGCGCCTGCTCGAACGCGCCACGCACCTGCGCAAGGGTCTGGGAGATGGATCCCTCACGGCCCTACCAATCATCGAGACCGAGGCGCAGGACATTGCCGCCTATATCCCGACCAATCTCATCTCCATCACCGATGGCCAGATCTACCTTTCGCCATCGCTGTTCGAACTTGGGGTGATGCCTGCCGTCGATGTCGGGAGATCGGTATCGCGCGTCGGTGGCAAGGCGCAGCGCGGGGCCTTTCGCGCGGTCGCCGGCGACCTCAAGCTGGCTTATGCCCAGTTCGAGGAGCTCGAAACCTTTGCCCGTTTCGGTGCGCGTCTCGACGACGACACCCGCAAGACCATCGAGCACGGCAAGCGCATCCGAGCTTGTCTCAAGCAAGACGAACTCAGGCCGGTTTCGGTGCCGGAGCAGATAACGATCCTCCTGGCGTTGGGCGAAGGGTTGCTGGATGAGATCCCTGTCGAGCGGATGGCAGAGGCCCAAAGCGCACTGTGCAAGGCAGCCGGCGGGCTGCCCCCCGACGTGCAATCGCGTTTCGAGACGGCCAAGAGTCTAAGCGACGCGGACCGTGGGCTTATCGTCAACCTGGCCCGCAAGACGCTGAAATCGATTCCGGCCGATGCCCCTCTCCCATGACACCGCCCGAGCCACCGGCATCGGCGCCGATCGGCATGGCCACGGCCTGAGCCAAAGACCATGAGCGCTACAATTGCCGATCTTCGCAAGACAATCAGCGGCGCTGAGGATCTTCACTCGGTCGTCCGCACGATGAAGGCGCTCGCCGCCTCGAGCATTGCTCAGTACGAGCAGTCGGTGCAGGCACTCGACGAATACTACCGCACGGTACAACTTGGCCTTGGCCTGTGCATTCGAACCGCAGGAGACGTGGTCGTATCTGCTGAGCCCAAGCGAGGCTCAGTCGGCGTCGTCGTTTTCGGCTCCGACCAAGGTCTCGTCGGCCGCTTTAACGATGCCGTGGCCGATCACGCCATCGGCATGCTGGCGGCCAGGCCGGGTGCAAAGGTTTGGACGGTCGGGGAGCGGGTCAGCGAGCCATTGATCGACGCCGGCCTAAAGATCTCTGGCCTGCTTCCCGTACCGCTGTCCGTTAACACCATCGTGCCCCTTGTCGGGAAAATCCTCAGCGAATATGAGGCGGTCCTCAGCCGTGGCGACCTGTCCGATCTCTACCTGGTCTATAACAGACCGAAAGCCAGTGCAGTTTACGAATCGGTTACCGAAAGGCTCCTGCCGCTCGATGAAACATGGCGCCGCAATATGAAACAGATCGCATGGCCAACCCACAACCTGCCGCAGGTCATCGGCGCGATTGGCACCACGCTCAGCGGCTTCGTTCGCGAATTCCTGTTCGTATCGCTGTTTCGGGCATGCGCGGCATCGCTGGCGAGCGAGAACGCCAGCCGACTGGCCGCGATGCAGCGGGCCGACAAGAATATCGACACTTTGCTTGAGGATCTCAACGCCAAGTTCCATCGCCTTCGCCAGGATGGGATCGATGAAGAATTATTCGACGTCGTCGCCGGCTACGAGGCGCTGGAGCGGGATGAATCTAGGTTGAGGCATAGCAGGCCTCGGTGAAGTAATTTCAGCACTCGTTTGAAGTGACGGTTCGGAGGATTTGGCCGATACGTTCGACGTCAGGTGTTCAAGCACGGCATTCGGGTCGGATCGATTTCGCCAGGCCCTGTGATCAGCGCACTGGTGAAGACAGCATTGCCGAGCTGTGCCGCAAGGAAGGCATCGCTCAGAGCCTCTATTACGCCTGGTCCAAGGAGTTCATAGAGACCGGCAAGCGTCGACTGGCCGGCGATACGCCCCGTGCCGCAACCAGTGATGAGGTCAAGGACCTACGCCGCGAGGCCGGTGCACTGAAGGAATGCGTTGCCGACCTGACGCTGGAAAACCGTCTGCTCAAAAAAGCATGATCGCGGATGGGGACGAGCCAGGATGAAGTATCCCGCACCCGAAAAGCTTGAGATCATCAGACTGGTCGAGCAGTTGCACCTGCCGGCGAAACGAACTCTGGACCGGCTGAGGGTTCCACGCAGGACCTTTTATCGTTGGTATGATCGCTACATCGATGGCGGTCCTGAGGCGCTGCAGGATCGGCCCTCGGCACCGAGCCGGGTTTGGAACCGCATCCCGTCGGACATCCATGATCAAATCATCGAACTGGCGCTGGAGCATTCCGAGCTCTCGCCGCGCGAACTGGCCGTTCGGTTCACCGACGAGAACCTTTACTTTGTCTTACTGCGATTGAAAGAAGCTTGGACGAGAACGGGCTACGGACGGTGAGTTCGCGTCAAACGGTGAAAAAGAGCCTAGTGGAGATCGACGTGGAACCAAATTGCCCGATGTTAGTTTTTACGGTCGGGGGAAGCGAAGGATGATCGTGAAGACCAGATGACTGCTGCTTTCAAACCGGAGAAATCAGGGCCAATTCGCCACTTGCCTTCCGGGCAAATGCTAGCATCTGACCCCGCTTCTATTGACAACAACGCTCTCGCCTTCCTCGCCGGCGGCGGCGAACTCGGCTGCCTTATCGCTGGCTATGATTGGGCGTCGACCTCGATAGGCTTCCTCGCCGGGATATAAGCATGGAAACGCCCCGCCGGCAGCATGGTCGGCGAGGCTTCCGAAACAAGTGCGGCAGGCGAAAAATCGTGCACAGGCCAGTTCTGGAACCGCACAGGCGCCGCCACCGCCATGCTGCGGATGCATTGCGGAGGCCGGACAAGGCAGTGGGTCATCATCGTCGTCCGGGCCTGAGCGGCGAAACCACCTGCGAGCCCCGCTGCGACGGCGGCAGTCAAGCGCTTGCGGCCAAATGACATTGCCGTTCCCGGACGGGGATTGAGCATCCAGAATTTTGAGCGCTTAGAGGATGTCGTCGATGCATACCGGGATACCGCCTTCCAGCTGGCGCAGAGACGGTACATCGGGAACGTCGTTCGCATCGCAGGCCCATAACGCCAAGATGGCGCTTTTTTCCCCAGCCGAAAGCGTAGGGTTTCTGATCACATCTAGAGGGACCAGTATGCGACGCCTGGCGCCGTTAAGGTCCGAAGTGGCAGTCTTCAGTTCAATTGATCTACCGGTTACTTTTTTCATCTCCTGTCTCCGCAATCACGGCCTCCCGGACCCTGCCGGGAGGCGAACCGCAGTATTCCATACAACGACTATTTCAGGCTTCAAGCGGCCTTCCGCCCTGCGCGGCCATCCTGGGTAATCCGGACAGTGTCGTTCGAGGCCTCGGCCGGGGACGACTTGCCGATCTCGATACGACGCGGCTTCAGCTCCTCCGGAATTTCCTGAACAAGGTCGACCGAAAGAAGCCCGTCACGCGGTGCCGCAGTCTTGACCTTGACGTGGTCGGCAATTCTTAACACCTGCTTGAAATTGCCGATGGCAAGGCCCTGGTGGAGGATCTGCCGGCCTTCTGCATCGGGGTTCTTGTGGCCGGTCACCGTGAGCTCGGGACCGTGCTGGGTCAGCTCGATTTCTTCTTCGCTGAACCCTGCCACCGCCATGGTGATGCGGTAGTTATGCTC
>JBDSLV010000025.1:0-6764 GCA_039916205.1 Mesorhizobium sp. | reverse complement strand
ATGACGCAGGTCTGCGTCCAGGTGTTCGGCAACAATGCCGCTCTCACCTTTGCCGGCAGCCAGGGTCATTTCGAGCTCAATGTCTACAACCCGCTGATGGCCTACAATTTCCTCCAATCGGTGCAGTTGCTGGCCGACGCATCGGTGTCGTTCACCGACAATTGCGTCATCGGCATCGAGGCGCGCGAGGACAACATCAAGGCAGCACTCGACCGCTCGCTGATGCTGGTGACGGCGCTGGCGCCAAGCATCGGCTACGACAACGCCGCCAAGATCGCCAAGACCGCGCACAAGAAGGGTACGACCTTGCGCGAGGAAGCCTTGGCCACAGGTCTGGTTACCGAAGCAGACTACGACCGGCTGGTGCGGCCGGAAGACATGACGCATCCGGGATAGCTCGCGCATCCGGGATAGTTAGCGCATCCGGGACAGTTAACACGTCCAAGATATTTCGCGGGAATGTTGTCAGCGGTGAACGATGTGTCGCCGCATTCGCATCTTTGGTGAACAGTCGCGATGCGTTATCTCCGGGACATCAACCCCATCCGGAGTATCACAATGTCCATCAATTCCTCGGTCGCCGGTTCCGGCGCCGCTTCCAATGCCTCGGCCGCGATTCTGGCTGGCCGGGTGCTCCTGTCGGTCCTGTTCATCCTTTCGGGCTTTGCCAAGCTGACGGCCATTTCCGGCACCGCCCAGTGGTTCGGCAGCATCGGCCTGCCCCTTCCGACTGTCGCCGCTGTCGGCTCCGGCCTGCTTGAACTCTTTGGCGGTGTCGCCATCCTGGTCGGCTTCAAAACCCGGATCGTGGCGATCGTGCTCGGCATTTTCACGCTCGCCGCCACGGCGATCGCGCATCTCAACTTCGCCGACCAGATGCAGATGCTGATGCTGCAGAAGAACCTCGGCATCACCGGCGGCTTCCTGCTGCTTTCGGTACTCGGCGCTGGCGCCTATTCGGTCGACGCCAAGCGCGGCTGAGCGACTGCCTGTATCCAACGCTTGGGCGGCGCGGAATTTTCCGCGCCGCTTTTTCGTTGTCGGTTTAACGCACGCGTTGATCGCTGATAGTATCAAGGCGCGCGGCAATCGGTGGGGCCGTTCGGTCCGCTTGCCGGCAACGGAGGTGATGGCATGCCCAGCAACGCACTGCTTCTGCTTTCCCGAGTTCTGCTCGCTGCACTTTTCGTCCCCTCGGGCTTCCATGCGCTGGGTGACATCGCCGGCACATCCGGCTATTTCGCCGGCCTCGGCCTGCCGCTGCCCATGCTTGCGGCCTGGGGCACTGGATTGTTCGAGCTGTTTGCCGGTTTGCTTGTCCTTATCGGCTTCCAGACACGGGTCGTTGCGTTGCTGCTCGCCGCCTTCTGCCTGGTTGCCGGCTTCATCGGCCATTATGGCCAAGGCGGCGGGGATGCGATGCTCGCTTTCCTGCACCAGCAGATGCTGATGAAGGACATTGCCATATCAGGCGGCTTCCTGGCGCTGGCCGTGGCAGGCGCTGGCGCTGTTTCGGTCGACGGGCGTCGTTCCTGAACCCGGTGGTTCCGGGCAACCGGCCTATTTCACCGTCATGCTGGGGCCGCCCTCGACCGCCAGCACAAGACGGCGGTTGGTGATCCTGGCCAATTGCGCTAGCCGGCCGGCCGGCCGCTCGCCATAGAGATCGGCTAGTGATGCCGGCAGCACAAGCGCCAGCACGCCATTGCCGCGGTTTTCCCATTTCAGCCTCGGCATGATGCCGGGCATCGATGCCGTCAACAGATAGACAACGCGCATCATCGCCGCCAGCACCCGCGCCCGCTCGAGATAGCGTGGTGTTGCCAGCGCCTTGATTTCCGAAGCGATCGCTTCGTTGAAGATGCCGTCGTGACGATAGGCATTGGCCAGCGCCAGGAACGCCCGCCCAGGATGGTCGACGCCGTAGAAGGACGCATGAGCGATGATGTTGAGCGACTGCCTGCCGCGATATTCCGGATGCGCACGCCAGCCGATATCAGCCAGCAGTGCCGCTGCATGCCGGTAACGCGCCTCGTCCTCGGTTTCCTCCATACCGAAAGCGGCAAAGGTCCTGCCCGTCCACTCGACCAGTTCATGCGCGTGGGAGACGGAGCGCGAGCGCAGCCGGGCCAACTCCTCTGAAGCGGAGATCAGCGGATCGGACTTTTTTTCGGCTTCGTCGAGCAGCGAATAGAGAAAGCCCTCGCGCACTCCAAGCGCCGAGACGATGATTTTCGACGGCTGCATGACCGCCATGATTTCCTGCAGCACAATGGCGCCATAAGGCAGCAGCGAACGGCGGTTCTTCGAGACGCCTTCGATGCCCTTGACCTTCTCGATCTCGCCTTTCGCCACCTGCTTGAGGAAATTGGCGGCGCTTTCGATGCCAATTTCATAGTGGTGCATGACGCCGAGCGGATAGTTGGTCATTTCCATGTGCAACCGGGCGAGGTTTCGCCAGGTGCCGCCGACCGCGTAGAAAGGCCTGCCTTGCCCGCCCTTCAGCAACTTTGCCCGCGCCAGTTCGTCGCGCGCGATCTTCGCCGCCTGAGCCAGTGAGTTCTTGGCCATGTCCTGCAGGCGCAGGCCACCGAGCGGCAGGGTGATACCGTCGCCGATCGCCTCGCCGTTGACATCGACCAACTCGAGACTGCCGCCGCCAAGGTCGCCGGCGATGCCATTGGCTGGGTGGAAACCGGAAATGACACCAAGCGCCGAATAATGCGCTTCCTGCCGGCCAGTCAGAACGCGGATCTCGGTCTTGAGGACATCTTCGGCGCGACGGATGAAATCGGGACCGTTGATCGCCTCACGCGCGGCGGCGGTGGCCAGCACATACATGTGCTCGGCGCCGGCCTGCTCGGAAAGCGCGCGGAAGCGCCGGAACTCCTCCATCGAGCGCGTCACCGCCTCTGGATCGAGCTTGCCGGTTGAAACGATGCCGCGGCCGAGGCCTGCCAGCATCTTTTCGTTGAACAGCATTGTCGGTGAACGCGCCAACCCCTCATAAACGACAAGGCGGATCGAGTTCGATCCAATGTCGATGATGGACAGCGGTCGGCGGTCCTGCAGCCGGCCCTGGGAATCGGACAGCATCAGGCGGCGGCGTTCTTCTTGCGGCGCTTGAACTGCGCGATGCGTTTCGGCGCATGCGATTTCAGCGCATCACCCCGTCCGGACAGGCTCGGATTGGTCATGAAATATTCCTGCGCGTTGAACGGTTCTTCGCCCTCTTCCAGCACCACGCGCCGGGAGGTCCCATCTGCCAATACGTCGAAACTTTGCTGGTTGTCCATGATGTTGCCCAGCATGATCTGGCCCAGAATCTGTTCATGCACAGTTGGATTGGTAATCGGCACCATGGTCTCGACGCGACGGTCGAGATTGCGCGGCATCAGGTCGGCCGAAGAGATGTAGACGATCGCCTCATCCGACGGCAGTCCATGGCCATTGCCAAAGCAGAAGATGCGGCTGTGTTCGAGGAAACGGCCAACGATCGATTTGACGCGGATGTTTTCAGACAGGCCCGGCACCTGCGGCCGCAAGCAGCATATGCCACGGACGACGAGATCGATCTCGACGCCGGCACGGCTGGCATCATAGAGCGCGTCGATGATGATCGGGTCGACCAGCGCGTTCATCTTCATCCAGATGCGCGATGCGCGGCCCTCCCGCGCATGAGCAACCTCATCGGCTATGTGCTTCAGAATGCGGCTTCTGAGCGTGAACGGTGAGATCGCCAGCCGCATCTCATCTGTCGGCTCGGCGTATCCAGTGATGAAGTTGAACAGTTGGGCGACATCGCGCGCGATAGTCGGATCGGTGGTGAAGAAGGACAGGTCGGTATAGATACGGGCGGTGACCGGATGATAGTTACCGGTGCCGAGATGCACGTAGTTGCGCAGCTTGCCGTCCTCGCGGCGCACAACCAGCGACATTTTCGAATGGGTCTTCAGTTCAAGGAAGCCGAACACGACTTGCACGCCAGCGCGCTCAAGATCGCGCGCCCAGCGAATGTTGGCCTCCTCATCGAAGCGCGCCTTGAGCTCGACCAGCGCCGTTACAGACTTGCCGGCCTCGGCCGCGTCGACCAGCGCGCGCACGATCGGGCTGTCGTTAGAGGTACGATAGAGCGTCTGCTTGATCGCCACCACTTCGGGATCAGCCATCGCCTGGCGCAGGAACTGCACGACCACGTCGAACGATTCATAGGGGTGATGGACGACGATGTCCTTCTCGCGAATGGCGGCAAAACAATCGCCGCCATGCTCGCGGATGCGCTCGGGAAAGCGCGGATTGTATGGAACGAATTTCAGGTCGTCGCGTGGAACGGCGACGATCTCGGAAATCTGACTGAGCGCCAGCGGACCGGTCAGCACACTGATACGGCTCGACGACACACCAAGCTCGCCGGCGACGAATTCGCGCAATTCCGCCGGCATCAGCATGTCGAATTCGATGCGGATCACCGAACCCCGACGCCGACGCTTCAGTGCCGTCTCGAACAGGCGCACCAGATCCTCGGACTCTTCCTCGACCTCGATATCACTGTCGCGAATGATGCGGAATGTGCCGGAGCCCTTGACCTCGTAGCCCGGGAACAGCTTGCCTATGTAGAGGCCGACCGCCTCTTCCAGCGGGATGAAGCGGACGTGGTGCTTGCGGTCCGGCAAGCGGATGAAGCGCTTCAGCGCCACCGGCAGGCGTAGCAGCGCGCTCATCTCCTCGCCGTTCTTGCGATGGCGCAATTGCAGCGCCATCGAGAAACCGAGATTGGGGATGAACGGGAACGGATGCGCCGGGTCGATCGACAGCGGCGTCAGCACCGGAAAGACCTGCTCCTGGAAATGGTCTTCCAGCCAGACCTTTTCATCCTTGGTCAGCGCATCACGGGCGATGCTCTCGATGCCTTCCTTGTTGAGCAGCACGGTCAGCGCCGACAGGCTCTTCTGCTGGTCTTCTTGCAGCCGCTCGACCTCACGCAGCAGCTGTTCGAGCTGCTGCTCTGGGGTGCGGCCGTCCGGGCTCTTCAGCGTGATGCCCTCGCGCACCTGGCCGGCGAGACCGGCGACACGCACCATGAAGAACTCGTCGAGATTGGCGGCCGATATCGACAGGAAGCGGACACGCTCAAGGAGCGGATGGTTCAGGTTCAGTGATTCTTCAAGAACACGCCGGTTGAATTGCAGCCAGGAGAATTCACGGTTGACGAAACGGTCCGGATTGCCCTCCGGGCTGGCCGTTTCCGTATGGATGAATTCGCTCTGTACCGGCTTCAGTTCGTTCATGGTTCCTGCTCTTCCCGCACCGCCAGCCGTTAGAGCGACGCGCGTCCCTTGGGCGCGCAAAGGACGCTCTAACACTCTGAATCGATGCATGATCCTTTCCGAAAACCGATTCCGGTTTTCGGGGTCATGCATTAACCGGCTTAACTTATCCTCTGACAGGCTTTTGCGACAGTTTCATTTCATCGAACTTGCAAAGAGACCTGTTATGATCCAAACGCTGAGCAGAATGCGCTATAGGAGACGACGATGGCAGGCGGTTCCATTCCCCATTTCCAGAACGATGCGGGCCATCCGGCGATCGACATCGGCGTCAAGGAATTCATGTGCACCGGCGCCAACCCGCCATTCGACCATCCGCATGTGTTTCTCGACATGGGCGACGACAATGAAAAGGTCTGTCCCTATTGCTCGACGCTTTACCGCTATTCAGCCAAGCTGAAGGCAACCGAAACGGTGCCGGCCGGGTGCATCTATATCGATCAGGCAGCCTGATTCGCCATTAGCCATGGACGATGCGCGCTCCCGGCAGGTATTTATCGCCGGGGCTGGCGTCGCCGGACTGACCGCGGCCATTGCGTTCGCTGAACGCGGCTATGTGGTGAACGTGTTCGAGCAGGCCCAGCACCTCGAAGCGGCAGGCGCCGGCATCCAGCTCTCCCCCAACGCGACGCGCATCCTGCGCCAGCTTGGCGTGCTCGATCACCTGCTACCGGCTGCGGTGCGGCCGGACGCCGTCGTGCTCAAGGATGCAGGCACCTTGCGCGAACTGGCGCGCGTGCCTCTTGGGCAAGCCGCAGAAACGCGCTGGCAGGCCCCCTATCTCGTCGCTCACCGCGCCGACCTGCAGAGCGCATTGATGGCACGCGTCACCGGTATGCCGGACATACGCGTCAACACCGGCGCGCAGGTCAGCAGCGTTGCCTCCGGTTCACTCGTTGTCACGACGAGAGCCGGGGTCGGCCGCAAGATTGTTGACACCGAAGGCTTCCTGCTGGTCGGTGCCGATGGCGTCTGGTCAGCGGTGCGCAGGTTTGGAGGAACCGCCTCCCAGAGCAGGTTTTCGGGCGAATTGGCCTGGCGCGCCACGATCCCGGCCGACAGTGTTGCTGGCAGCGCCTTCGCGGCAATCGGCGCGACGGATTGCGTCACCACCTTCCTGCATCCGGGCTTCCACATGGTCGCCTATCCCGTCAGCAGTGGTGCTGCCTTCAACCTCGCCGCTTTCACCAAGGGCGAGCACATCGCCGAGGGCTGGTCCGGCAATGCCGATGCGAAAATCCTGGCCAGCGCCGCACGGGGTGCGTCGCCCGCGCTGATGCGGTTGGTCGAACTGGCTGGCCCTTGGACCGCCTGGCCGATCCATACCGTCGATCCAAAGCTGCCGTGGACGGCACAGGATGGCATCGCGCTGATTGGTGATGCGGCGCATGCGATGACGCCGTTCGCGGCGCAAGGTGCCGCGATGGCGATCGAGGA
>JBDSLV010000024.1:0-3970 GCA_039916205.1 Mesorhizobium sp. | reverse complement strand
GACCGAGCACCACGCGGCGCAACTGCTTGGGGTGCAGCGGTTCGAAATCCTTGTCGAGGTTGACGGCGATGGTCGCCGGCGACAGCGTGTAGGCGGAATTCTTTTCGGTGAAATCGTCGAAACGGTGCGCAAGCTCGGGGTTGAGCAGACCATCGACCGGCAGTGGGATATCGATCTTTTCGTTGAGCTTGCCGTCCCGGTCGACCAACTGCCGGATCATGCTTTCCGATGAATCTTCCACCGTCACCATATAGACCAACGGCAGGTTGGCGCTGCCGTCGAAGGTGGCCCAGTGGACGAGATAGTAAGGCCGCGCCGTCTTCGGGTTGACGGAAACCTTCGCCGTCTGCGCCAGCGTGAACGGCCCGAAGGTCGCCTCGCTCTTCACGTCCTCAAGATACAGCCGCTCGGCCATCGACTTCTGCAGCGCCTCGGGGAATTCCTTGTGACGCAGGATGAAGTCGGCCATTTCCTCGCGCAACTCGCCGGCCTGCGGGATGTTGGCAAGCCGCGCATCGGCCTGGCGGCGGTCGTTCTCCAGTTCGAGCAAGTTCTGGAAGACGGGAAAGCCGCTTTCGGCACGCGAAATGCGGAAGGTGTCCATGAAGCCCAGCCGGTTGCGCCAGCAGGAAAACGACTTGTCGAGGCGGGCGATGTATTCGGCGACGATCTTGGCGACGATGCCATGCCTGTAGAGCGGCGAGCGATCGTCGCGCATGAACACTTCAAGGCCGCTCAAGGCGGCCGTGATGGCGGAGAAATAGCGTGCCGCCGCTTCGTTTTCGGGGGTCATGCCTGTGCGCTCGCGGGCAGTCGTGTCACCCTTACGACTGTACGTAGTTCGCCGCGTTGTGCTTCTTCAGCACCTCATCAAAGCGGCGGGCAAAGGCATCGTCGGCCAGCTTCTTGCGGCGCTGGATGTCGGCGCTGGCGACCATATTCTTCTCATGCATCTCAAGCAGGTCGCCGATATGCTTCTGCGAAGCCGCGCCAATGCCGGCCATGGTTTCCTCGGCGGTGTTGTCGACCTGGCTGCCCAGCGTGTTGATCTTGTGGGCGACATCCTGCTGCGCTGCCGTCTTCAGCGAATCCTCGAGCGCCTTGTAGAGGACGATGCGCTGCTCGGTATCGATGGTCAGCTTGTTGATCAGCGTCGATTGCGCGGCGATCTGGTTGTTGAGTGAATCGACGAAGGTCTGGAACATCGAGGTGTAGCGCTCGAGCGTCTGGCTCTCGGCCAGCAATTCCTGCTCTTTCGCCTGCTTCTCGTTGTATTCGGTGGCGAGCTTGGAGCGCTCGCCTTCGAGCTGCGTGCGGTCTTTCTGGCTGGTCGAGGCGGCGATCCTGTTTTCGATGTCGAGCAGCATCGGGTTGAGTTCCTCGATGCGCTTCTGCACGCTCTCAAGGTTGGTCATGGTGGTCTTGCGGCGCTCGATGACTTGCGACAGGCTGGCCTCGGAGGTCTTGTAGCGTTGGTCTAGGACCTCTTTCTGCGCTTTCAGAATGCCAACGATGGTGTCGGACTTCACCAGCAGTTCCTGCAGGTTGCCGGCCAGCGACATGTTGCGGACGCGGTCGGTGCGCATGCGCTGCTTGCTCTGGCTGGAGAAGACACCGACGAATTTTTCCCAACCGGTGTAGTTCTTCATGCTTTCGAACTCGGCGCCGAAGACGTTGGTGGCGTCCTCAAGCCCGATGATCAGGTCGGCGATGTTGCCTTCCATGACCTTCTGCTGCTTCAGCACGTCCTCGATGCGGGCGTTCTCAATGTCGAAATTGGCGTCACCGATCTTCTTGTCGGCGGTGGCGAGCGTGTCGAGTACGGTGCCGGACTGCTCTATCTTGGAGCGCATGTCCTGCACGACCTGCTTCGTCTTGGCAATTTCGGCATCGAAATTCTGCAATGTCGCCATTGGGGCCTCCCGCTTCGGCATCACGTCGCTGGTCGCGAACAGCGGCGAATATATGTGGGGTATCCGGGGATTGAAAGACGCAAGACCAGACCCGCCCCGAAAACAAAAGAATTGGTTGCGGTCTTGAAAGGCAATGAAGGCGTGGTCATGGCGTGACTAGTGCGCCAGGCAGCCGAAACTCACCTGCGACTGGACTTCCTCATAGCTCGGCCGGTAGCAAGGCATTTCACTGTCAACGGCGGCGACAGCCTCGAATTTTGACAAAGCACTGGCACGGTTCAGGCTGCTGGAAGTGAAACGGCGGACGATCGATGCCTGATCGCCGGGAGCGGTTCAGGGCTTCGGATCAGCCTTCAGATAGGCAATGACATTGGCGATGTCGTCGTCGTTGCTCAGGCCGGCAAAAGCCATCTTGTTGCCGGGGACTTTCAGCCTTGGGGCCTTGAGATACGCGGTGAGGTTGGCTTCGTCCCAGACAAGGCCAGCGGCACCAGCGCTCTTCATGCCTTCCGAATAGTGGCCAAGGAAGCTTTCGGCGGTACCGGCGGTCCGGCCTACGACGCCCAGCAGGTGCGGGCCTACCTTGTCGCGCTCGGTGGCTGCCTCATGGCAGGCAATGCAGCGGTTGAAGACCTTCTTGCCCAATGCCGGGTCGCCACCGGCATGCGCGGCAAGGATGCTGGCAAGGAGGAAGACACCGGCGGACGTAGCGGCTCGAAACATGGCTGACCCCCAACGAGTTCTGGCTGGAACGAGATGACGCAAAAATAGGCGTCAGCCCTTAACAAACGCTGCATCTTGGCGGGATTGTGGAAAGTTTGCCAGTCGCGATGTTCGCCCGAGATCAGGCCTGCTGTGCCAGGTCACGGCGCAGGAAATCATTCAGCCGCTCGACCGCCGGCGTTGTCGACAGCGGGTTGCGCAAGATGCCGATCTCGAGGTCCGGCAGCACGGGTAGCCCTTCATTGCCGCCGATGATGCGCAACGAAGGCGGCACGCTGCGCTGGGCGAGGCCGGCCACGGCGAGCCCTGCCTGGACGACCGCGATCAGGCCAAGCAAGGAGGCGCTGGAATAGGTGCAGCGGTAGGATCGGTCAGCGTCGCCAAGCGCCTGCAGGACATTCATCCTGGCCGCACAACCGGGCTCGAACAGCGCGACGGGAAGCGGGTCGGTCTCCCAGGCGACATGGTTGGGCGAGGCGACCCAGACGAAACGCTCCAGCCGGATCACTTCAAGGGCCTGTTCCGGCAGGCGGGTGACGATTGCCAGGTCGAGCCGGCCCTCGGCAAGTGTCTTCACCAGCGCCGTCGATTGTTCGCAGACCAACTCCACCGTCACCAGGGGATGCTCGGCGGCGAAGCGCGACAGCACCGGCGGCAAGAGGAACGCCGCATAATCGTCCGGTACGCCGAGCCGCACGCTGCCGGTCTCCTTTGGCCGGGTGACGCTTGCCCAGGCTTCATCCGACAGTTTCAAGAGCCGGCGCGCATAGATCAGGAAATCCTCGCCGATGGCATTGGGGGTGACGGTTCTTGGACCCCGCACCAGAAGCTGGTTGCCGACCATATCCTCCAGCCGCTGCATCTGCATGCTGACCGCCGACTGGCTGCGGCCAACCCTTGGCGCGGCATTGGAAAGACTGCCGCTCTCGACGACAGCGACAAAGGTCTTGAGCAGGTTGAGGTCGAGCGGAGCGGCCATGGTGCTATCAGCATATCGAATAGCTTGCTCCAAATCTATTCGCTTGTTTGAGAGATCGCCTGCTGGCCAGATAGGTTCCGTATCACTCGTGGAACACCTCCATGGCAGACGCATCCATAGCCCGCTTTCCGGCCGCGAACCTCGCCTTGGCGATGGTGATCGCCGGCACCGTCGGCGCGTTCGTGACGGAATCCGGTCTGCATCCCGTCACCGTGGTTTTCTGGCGCTGCGTGTTCGGTGCGGTGTTTCTGGCAATTTGGTGCCTGCTGCGCGGCTACCTGCCTGACAGGACGCTCTCACTGTCCCGGATTGGTCTTGCCGCGCTGGCCGGCGTCTGCATGGTGCTCAGTTGGAC
>JBDSLV010000023.1:0-11357 GCA_039916205.1 Mesorhizobium sp. | reverse complement strand
CAACACCGGCGCCTATGCCAGCTGGGGCCCGACGGTGGCCAACCGCGTGCCGGTGCATGCTTCGGGCCCCTACGCGACGCCCAACTACCGTGCCGAGGGCCGCGCCATTCATACCCATGGGCCGATCTCAGGTGCTTTCCGTGGCTTCGGCGTGCCGCAGGCAACCATCATGCAGGAGACCTTGTATGATGAGCTGGCGGGCAAGCTCGGCATGGATCGCCTCGAGTTTCGCGTGAAAAACTGCCTTCGGAACGGATCCGAAACGGTCACCGGGCAGCGGCTGGTCTCCGGCGTTGGCATCGCCGAATGCCTTGAATCGCTGTGGCCGCATTGGGCGCGGGCGATGGCTGATTCCGAAACATTCAACGCTGCCAATGATGCAAGCAAGCGCGGTGTTGGTGTGGCTTCGTGCTGGTATGGCTGCGGCAACACTTCGCTGCCCAACCCGTCCACCATCAGGGTTGGCGTCTCGGCTTCGGGCGATATCATCCTCCACCAGGGTGCGGTCGATATCGGCCAGGGCTCCAACACGGTCATCACCCAGATCTGCGCCGATGCGCTTGGCCTGCCGCTGGAAAAATTCCGGCTGAAGAGCGCCGACACGGCGATCACACCCGATGCCGGCAAGACATCCGCCTCACGCCAGACCTTCGTCACCGGCAAGGCCGCCGAGAAGGCAGGCCGCGCACTGCGCGAAAAGATCCTGCGCTATGCCAATGTCTCCGAGAACGCGTCCCTGCGGCTGGACGGCCCGGCGATCCTCATCCGTGAGGGCGAGGCCGCCCGCCGCATCGATCTCGCGGCGCTCGATGTCGATGCCGAGGGCTTCGTCTTTCGCGCCGAGGAGACCTATGATCCACCAACGTTGCCACTCGATGCCAAGGGTCAGGGCAAACCCTATGCGGTCTACGGCTATGGTGCGCAGATCGCCGAACTGGAGGTCGACCTCAAGCTTGGCACGGTGAAGCTGATCAAGATCACCGCTGCCCACGATGTCGGCAGGGCGATCAACCCGCTGCTCGTCGAGGGCCAGATCGAAGGCGGTATCGCGCAAGGCATCGGCATGGCGCTGATGGAAGAGTATATTCCGGGCCGAACCGAAAACCTGCATGACTACCTGATCCCGACGATCGGCGATGTGCCGCCGATCGAGACCATTTTGATCGAGGTTCCCGATCCTGAAGGCCCGTTCGGGGCCAAGGGGCTGGGCGAGCATGTGCTGATCCCGACGGCGCCGGCGATCCTCAATGCCATCCGTCACGCCACCGGCGTGCTGGTCACCAAAGTTCCGGCGACGCCGACGCGCATCCGCGCCGCCATCCGCGACAAGGAGGCACGCGCATGAGCGAGCTTGCCGAACGTTTTGAGACGCACGACCCCGGCGAGAAGCTGGTGGCGGAAAAGATCCGCTGCGATGCCTGTCCGGTCATGTGCTATATCGCCGATGGCCGTACCGGCGCTTGCGATCGCTATGGCAATGTCGGTGGCCGGATCGTGCGGATGGACCCGCTGACCATCCTCGATCATGCCTCGCAGACCGGCGCCGCCATGGTCGCCTTCGTTGCTGAAGGCGAGGCGTGGGATGGCGAGCTGGTCAACACCGGCCGCCGCTTCGTCACCGCCATCGGCGCCGGCACCACCTATCCCGACTACAAGCCCGCTCCTTTCATCGTCAGCCAGGAAGTCGAAGGCGTCGATCTGGTCACTGTCGTCACCGAGGGCATCTTCTCCTACTGCGGCGTCAAGGTGAAGATCGACACCGACCGCCATCTCGGTCCAGAGACCGCCATAGTCCGCGCTGCCGGCGAGGCGATCGGCCATGTCACCACGGGCGAATATGGTTCGCAGATGCTGTCGCTGGGCGGTGTGCATCACTTGACCGGCGGCTCCAAGGCGGAAGGCCGCGCCACCTGCGATGCGCTACTCAACCTGTGCAACCGCAAACCGGTGGAACTTGCCATCGATGGCGGCGCCACGGTCATTGTCGAAGCCGGCAAACCACCTGTCATCGACGGCAAGGTCGAGCACCGCATGCGCGTCGGCTGCGGCTCGGCCACGATCGGCATGTTCGCCACCCAGTGGCGCGGCCTGGTTGATGAAGTGGTGGTGGTTGACGACCACATCACCGGTGTGGTTTCCGAGCATCAGGCTGGAAAGGTGCTGGGCTGGCAGGATACCGGGATAAAAATCATCGGCCGCCGTTCGACACCTGGCCGCTATTTCAAGGTGTCGGAACCCGGCCTTGGCTGGGGCGGCACCAGCATTTCCGATCCACTGTCGATCCTCGGCGAGTGGAATGCCAAGAAGGGCGCCCGCCCCGGCCTGTCGCTGCTGATGGTCTCGACCACGGGCGAGCAGTTTGCCTATTACGAACTCGACGATGACCTGAAGCCGGTGCAGAAGCCGTTCCCCGAGCGGTTGCAGAAATCCGTTGGCCTGATCGAGGACAATTGCGAACCGGCGCTGTGCACGGTGCTGTTCATCGGCGGTGCCGGCGGCTCGCTGCGCGCCGGCGTCACGGAAAACCCGGTCAATCTCACCCGCTCTGTGCAAGGCCTGAACACCTATGTGACGGTCGGCGGTGCGCCGGTCTATGTCTGGCCCGGCGGCGGCATCACGCTGATGGTCGATGTCACGCGCGTGCCGGAAGGCGCCTTCGGCTATGTGCCGACCCCGGCGCTGGTGGCGCCGATCGAGTTCACCTTGCGCCGCGACGATTACATCAGGCTCGGCGGCTACGAGGGGGAGATCCGCAGCGTCGCGGATATCGTCGCCAAGGGCGGCGAGTACCTCAATCCGCGACAGGGCACAGGCGCTCCGTCAGGCAATCCGTGGCCGCCGCTGGCGCAGCTGCGCCGCGCGGCTTCGAACGAGGCTGGATGATGGACGGTCCGCAAGCGCATTGGCTGCAGGACGGAAAGCGGCTGCACCTGAACCATGGGCCGATCGACCTGATCGTCGAGGCCTTCGGCGACGCACAGGAATGCCGCCTGGCCTATGAGCAGGCCATCGCGCGCTTCCAGACGATCCTGATCGAACTGGTCAAGGAGCTTCCCGAATTGCGGCTCCCGGCATTTTTCCTGGCACCGCGCACCTTTGACAGTCCGACGGCGCGCCGCATGGAAGCAGCCGTCATCCCCTTGGCGGATACCTTCATAACCCCGATGGCCGCCGTCGCAGGATCGGTAGCCGACGAAATGCTCGCCGCGCTGCTCGCCGGTCGCAAGCTCGATCGCGCCTATGTCAACAATGGCGGCGACAGCGCTTTTTACATCGGCAAAGGCCTGTCGATGAGGTTGGCGATCGCCGGCACCGACCACGTCATGGCGGACCGGATCGCAATCCGCGCGGAAGATGGCGTTCGCGGTGTCGCCACCAGCGGCTGGCGCGGCCGCTCCTTCTCGCTCGGCATCGCCGACGCCGTCACCGTGCTGGCGCGGACCGGTGCCGAGGCCGATGCGGCGGCGACGCTCATTGCCAACGCGGTAAACCTGCCCGGCAACCCTGCTATCAAACGTATTCCGGCATTCGAACTGTCGCCCGACAGCGATCTCGGGGCGCGTCTGGTGACACAAAGCGTCGGCATGCTTGCTCTTGGCGACGTGGTGCGGGCGCTGGACAACGGCCTTGCTGTCGCGGAAGATTTTCGCCGGCGCGGCCTGATTGTCGCATCGGCGCTGTTTCTTGGCGGGGAGACCCGCATCAGTGGCTCGGTGGCACTTGCCGCGCCCAACAAAAGTCCAGGGAAGGAATTTGCCCATGCCTGAGTTTCCGGTTCGCAAGATCGCGGTTCTGACCGAAGAAATCTTTCACGATGGTGGCCCAGCCGCGTCCGCGCCGCGCCGCCGCGCCGCCGCCATGGCGCTGGTGAAGAACCCGTTCGCCGGCCGCTATGTTGAGGACCTGCAAAGCGCCATGGATGATCTGAAGCCGCTTGGCCTGATGCTGGCCGATCGCCTGATCGCGGCCTTGGGCGGCGACGTGAAGCAGATCGATGGCTACGGCAAGGGCGCCATCGTCGGATCGGCGGGCGAGCTTGAACATGGCGCGCTGTGGCATGTGCCGGGCGGCTACGCCATGCGCGAGCGGCTCGGCGACGCCAAGGCGATCGTGCCGTCAGCCAAGAAGGTTGGCGCTTTCGGCGCCCGGCTTGACGTGCCGTTGGGCCACATCAACGCTGCCTATGTGCGCGGCCATTTCGACGCCATGGAAGTCGGCATGAGCGACGGTCCGCGCGCCGACGAGATCCTGTTCTGCCTGGCCATGACTTGCGGCCCGCGCGTGCACGACCGCATGGGCGGCCTGGCGGCCAAGGACATCAAGGCCTGGGACGGACTGCGGTGAGCGGCGAGGACAATCTGCTCAAGCTGGTCGAGGCCGAAGCGCCAGACGATCAGGACTATCGTCTGCAAGAGCAGGTCGGCTTCATCATGCGCAAGGCGCATCAGCGCCATGTCTCGATCTTCGCCGCGCGCATCGCCGACCTGACGCCGCCGCAATTCGCCGCCCTGGCGAAGTTGCGGGATGTCGGCGAGACCTCGCAGAACCAGCTTGGCACGCTGATCGCCATGGATGCCGCGACGGTCAAGGGTGTCATCGACCGGCTGAAGGCGCGCGGCCTGGTCGAGCTTTCCAAGCACGAGGTCGACAAGCGGCGGCTGCTGGTCAATCTGACGGTGGAAGGCCGCGAGGCGATAGACCGGCTGATCCCACTGGCCCGCGAGATCACGCAAGAGACGCTGGCCCCGCTCTCGGCCAAGGAGATCGCAACCTTCATGAAGCTGCTGGTGAGATTGGCGTAGTTCGTTCCAGCCGAGCACCAGAAGGTGCCCGGCGGAAAGAACCTCGCCTCAGAGGCCGTTGTCCTTCAGGATCTGCGCGGAATTTTCCTTGGTGATCTTCTGCGTCGGCAAGGTGATGGTCTTTTCGACCTTCTCGCCGTTCAGGAACTTGATCGCCTGCCGCAGCCCTTCGGCGCCCGGTGTCACATAGGTGAAGGTGGCCGTCAGTTCGCCATTGTTGACCAGCGTCACGCCTTCATTGGGCAGGCCGTCAATGCCGACGAACTTGATGTCCTTCTCGCGCCCGACATCCTTGGCGGCGAGATAGGCGCCGTAAGCCATCGGGTCGTTGTGGCCATAGACGAGATCGATCTTCTCGTTGTTGCGCAGCGCCGTCGCCATGATGTTGTAGGCCTGGTCCTGCTTCCAGTCACCCGATTGCTGGTCGAGCAGATACTTGATGCCCGGTTCCTTGTCGGTGAATTCGTGGAAGCCGTCATGGCGGTCATGCGAGGCCTGGGTGCCCATGCCGCCCCAGATCTCGACGACATTGCCGGCTGCCTTGCCCTTGCCGCCCAGCAGCTCGACGACATATTCGCCGGCCGCGCGGCCGATCAGCGCGTTGTCGCCGCCGACAAACTGCGTGTAGTCCTTGGTGTCGACATTGCGGTCGAGCACGAAGACCGGGATCTTGGCGTCGATCGCCTGCTGCACGACGCCGGTCAGACCGGCCGACTCCTTCGGCGACACCAGCAGCGCGTCGACTTCCTGACGGATCAGGTTCTCGACATCGGCAACCTGCTTCTCGGTCTTGTCCTCGCCGTCGGTGACGATCAGCTCGACATTGGGGTGCTTGGCGGCTTCGGCCAGGATGTCCTTGTTGAACTGGGCACGCCAGGGTTCGATGGTCGTCACCTGCGAGAAGCCGATCTTCCACTTCTTGTCCTGCGCATAGGCATTGCCGCTGGTCAGCAGCGCGGTGGTGGCCAACAGTGCCGCTGTCAGTGCGGCAAGCTTCAACATGTCACGTCGTTTCATTTCTTGTTTCCTCCAAGATTTAGAGACGGTGTCTCCTGTGACGGCCGCTTTGCCGCGGCCGTTTCGTTGTGCGCCGCTTGCCCGCCCCTGACAGGCGAAAGTGGAAGGCGCAGATAGCTGAGAAGATCAGCGGCATTGCGCTCCTGCACGAGCACGGTGCCGATGATGATCATGCCCTTCAGCACCAGCTGAAGGTTCGAATTGATGTTGTGAAGCTGCAGGATGTTGGAGAGCAGCCCGAAGATCAGCACGCCGCAGAATGTCCCGGTCAGGCTGCCGCGCCCGCCCATCAGGCTGGTGCCGCCGATCACCACGGCGGCGATGGCGTCAAGCTCCAGCCCGGCGCCGGCGTCGGGTTTGCCCTGGCGGTATTGCGCGACGTAGAGCACGGCGGCGATGCCGGCCAGCAGGCCGGAGACGGCATAGGTGACGATCTTGACGCGGCCGGCGGCGATGCCCGAAAGCCGCGCGGCCTCCTCGTTGCCGCCGATGGCGTAGACATAGCGGCCAAATGGCGTGAAGCGCAGCACGGCGCCGTAGATCATGATCGCGCCGAGGAAGAACAGGCCCGGCATCGGAATGATGCCGAACACCAGCGACCGCAAAATCTCGAAATCGGCGGTGGCGTTGGAGCCGGTATAGACCGGCAGCACCGCATTGTTCTGGCCGGCGGTCAGCCGCGCAATGCCGAGCGCCGTCACCATCATAGCCAGCGTGACAATGAAGGGCTGCAGCCGCCCGCCAACGATGATGAAGCCGTTGAGCGCGCCGAACAGCAGCCCCACGCAAGGTGCGACCAGCAGCACGCCAAGCACGCCGAACTTGGTTTCGATCTGCGGCAGCAGGAACCACAGCACCAGGCAGCACAGGATCACGCCAACGATGCCGGGCGTGACCAGCCCGCGCATCCTGTCAAGCCGGACATCGCGCGCGGCATCCGCGCCGGCCCGGGATCTCGCCAGATTGAGGAAGATGAAACGGGTGACGACGATGCCGAGGCAAAGCGTGACAACGGCGACCGTCGGCACGCCCAGCATCACGCCCGGCGTCACGCCGGGGACGGTCAGAAGCATGGCGCAGACCACCGAGCAGATCGCCATCAGCGAGCCGACGGAAAGGTCGATGCCACCGGTGATGATCACCGCCGTCATGCCGGTGGCGATCAGGCCGGTGGTCGACACCTGGCGCAGCACATCGAGCAGGTTGCCGTAGGACAGGAAGATGTTGTTGCCCTTCGAACTGATCGGCGAACCCAGCATGCCGATCAGGAAGATGGCGATCAGGCCCCAGTAGAGCTTGGTGCGGGACAGGAGTTTCAGGGCAGTCATGCAGCGGGTCTCGAAATGGTCCGGCGCGGCGCCGCGAGGCGCATGATCGCCTCCTCGCTTGCCGCCTCGCGGGAAAGAATTCCGGTCTGGCGGCCGTCGGCCATCACCAGGATGCGGTCGGAGAGATGCAGCAGCTCCGGCAGTTCGGAGCTGATGACGGCAATGGCGAGGCCATCGCGCGCCAGCTTGAAGATGAGGTCGTATATGTCCCGCTTGGCGCCGACATCGATGCCGCGTGTTGGCTCGTCCAGCAGCAGCACCCTTGGCCGCGTTGCCAGCCACTTGCCGATGACGACCTTCTGCTGATTGCCGCCCGACAACGTGCCGGCCGGCTGGTCGATGTCCTCGCAGCGGATGCCGAGTGCCTTGACCGCATGCCGCGCCAGACCCTGTTCGCCGGCGCGCCAGCGGATGCCGAAGCGTGCCAGCGCCCCCACCAGCGGCAGTGCGACATTGTCAGTGATCGATGCCTGGAGGTGCAGTCCTTGCGTCTTGCGGTCCTCGGTGACCAGCGCAACGCCCAGCCGCCGCGCATCGCGGGGCGAGCGGATATCCACCGGCTGGCCGTCGAGGCGGATTTCACCCCCGGTGCGTCCGCCGCTGGCGCCGAAGATCGCCTCCAGGATTTCGGTGCGGCCGGAGCCGAGCAGCCCGCCGATGCCGAGAATTTCGCCGGCGGCAAGATCGAAACCGACGCCGTCGAGCACCGTGCGCCAGCCATGGCGATCGGGTTTCGACAGTGACAGGTTGCTGACCGAAAGCACGGTCCCGCCGCCGGCGTCGCGCTCTTCCTGGGAGGAAGCGAGCAGGTCTCGTCCGACCATCGCCGAGATGATGGCATTCTCGTCGAGCTGGGCCATCGCCCGCGTCAGCACGTGACGCCCATCGCGAAACACCGTCACGCGGCTGGCCAGGTGCATGACTTCGTCGATGCGGTGCGAAATATAGACGATGGCGACGCCGCTTTCGGCAAGCTGGCGAATGATCCGGAACAGTCTTTGGCACTCGGCGGAGGACAGCGCCGATGTCGGCTCATCCATGATCAGGATGCGCGCCGACATCGACAGCGCCTTGGCGATCTCGACCAGCTGCTGTTCGCCGACCCGCAAGCCGCCGACCCGCGCTTCCGGGTCGAGTTCGATGCCGAGCCGCTGCAACAGGGCGCTGGCGGCGCGGCTGCTCGCCTTGCGGTCGATGATCAGCCCGGCGATCAGCTTCTCGCGCCCGAGAAAGATGTTGTCGGCGACGCTGAGCTCGGGAACCAGATTGAGTTCCTGATGGATGATAGCGATGCCGGCGTCCTCGGCATCGCGGACGCCAGCGAAGCTGACCGGCCGGCCATCGACATGCACGGTGCCTTCGTAGCTGGTGTAGACACCGGAGAGGATTTTCATCAGCGTCGACTTACCGGCGCCGTTCTCGCCCATCAGCGCATGGACCTCGCCGCGCCGCAGGTCAAAGCCGACATCGGCAAGCGCGGCGATGCCGCCAAAGTTCTTGGAAATATGCGCGGCGCTCAGAACGATGTCTGAGCGGTCGGGCCCTGCCGCACTGTGCTCCTGGGAACGGGAACTCTCATGGTCCATGACAATGACGGCCTCCCTTTCCGTCGTCGTCAACCTGACCCAAACGCTAATCTAAACGTTTCGATCGTGTCAAGCTGATATCCGGCGATGCAAGTTAGATGCATTTCGATTCTTGCCTAAACCAGCCGAATTCCGTAGGTATTGGCAGAGAGGGGTGACGAAACGTTTCGAAAATGACAGCGTCAGGGCGGACAAGGCAGCGAAAATCGACGGCGCCCACCATGCTTCACGTGGCTGAGGCGGCGCGCGTTTCTGTCGCCACCGTGTCGGCGCTAATCAACGGTACGGCGACAGTCAGCCCCGAACTCAGCCTGCGCATCGAGCAGGCGATCCGAGACATCGGCTACAAGCGCAACGCCATTGCCCGCAGCCTGAAAATGGGCACGACGCGCACCATCGGCCTGACGGTGCCGCACATCACCAATCCGTTTTTCACCGATGTCGTTTCGGTGATCCAGCAGGCTTTCGACCGCGCCGGCTATGCGGTGATGCTGTGCTGCACCGACGAGGACCTGAACACGCAGGACGAGCAGATACGGCTGCTGCTCGATCGCATGGTCGATGGCCTGATCGTCGCGCGCGTCGGTGGCGGAGGGATTCTGAAAGGCATCGTCGATGATGCCAATGTACCGGTGGTGCTGCTCGATCGTGTCTGCGAGGGCGTCGATACCGACACCGTCGTCCTCGACAACCAGCGCGCGGTGTTCGATGCGATCACTTACCTGATCAATCTCGGCCACCGGCGCATCGGCTACATCACCGGTTCGTTCGACATTTCCCCCATGCACGACCGTATGGCGGGCTACCGCGAGGCCTTGCATGCCGCCGGCCTGCCGGTCGAGAACGATCTGGTCCGCTTCGGCAATTTCCATGAGGTCGATGGCTACAACGCGACGATGCAACTGCTTTCACAGCATGATCGTCCAAGCGCGATCTTCTCGGCCAACAACCCGATGGTGATCGGCACCATGAAGGCCATCCGCGACATCGGCCTGTCCTGCCCGGAAGATGTTTCGGTGGCCTGTTTCGATGATTTTCCGTGGTCGGATGTGTTCCAGCCGCAGTTGACCACGGTGGCGCAACCGGTCCAGGCTATCGGCGAACAGGCAGCCAACCTGCTGCTTGACCGTCTCGCCGGCAACCGGGACGCGCCGCCACGCAAGTTGACGCTCAAGGGCCGGCTGATGATCCGCAATTCTTGCCGCCCGCTGGGCGCGATCGCGCAAACCGCAAGCGTTTAGCCGGCGCGACGCACCTAGCTTTTGAATGCCTCTGAGCAAAGCGCATGCAGCTTCGGGAAGACATGCTTCCCGCCAGTGATCACCTGCGTGCCTTTTTGCAGCACCGTCTTCGGATCCGCCTTGAGGATCGTGCCGCCGGCTTCCTCGACCAGCAGCATGCCGGCCAGGCAATCCCAGGCGTTCATATGCTCTTCGACATAGCCGAGCAGGCGCCCCGCGGCGACATAGGCGAGCATCAGCGCGCCCGAGGCGTTGCGGAAGAACACGCCGCCATCGGCCAGCAGGTGGCGGACCAGCACGGCGATGTTCTGGGCTTCCGCCCGGTTTGAAAAGCCGGTTCCAACCGACCCTTCCTCAAGGCTCATGGCTTCACTGGTCTTGATCGGCCGGCCGTTGACGAAGGCGCCGCCGCCAAGCCGGCCATGGAAAGTCTCCCCGGTCGATGGTTCGTGAATGACGCCAACGACGGTCTCGCCATGCCTGGCGCACGCGATCACCACACACCAGGCCGGAATGCCGCGCACGAAGTTCGCGGTCCCGTCGATCGGGTCGATCACCCAGACATTGCCGCTCGATCCGGCAACCGAGGCATGCTCCTCGCCGACGATGCCGTCCTGTGGGTAGTCGGCTGCGATGGCGGCGCGAATGAACAGCTCCACTTCGCGGTCGCCGTCCGAGACGAGATCCTGATGGCCCTTGCTCTCGATCGTCAGATTGTCGAGGTCGCGAAAATATTTCAGCCCGAGTTCACCGGCGCGCCGCGCCAGCTTGATTGCGAAATGCATGCGCGCGTCATGGTCGTTGGTCACGGTGTGCCGGTCTCCTTAAGGGATACGCCGCCCTTAGCAAAAGGATGGCGTCGGCAAAAGCGCAATCGGGTTTGAAATCGCGTCAGGCGGCCTGCGACAGCGATTTATGGGCGTCGGCCAGGATCTCGAACGACCGCACCCGCGCCGCGTGGTCGAATATCTGCGCGGTGACCATCAACTCGTCGGCACCGGTGCGGCGCACGAAAGCATCAATGCCTTGCCGGACCGTTTCCGGTGAGCCAACCACGGCGCAGGACAATGCCTGGCCGAGCATGGTCTTTGCCATCGGGTCGAGGTCGTGCTCGTAGTTCTCGACCGGCGGTGGCAGCCGGCCTGGCCGGCCGGTGCGCAGATTGACGAAGGCCTGCTGCAGCGAGGTGAACAACAGCCGCGCCTCGGCATCGGTCGGGGCGGCGAAGACGTTGAGGCCGAGCATGACATGCGGCTTGTCGAGCTGGTCCGACGGCTGGAAGCGCGAGCGGTAGATGTCCAGCGCATGGTCGAGTTCAGCTGGCGCGAAATGCGAGGCAAACGCATAGGGCAGGCCGAGCATGGCGGCGAGCTGTGCGCCATA
>JBDSLV010000022.1:0-10438 GCA_039916205.1 Mesorhizobium sp. | reverse complement strand
TGAGCGAGGAAGCGCCATGGCTGAACTGGAACGTCCGGAACGATTGCAGATCATGCTGACCGCCGACGAATTGTCGGCGTTGGAAAACTGGCGCTATGACAAGCGCATGCCAAGCCGATCAGCCGCTGTCAGGGAATTGCTGCGGCGCGGATTGGCCGCCGATGGGTTCCTGACGGCAGAGCAGGGCATCAAGTCGCAGGACTACGGGATTCTGCCGGCGGATGCCGTTAACGGCGCCGCCGGCAGCGAGAACAGCTAGCCAATTTCTTCTGATGATGGGCTCCTTGTGGGAATGAGGGGCTCATTCCCACGGATGAGCAGCCGCACGGGATCAACCGCCGACGCGGCGGCGGTATCGCCGGCTTCTACATAAGATTGGTCGTCACTTCGACGATGATCGCGGCACCTTCGAGCGAACCGTTCGGCACGTGAACGACGCGCGAGACGCGAAAGTCCTGGGCATTTCCTTCAATCGACAGTGAGACGCTTTCGCCGATCCGGGGAACCGCCTGGAAAATGGCGTCGGTGGCTTGCGGCCGGTTGTCGACGGATACGCGGCAGTTGACGGTCATGGGTGTCTCCTGTGTCTGACGGGTGTTGGTCAACGCAGGTTCGGCGAAATGGTTTCAGGAATTGGCCGTCAAGCCGATGGCATTCATTGTCGACCGTGCTGGGGTCGACAGTGTTGGGGTCAACAGTGCCGTGGGTCGAGAGTGCTGGTTCCCGCTCATGGGCTCGAACCACGATTCACGCCTTCAAAGGGCGCTGTCCTACCATTAGACGAAGCGGGATAATGCAATCAGCCAGTACACCCCTAGCTGGTTCGGGGAGCAGGATCAACGCGATCCGTGCGGTGTTACGCAAATGAGCACGGCGGCGCTGATCAATCCGGAAAGGCGAAAACCGGCTCGCTGCACCTGTAGAGCGGGCATCGTCCATCCCGGGCCTGTACATAGGAGCTCATCGGCACTTCCGGCCAGTCGCATTCATTGCCGAACTGCCTGACATAGCGGTCATAGGTATTGGGGCCGGTGGTCAGAACGACGGCACGGCGGCTCTGGACCAGTTGCTGGATCTGCTCGCAGCTCATGGCTCGGGTGTCGGGGCGGGCATCGGCGAGGCTGGTGGCAGCCAGAAGAAGCGCGGCGGTTAGCGGGACAAGTCGACGAATGGGCATGGCAGTGGCCTCGGGGAAAATTCTGTCTCCTAAACTCGCATTCCCCGTCGCGGTTCCGCAACAGTAAGCACGCGGCTATTTTGCATCGCAACCAAAAGTGAAGTCGCGCATTGCTGGGCATGGACAACAGAAAACCTTACGAGACGCCGAAGTGGTGGCCTGGCGCGCAGACATGGCGACCCGGCGGCGAGGATCGCGAAGCCATGTGCTGTGCGTTCTGCGGCGGCCGCGACCACGGCTACGAGCAATGCCCGCAACGAGATGCCACGGCCGGATCCCCCGTCGACGATCAAAGCGGTCCCGGAACCGGGCCGGTCTGATGTTCGCCAGTCCGGCGATCACGATGTCGATCTGTGCTCGAAATCCTTGCCTTGGGCGAAAACGATCTGGTTGCCGTCGGGATCGGTGATGATGGCCGTCCTGACCAGATCGCCATCGGCGGTTGAACCGATCTCTATGCTTTTGGCAGCGAGATCCGCCAGCCGGGCGTCCATGTCGTTCTCGGCGAATGTCACTGAAGAGTGGCCGGCACGCCTGCCATCCTGAAACACCTGGATCCAGCCGCCACTGGCGAAGCGCCATTCGGCCAAACTGTCCATGGGACGCGCATCGGGTTCCCTGTCGAGCAGGTTTTCATACCAGCGTATGGCCGCCGCCAAGTCGTTGACCGCGATGCCGGCGAGTGCGTTCTTGACAGTCATCTTCTCCTCCTTGCCGAGCCGGCAGGTGTCGGCCCGGCCCGTTCGCACGGGTTGCGTGATCCGCGCTTACATCTTGACCTTGCCGCTGTCGCCGATCTCGGGACGGCTGTCGGTCACGGCCGCTGCCAGCATCTTGACGTAGCTGACGAGGGTGCCGGGGCTGTCCCAATACTGTGCATCCCTTGGGGTGATCTTCAGCACACGGATCGCCGGATCGTCGGCGCTGTCCCACCAGGCTTTGGCGGGTGTGGACCACAATTCCTTGATTTTGGCGCGATCGTTGGACACCACCGCCTGACCGCTGACCGATACATATTTCTGGCCACCTGAATCGGCGAAGGCGAGCCCGACATTGGGCTCGGCATCGATCTCGTCATCCTTGTGGCTGTCGACATCGGTGAGGAAATAGACGGCGTTCTCCTGCCGCACCACGTGAGCCGCCATCGGGCGCGAACGGATGTCCTTGCCCTCGCGGGTCGCCAGCATGCAGAAGCCGATCTTCTCCATCAGCTTCCAGGTACGGTCGAGATCGCTTTTGTCGCTGCTCAAGTCCTTGCTCCTTGAATGAGGGTCGCCCTTGAATGAGGGGTCGAGAAGGCAACTCCAACGGCTGGTCAAGGTTCCGAAATCACCGGTCTTTTGAGCTCGAAAATAATCGCTCGCCGAACCGGGCGGCGCGCCGATTTGTCAGGAGCCTTTTCCCTGGCGCTTGCATTCGAGGCGGGCCGGATTCAAAATCACGCCTGTCGAAAAAGGAGAGGTTGGTGCGGTTAGCCCAACCCCCGCGCAAGCGGGTCCTGGCCTTCGCCTTGGCGCTGAGTCCCAAGAACAACAGCCATGCATGGTGCGTGGCTGAACGAAAGGACTTGAGATGCAACAGCAAATTTCCGTCATCACGCTTGGAATTCTCGATCTTGCCCGCTCGCGGCGGTTTTATGCCGACGGGTTCGGATGGTCGCCCGTGTTCGAGAACGAGGAGATCATTTTCTATCAAATGAATGGGCTGATGCTCGGCACCTTCTCCAAGCCAGCCCTGGAAGCCGATATGAACCGACGCGGCCTGCTGTCGCCCGGCGCCTTCTCGCTGGCGCACAACGTATCCAGCCAAGACGAGGTGGCTGTCGTCATGGCCGGTCTTGTCCGCGCTGGCGGCCGCGTGCTGAGGCCAGCGGACGCACCGCCGCATGGCGGGTTTCGCGGCTATGTCGCCGATCCAGACGATCACGCCTGGGAAATCGCCTGGAACCCGGGCTGGCGCATCGACGCCCAAGGTCTGGTGACCTTCGGACTTTAGGCGCTGACAATCCCGGTGGCGCGCCTTTGGCGCGCTGCCGGAACTCGCTTGCCAATGCTCGCTCGCATTGGAAATGCCTTTGCCGCATCAGGCGCGGCGTTCGAGGTTTTGATGCCTGCCGTCAAGCGGCCGATGGTCTGCCTGGACTGTCATTCCACCGAGCGGTTTCCAGCGATGCCGCCGCATAGGTCGCCTCGTGCCAGGTCAGTCCAATCAGCACCTGGTCGTCCCATTCGGCCGGCACACCGACAAGACTATCCAGAACGACCCATGTCCCGACCGGCTCTTCGACCACTTCATAGCGCTGCATCCATCACCTCTGTTTGGGGACAGTGCAAACGGCAAGGCCGAACTCACGTTCCGGCGACGGGCGCGTGCGCGGGTGATTTTTTGCAACCGCCCGCAATCAACGGTGAGCACTGGAAGCACTCACCGTTGAATCCAGTGCGGGCCGATGTCTGCCTAGAACTCCATGCCAAGCCTGGCCTTGAAGCCGTTGTCGCTCAACCCGCCACCGAACTGGCCGGTGTAGCTGAGGCCGAGCTTGGTGGCGCTGCCCATGTCGAGGTCGATGCCGGCCTCGACGATGGCTGTGTCGCGCGCGATCGGGGCACCGGCGATCGAGAATGGATCGCTGCCGGCGAAGGCAACTTGCGACGTCGGCGTGACCGTGCCGAAGGCATGACGCCAGCCGAGCATGCCGCGCGCCGTCACCGGGATGCTGCCGAGCGAGAGGTCGGTCGATGCCCTGACACCCAGCGTGGTGAAGGTGGTGTCGGTGGTCGATGCCGCCGCCGTCAGCGCCGCGGCGCCTCCCTTCTCTGTGAAGCCCTGGGTATGCAGGTTGACGTAAGCGAGGTTGGCGAAGGGCTCGAACGATGCCTGGCTCGTGTCGACGCGGTAGCCGGCCTCGCCGTAAACCTGCGCGGTGCCGGCATTGTAGGCCGCCGTCAGGGCGTCGGCGAAGCCCGGCAGGCCAACCGTGCGCCCGGTCTCGATGTGATGCCAGGTGTAGGCGGCGCCGCCGCGCAGGCCGAAAGCTCCCCATTCTCCGCCGCCATAGACGCCAAGGTGGTAGTTGTCGCTGGAACCGGTGGAAGAGCGGTCGGCGACATCGAAGGAACTTTGGCTGTAGCCGGTCAGCACGCCAACCCGCCAGGTGTCGCCGACCGCGCCGTCGCCGCCGGCGAGGAAGCCGCCAGTGGAGCGCTTGAAGGCGGCGGCGTTGCCGTCATCCTTGCCGCTGGCCCAGGAGCCGAAGGCCTGGCCCCAGACGACGAAGCGGTTGCTGTCGGCCGCCACCATCTCGGGGCCGCCTTCGCCATAGGCCATGACCGGGATCGAGGCCGTAGCGACGCCGTCCAGCGCCGAGCGGATGCGGGACGTCGCGGCATCGATGACGAAATGGCTGTCCTGCAGCATCACGCCCTTGGCCGAAGCGTAGGCCTCGCCAGACACGGCATCGAGGGCGAGACGCGCGGCATCCTCGTCGGTGAGCAGCAGGATCGCCATTGCCAGCGGATTGCCGCCACCAAGCTGATCGATGGCTTGCGCCGTCGCATCCTGGTTGGCGGTCTCCGCGACGTCGGAGACCGCGATGTCGTTGCGGGTCAGTTTGAGCGTCACGTCATTGCCGTCACCGCCGGCATAGTTGACGGTCTGGTCGAGGAACAAGGAAAGATTGTTGTTCACCGAGGCAAAGGTGCCCGTGACACTGCCGGCGCTCTGCTTGTCTATGATCGTGTACGGGCCGTTCAGCAGGTTCCAGCTTACCGCCGTTGTTGGAGACAGCGACAGTTTGAGCGTTGCGCCTGTGATGTCGACCGTGCCGGCAACGACGAGCTTGTCGGTTCCGGCGGGCGTGCCCTGGATTTCGAAACTGCCATGATTGATGTAATCGCCGCTGACGGTCTGGGTGCCGACTATCTGCGCGCCGGTGAGATCGCCAACGGCGTGTGTCGCGCCGGCCAGGATGGTGACATCGCCGCCAATCGTGCCGGTGCCGCCGAGGCGGGCGCCGGACTTCACCTCGACATCGCCGCCGAGCTTGCCGGTGCCGGCGAATCCGACCATGAGCGAGCCGGATGATACTGTCGTGCTGCCGGTGAAGCCCAAGCTGTTGCCGGTCAAGGTCAGCGTGCCGGTGCCGGCCTGTTCTATGGTGCCGGAGCCGGAATACACGCCCCTGTAGGTCAAGCCGCTGGAGCGCTTGTAGATCAGGGCGCCATTGTTGGTAATGCTCGCGGCGCTGCTGCCACCGATCGTGCCAGTGGTGCCGCCAGTGCCGAGCTGCAGCGTGTTGCCGGCGGCGATGATGGCGTTGCGCACGCTGTTGTCGTTGCTGAGGATGATCTTGCCGCCACCGGTGATGGAGACCGTGCCTAGGCCGGTGATGGCGCCGCCATAGCTCAGTTCGCTTGAGCGGTTGAAGATCAGGGTGCCGCCATTGTTCACATCGCCGACGATGGAGCCGGTCGTGCCGCCATTGCCGACTTGTAAAGTCGCTCCTTGCGAAACACCCGTGCTGCCGCTGAAATCGTTGGCGCCGGTCAGGATCTGCGTGCCGCTGTCGAGGCTAATGCCGTTGGTGCCATGGATGGCGCCCGAGAACGTGCCCGATGCGTTGGTGATGCGCAGGAACTGTGCGCCGAGCTCGACCGAACCGCTGCCGGTCAGCGCCTTGATCTGCGTGCCGACGGAGGCCGAGATGTCGAAGGTGCCGTTGACCTCGACACCGCTAGATTTGTCGACCCGGCCCTGACCGGTCAGCGCCAGCGTGGCGCCGCTGTCGATGGTGGTCTTGCCGGTATAGGTGTTCATGAAGTCGAGCTTCTGCGTGCCGCCAGCGATGGTGAGGCCGCCAGTGCCTTCGATGATGTTCACGAAATTGCCCGACGCGGCGGTGATGGTGAGTGTCTGGGCACCAAGCACAACCTTGCCGCCGCCGGTCAGCGTCTTGATCGACGCGCCGCTGGTGGTGCCCGAAATATCGAACGTACCGCCGGCAAGGACGCCGCTGGACGAGGCGATGCTGCCGCTGCCCGAGAGTGCCAGCGTGCCGCCGGGATCGATCGTGGTGACGCCGGCGTAGGTGTTGGTTCCAGTCAAGGTGGCGGTGCCGGTACCGTCCTTGTGGACGCCATCCGGGCCTGTGATCGGCCCTGCATATGTCCCGGTGCTCAGGACCTGATCGGCAGCATGGGTCGGGGTTGCCGCCAGCGACGTCGCCAGTGCGACGACGGATGCGCTGGTCAGTGCCATGACGCCGGCCTTTTTCAGCGGCGCGTTTTCGATCAGCCGCAACAAAGGCGCGAACCGCCCGCCATACTGGCCACCAATTTTCAAGATCATCGCATATCCCCGCGCTCTTGCCGGTCGAACATCACGTTCGAACCCGACGATGGGCCTGTCCGAAGACGGCCGTTCCAGATCGTTAAGCCGTACTTTGAAGAGACCGGTGTCCTACCCAACCGTGAGCTTTCGCGGCTGGCGCAAAAGCACTTTCGGGGGAGACGACCCTAACCCCAAACCAAAGCCCCCAAGACTTGAAAAGCGTTATTGAATCAAATTTCCGTGAGGGCAAGTGGCAATCTGGGGTGGCAGCGAGAATCTGGTTGGACCAGATGCCGCAGGGTGTAGTTCAAATATTAGCAATGCTGAATATGTTATTGATTTTGATTCGAAATTTGGCTTCTAGCCGGCGAAATATTTTCGGTTTTTTTACCACAAAGCCAACGTTTCTGGCGGTCGCCACAGTCAAGCACCTTTATTGGGTACATCTTTTGGTTGTGTTTTCACGCGGCGTAAACTTTCGCGCTTGTGCACATGCATCCGGCCGTTTTTGAGAGACTTCACAGGCGCTGGGGAACCGGGGGAGCTCGACTGCGTTTTTCGCGTCAAGCCTTCGAAAGGGGACGCATGGAACAGCTCGCTGAGGAATTCGGACACCCTACCTACATATCGTTCCCGGTCATCGCGGCGCGGCTGATGCTGGCGGCCCTGTATGGGGCCGTGATTGGTTTCGAACGCGAATGGCGCAATCGCCCGGCGGGACTGCGCACCCATATTCTGATCTGTGTGGCGGCGGCGACATTCGGCATCCTCACCATCGAGATCATCCATGCGCCGATGTTCGCCATGGACTCGGTGAAAGTCGATCCGATCCGTGTTGTCGAAGCGGTCACCGCTGGCGTTGCCTTCCTGGCAGCTGGCTCGATCATGTTTTCGCGCGGAGAAGTGCAGGGGCTGACAACCGGGGCCGGCATGTGGCTGGCTGGCGCGATCGGCGTCGCCTGTGGACTTGGGTTGTGGCAGGTGGCCGGGCTCGGCGCGCTGATCGTGCTGGTTGTCGCGGGGCTTCTGCATCGGCTCGAACTGAAGCCTGGTGCCGATGACAAGCAGTCGAGCAAGACTTCGACTTCAGGGTCAGCCAAGCGCCGGTAAGGAAGTGGTTGGCTTGCCCGCATCCCGATGGGATGCATGAGAAATCGGCCGGGGCGGTAGTCGCTTGCGCCGGCATAGCCAACCTTTTTGGGCCAACCTTTTTGGCTGACAAGCGTTGTTTCTCCTGAGGTGGCCGCCGCCGGCGACCCCAAAAGGACGAAAGGAAGCCGGGATGAAAATTCTCGCCATCGCACCAATCGCCATAATGCTCGCGCTTGCCGCACCAGCCGCGGCCCAGACCGATCAGAACGGCACCGGCCAGGCGCCGCAGGCCGACAAATGCCGGATCCAGAACGATCCCGGCGCAAAGCAGCAGCCGAGCGGCACCGATCTGACGGAGACGCTGACTGACTGCGGCGGGGTGCTGAAGCCGCCGGCCACCGGCGACCAGGGCATGACCGCGCCGCCACCGGATGAGGGGAAGACCCCGGTGATCAAACCCGGCGAAATGCCCGCGCAGCCGCCCAAGCAGTAGGCGAAACGATTTCGGACGAGATGTCCCGGGAGCGGAACCACGGTGCGGGAGAAACGTTTCTGTCTTGATTCGAAATGGAGGAGGACAGGTCTTGAGAGATATAGCCAGCACCGCCACGTTTCTTGCGTCGATCGCCATCGTCATTACCCTGATGCTGATGGCACCAAAGAGTTTCGATCTCGGGACATCCCACAAGATCGTGCAGGGCGAGATTTCAGGAGAATAATAGGCGCGCTACAACACACAGGCAGGCTTGGCACAATGCCTTGCCTGCCTTTTCGTTGATTTCCGCGATTAGCGAACCAGAACGCCGGCGTGGACGCAGAAGGCAGAGAACGCCTCCTGTGCCTGTGCCGCCGTTGCCCTGCCTTCCAAAGCCGCCTCGATCTGTTCTCGCGCCGTTTGATAGAAGGGGCCGCGTTTGGCGTGCGGCCAATCGATGAGAATTTCGCTGGCATCTTGCAAGGTAGAGACGTCTCGAACGGTCTCGGTGCCGGCCGGCCTTATGCGTAGCGGCGCGGACAAGCGAAGGGCCAGCATCATTGTTTCTCCGCATTGGCGAGGACTTCCGCCTCGCGGGCGACCTCGATCATGGCCCGCATTGCTTTTTCGGGCGGCGTCCAGCCATCCAACGCATCGCGGCAGCTCCGCAATGCCGCATGATATCGCCGGCCCTGACCAGCAGGCCAGTCTTCCAGGCACTCAAGCCCTTCCCAGGCGCTGCGCACCACGCGTTCGCGCTCGGGAGCGAATTTCAACCGGATAGGACGGGGAAAAATCTTGTCGTTCAAGAACACATCTCCGTTGCTGCAAGGCGCCGGTTAACGCGAGCCGCAGGGGAGGGTTCCGATCGTCGTATTGATTTTTACTCGTGGGCGTCGGCGTCCGGAAGGACGCCAGACTTTGTGACCAGATCGTCGTTTTGGCCGACCACACGGTCATGCTCGAACTGCTCGGCGCCGGGCAGTGCGTGCAGCCATCTTTCACGGCGGCCTGTCCACAATTCGTATTCGGGGTTGAGATCGGTTGGCGCCACATCCAGGCTGCCGAGCATCACCTCGGCCTCGTCATCCTCGACCCAGGTGACGCGGCTGCCGCAGGTTGGGCAGAAACTGCGGCGCGCATAGGTGTTGACGATGCCCGTCGTCTCGAAGGCGTCGAGCGGCCAGATGGCGTAAGCCGAATAGGCCGAGCCACCGGCCTTGCGGCAATCCTTGCAGTGACACAGCCCGACCCTGAGCGGTGCACCGCTGACAGAGAACTGAACGCCGCCGCACAGGCAGCTTCCTGTCCTGCGTGCGGTGTCAGACATCTCGCGACCCTCCATCTGGGTATAGCGCGGCGGGCGGGCGAACCGGATGTTCGTCCGCCGGAGGCGTCTAGCTTCGGGCAGCCATATAGGAATCGAGTTTCTTCCTCGATGGGCCGTAGCGTTTGATGATGGTCTGCGCCTCGCTGGGCGGAATGCCGTATTTCCTGGCAAAGGCGGCGACCTCGTAAGGCTCGTCGCCCGAAACCAGCTTGCGGTCCTGTTTTGTCTTCGATTTGTCGTCAGCCATCTCGGGCCTCGCTTTCTGTTATCGGCAAGCAGGAAAGACAGCAGCACCTGATGCGGGAGGTTCAACGCCCCATCCTGCGGTGCAACTGGATATAACACATATAGGTATTGCTGGTTCCCAGGCCACGACAATAAGCCGTGCGCAATGCGTACCGTCGGTGCGGCCTGGCAGAAACTGCCGCCACGACGCCGGAACGGCCTTTAGCCTGTTGGTTTCAGGCTTGCGGAGGAGGCGAGCTTGGCGCCTGGCAGATTGCCCGGCAGACTGCCTGCGTCACATTGGACGCACGCCGTGGTTTCACCGGGGCAACCGCGTTGATGGGTGCCGGCAGGACAGCAATGGCCGTTGGAGCTTGTCCAGCGTGGGCATTGGAAAATCTGCCCGGCACCGCCGCAGCTGCTGCATTCCACCACCGCCGAACGGACAGAAAGGGATCTTGCCCCAAACCTCACGCTTGTGCCCAACGTCAAACCCACCCAAAATTTGCCTGCACCGGTTCGTCGTCCCAGTACATTAGCCCCGGCTCAATTGTAGCATGATGTTCGTTACTGACAAGTTTCGCGATTTCGCGGGGCGAGGCCGCGACAAACCGGATCAGGCGGGCTTCAAACGCATGGCCCTGGCGCGGCGTATGGATTCAAGACCGGCTGATCGCGAGCGGCGCAGCGCGGCAATCGCCGTGAACTGTTCGATTTCACTGGCGTAAAACATCCGGGCACTCCACATCATGGCAATCTTGCCGCCATGATTTCAGGCAAAGCATGGGCCGGGCAGTTCACAACGGGGGTT
>JBDSLV010000021.1:0-2624 GCA_039916205.1 Mesorhizobium sp. | reverse complement strand
TGGCGGCGCGGCGGCCAACCTCGCGCTGGCCGTTCCAGACCGTGGTCAAAGCCGGCGTCGCGATCGCAGCCTCCTCAAGATCGTCATAGCCGGTAACGGAGATGTCGATGCCCGGCACCAGGCCGGCGCGCGCAATGCCGTTCATCAGGCCGATGGCGACGAGATCGTTCCAGCAGCAGGCAGCAGTCGGCTTGTCCTTCAGTGCCAGGAACTGCCCGGCTGCCTCGAAGCCGCCCTGCTTGGTGCGCGGACCGGCAATGCGCCAGGACGGCCTGACTTCCAGCCCGGCCGCCTCCATGGCGTTGACATAGCCCTGATAGCGATCGCGGCCGGTCGAGGTCTGGTCGGTGCCGCCGATCATGGCGATGCGCTTGTGGCCAAGCGAGATCAGGTGGTTGGTGGCAAGCCCGGTGCCATAGGCATCGTCGCCACGAAACACCGGCACGTCGGCGCCCTCGACGGTGCGCGCGATCAGCACCGCCGGCAGACCGTTTTCCTCGGCCATCAGGATGTCCTCGGGCGGCGTGCCGATGGCCGGTGACATGATGACGCCGTCGGCGCCGAGCTGCAGCAGCGTGTCGATGAAGGTGCGCTGTTTTTCCAGCTGATCGTAGTGGTTGGACAGGATGAAGGTCTGCCGGCTGCGGTCGAGCTCGCTTTCGATCGAGCGCAGGATCTCGGCGAAGAACGGGTTCATGATGTCGTGGACGACGACGCCGACAATGCCCGAGCGCGAGGTGCGCAGGCTGGCGGCACGGCGGTTGTAGATATAGCCGATGGCGCGCGCATGTTCCTTGATGCGGTCGCGCGTGGCCCCGGCAACCAGCGGACTGTCGCGCAGTGCCAGCGAAACCGTGGCCGTGGACACGCCGAGCGCGTCCGCGATCGTCGAAAGCTTGATCTTCTGTGCCAGTGACCTGCGCTCCCAGCGTATTTAAACTGTTTAAAGGCGGCCTTATGCCATCGATCGCGGGCAAATCAAAGTTTTTTTGCCAATGCTTCGCTCTCGACATCAAGGACAGCGCGGCTGCGCAGGCGAAGCCGGTGCTCGCGGTGAACGATGTAGAGCCCGCTGGCGACAATGATGGCGGCGCCAACCAGTGTCCAGCGGTCGGGAAACTGGTGGAAGACGATCAGGCCCGAAAGGATCATCCACACCATCTGCGAATAGGGATAGGGCGCCAGAGCGGTGGTCGTGGCCATGCGATAGGCCTGCACCAGCAGCCAGTGGCCAACGCCACCGAACACGCCGAGCATGAGCAGGACGAACCAGTGCCAGCCGTCATGCGGCAAGGAGAACGAAAACGGCAGCAAGGGCAGAAGCAGCACCGCCGGCGCCAGGGCAGAGAACAGGATGAGGCTCTCCGAGGTCTCGGTCGCCGACATGCGGCGCGTCATGATGACGTAGAACGTGTTCGACAGCATCGAGCCGAGCGCGAAGAGGTGGCCGATGCCGAAAACGCCGACGCCTGGCCGGGTGATGATGAGCACACCGACAAAGCCGGACAGGATTGCCAGCCAGCGGCGCCAGCCCGCCCACTCACCAAGCAGCGGGCCGGCAAGGGCCGTGATCACCATCGGCCCGAAGAAGTAGATCGACGTGGTCTCGGCCAGCTGCAAGGTTCGCAGCGCCTGGATGTTGAACATGGTCGAGCCGAACAGGAACAGGCCGCGCAGCACATGTGCCGGCAGGTTGACCGGACGAAACCGTGCCGGATCACGCCAGCCGCGCAACAGCGTGCCGACCAGCACGACATGCACGGCAAAGCGGACCCAGGCGACAACCAGAACCGAGATGCCGGCAAGGACGAGGTATTTGCTGCTGGTGTCGAGAAAGGTGAAGAAGACGTAGACGGAAAGCATGCAGAGGATCGCCGCCGGCGGCGTCGCGCTTTCGTCTTGTTTTTGAGGAGCGTTCAATTTCAGGCCGGGCGGGAAGCAAGGTGAGGCCCACCTTTGCGGCAATTGCCGGCTTGCGGCAAGCCAAAAGGCGCTGGCACAACAAGAGACAGCGCCAGGATCAGGCTCGAAAGGAGCTAGGTTCGAAGAATCTAGGGATGCATACGTGCACCCTTGGTGATTTTGTCGACGATCTTCTTGTCGGCACGCAAGGCAATGCCGACGACCTTGGCGTCCTCGGGCGCGAATTCGGCGAAGACGGCCCGGTTTGCCACATCATGGCCGGTCGAGAACATCTCTTCGACATAAAGTGAGGTTTCGATGCCACGTTCCAGCGCACGCCGGTGGATGGCGCCCAGCGCCGCCTGGTCGGCGGAAAGCACGATGACCGGCTGGATCGAAAGCGGATTGTAGAGATTGCCGGCGCGATCGCGATAAGGTTCGCCGATGATGTCTGGAAACTGAGCGACGATGCCGCTGGTCAGGAAGGCCGTGACGTTGAGTTTCTGCCAGACCGGCAGATCATCCTTGAGCACGATTGCAAATTTCGTATCGAACATGAGACATTGACCATTCGGGGTTGCGCCCCATTCGAGGCTGAAGAAGACGATGTCGCACGGTTTAGACAGCCAGGCCTTTGAGGGTCTTGGACGTTTGTGCGTGGATGCGGCGGAAAACTGCATTATCTCCGCCGCTGATCCCGCCGGCATGGAGCGCATCGAGGC
>JBDSLV010000020.1:0-5224 GCA_039916205.1 Mesorhizobium sp. | reverse complement strand
ATCTGCCGCCGGATGCCAACACCTTGCTTTGCGTCACCGACCATGTGCTGCAGACCTGGAACCGGATCAACGTCATCGTCGCCGGCAAGCCGCCGTCATGGCAGTGGCTGTCGATGGACAAGGCAATTGTCCATTGCAGGGCAGGCATCGGCATCTGGGACTGGGCGTCGACGGACGCTGGTGCCGAGCCAGACGTCGTCATGGCTTGCGCCGGCGATGTTCCGACGCTTGAAACGCTGGCCGCTGTCCAGATCCTCAGGCACCATGCTCCAGAGCTCAGAATCAGAGTGGTCAACATCGTCGACCTGATGACGCTTCAGCCGAAGGAGCATCACCCGCACGGCCTGTCGGATCGAGATTTCGACGCGCTGTTCACCATCGGCAAACCCGTCATCTTCGCCTATCATGGTTATCCCTGGACCGTTCATCGCCTGACCTATCGGCGCGCCAATCACGACAACATCCATGTTCGTGGCTTTAACGAGGAAGGCACGACCACGACGCCCTTCGACATGACGGTTTTGAACGGCCTCGACCGGTTCCACCTCGTCCAAAGCGTGCTTGATCGGGTTCCGGAGCTCAAGAGCGTACGGGTTGGGCTGAAGCAGGCGATGGACAGCAAGCTGCTTGAGCATCGAGCCTATATTCGCGCCCATGGCCAGGACATGCCGGAAATACTCGACTGGAAGTGGGGGCAGGATCCGGATGCGGCGACGACCCGTTCGGGTTGAGCCGATGCCCATTATTCCGGACTCGTCGCGACAGCATATCGGACGCCCCATGACTGACGCCATCCTCGTTCTGAACGGCGGTTCCTCGAGCCTGAAATTCGCTGTCTTTGAGGGACGGGATGAACTTCCCCTGCTGCTGCGCGGCAATGTCGCCTCGCTCGGGCAACATCCGCAGCTGCGTGTGGACGCTGCGACGGGATGGCCTGAAATAGACAGGAGCTTGAGCGGCGGACCGATCGATATCGGGGAGGCATTCGCGACAGTCGCCTCTCTGCTTGCCGATCGCGATCTACTGCGCCGCATCGGTAGGGTCGGGCACAGGATCGTTCATGGCGGCCGTGATTTTACGGAAGCCACGCTGCTTGACTCGCGCGCGATCGAGGCACTGCGCCTGCTCGAACCGCTGGCTCCGATCCATCAGCGAATCAACCTCGAAATTGTCACACTGGCAGCCGACCTCCTGCCGCAGGCCCTTCAGGTCGGATGCTTCGATACCGCATTCCATTGCGCCCGGCCGGGGATCGCCAAGATTTATGGGCTGCCGCGTGCGATGACCGAGGCGGGCGTTGTTTCCTACGGCTTTCACGGGCTGTCCTACAGCCATATTGCTTCGCGGCTGCGGTCCCGCTACGGCGCGGGCGCCGGCGGCCGGACGATCGTTGCCCATCTCGGCAGCGGCGCCAGCCTGTGCGCGATGAACGCTGGACGAAGTGTCGCCACGACGATGGGGTTTTCGACGCTTGACGGGCTTGTCATGAGCACGCGCTGCGGCGCGCTCGACCCGGGGATCATTCTCCATCTCCTGCAGGAGAAGAAGCTCTCGGCCGACGAACTGGTCACGCTTCTGTATGACCAATCCGGTCTGCTCGGTGTGTCGGTAATGTCCGGTGATATGCGAACGCTGATCGGCTCAGACGATCCTTTCGCCGCTGAGGCCATCGACCTGTTCGTCTATCGCATCGGGCGCGAGATCGGATCGCTGGCCGCCGCCCTCGGAGGTCTGGATACGCTTGTGTTCACGGCAGGCATTGGCGAAAACGCGCCACCGATCCGGGAGAAGATCGGCGCCGCGGCCGGCTGGCTTGGCGTTGGCATAGACCACGAACTCAATCGCAAGGGCGAGGAGTTCGTCAGCCTCGCCGGTTCCGGCGTCGAAGTGCTTGTCATTCCCACGGATGAGGAGAGAGCCGTCGGCAGCCAATTGCTCGCGTCGTCGTCGTCGACAAGGGCGAGACCGCGCTTGACGCTGCCATCGGCTAGGAGACGTTGACATGCTCACGGTCCCCGGCGCAGCGGAAGCCAACACGTCCCTGTCGGAACGACTTAACCGCAAATGCTTCTGCATTACGCTCGACCGTACGGCACTTTGGGCGGCGCTGAACCACGAGGCCGGCGACCTCGGATTCAGCGAAACCTTCATTGCGTCGCGGCCGCATCTGTTTTCGAACGTTCCAGTCTTCCTCCCTGCGTCCGCCCTCGATGAGATGCAAGGCATTGTCGTTGCCGTCGAGGCGACAGCCAGATTGCAAGGTTACCGCGATGCCGTTCTCTCCTGGGCTCCTGAAATCGCACAACGGGATTTCGGACCTGTCGGCGCTATGATGGGCTACGATTTTCACCTCGACGATGACGGTCCCAAGCTGATCGAAGTGAACACCAACGCGGGTGGTGCTTTCCTCAATGCCTTGCTAGCCAGAGCACAGAAGGCGTGCTGCTCCGAAGTCGACCGGGCGTTGATCGGCGCAAGGGACGACTGCTTCGAAGCCAGTGTCGTTGCGATGTTCGAGAGCGAATGGCGCCGTCAGCGCGGAGCCGGTTCGCCGCGACGGATCGCGATCGTCGATGATCGGCCTGAGGAGCAGTATCTCTATCCTGAATTCGTGCTTGCCAGCCAGTTGTTGCTGAAGCACGGCTTCGAGGCGACGACCGGGGATGCAAGCGAGCTGAAATATGATGGCGGCAAGCTTCGGCTCGACGGACAGGAGATTGACCTTGTTTACAACCGCCTGGTCGATTTTACACTCGATTGCCCGGAACATGCCGCGCTCAGAGCGGCTTATCAGGAAGGCGCCGTGGTGGTCACACCCAATCCGCACAACCATGCGCTCTTTGCAAGCAAGCGCAATCTGACACTGCTGTCCGATCCGGCGGCGCTCGAAGCATTCGGCCTTTCTCCAGAGAAGCGCTCGCGGCTTGCCGGCGTCCCCCGAACCTTGCTGGTCACTGCTGACAACTCGGATGTCGCCTGGCAATCCCGTAAGGACATGTTCTTCAAGCCGCTCTCAGGTTATGGCAGCAAGGCGGTCTACCGGGGGGACAAGGTGACGAAAGGGGTGTGGGCGGAGATCGCCCGTGGCGGCTATGTGGCGCAGGCGTTTGCCTCGCCCGGACAGCGCATGATCGAGATCGATGGCGCGCCCACGCCGCGCAAGATGGACATCCGGCTTTATACTTATGGTGGCCAGGTGTTGCTCGCGGCCGCCCGCCTGTACCAGGGTCAGACCACAAATTTCCGGACGCCCGGCGGCGGTTTTGCCCCGGTGCTAGTGATCTAGAGATGCAGGGATCATTGGCGTTAGACATGGCGCGACGGAGCAAAGCAGAGTTCTGGCCACTCGCCTGAGCGACGCGAAGATGGTTTCCGAGACCGCCTGCTCGAGAAAAGCCCATGGAGATTCGTCGACTATTGATAGAAAGGTGGCGCAAGCAGCAGCCGTTTATGATCTCGATCATATGATCTGGGCCAAAATCTGGTATCGAGGCCTCATGACGGAGCCAGAAGCAGAAACCCGACATCCCGTGACCACAGCAGGCGAAATCGAGACGCCGGCTTCGCAGGATCTCGATACGGCCGCGCTGTTTTCCAGTCGACGGGACCGCAGCCTGTCATTGGGACAGTTCCTCTTCCGGCAAGGGGAGACCGCCGAAAGCGTGTTCCTCATCCGGCGCGGACGGCTGCGCATGCTTCGCCACCTCGCGTCGGGGGACGCAGTTGCGATCCATACCGGTCGCGCCGGTGAACTCTTCGCCGAGGCGGCGCTGTTTGCGGACAGCTACCACTGCGACGCCCAGGCCTTGGAAACGGTCACGGTCGCAAGCTGTCCGAAGGTAGATATTCAGCGTGCCTTCGCCGCATCGTCATCCCTGGCGATGGCCTGGATCGAGCGCGTGACATCGCAGCTCCACGCTGCCCGAAACGCGCTCGAACTGCGCAACATCCGCTCGGCGGAGGACCGTGTGCTCAAACATCTCCAATTGCGGGCGAGCGCCACCGGCGAGGTCGCTTTCGAGGGGCGACTGCTCGATATCGCCGCCGAACTCGGCCTCACGCATGAAGCCTACTACCGCACGCTTGCCGGGTTGGAGCGCTCCGGCGCGATCAGTCGCGAGCGCCGCCGAATTCGGTTGCGACCGCCTTTTCACTCTTGATCAGGGAGGCTTCCGGATGGATGCCAAGCTCATAGCCCTTGCGACATTGCTGAATGTCGCGCCCGCCATTGCTCAGGATACGGGGCATGTGACGGGACATGCGCAACATTTGGGTGCCGAAGTCATGCCCTTCGACCTGGCCCGCAGCGTCCATATATTTACGCCGCTGAAGGATGGCGGGACTCAGGATGTCGTCTCCCGAGACGGGGATCCGACGCAAGTGACCCTGATCCGTGCGCACCTGAACAAGGAGGCCGCCGCCTTCGCACAAGGCGACTACTCCGATCCATCCGCTGTCCATGGACAAGCAATGCCTGGGCTTGCGGAGTTGCGTGCAGGCGATGGACGCATGCACGTGGCTTTCGAGCAACTTCCAGAAGGCGCCCGGCTGCGTTTCAAGGCCAGCGATCCCGCTCTCGTGGCCGCGCTGCACGACTGGTTTGCGGCACAGGTCCGTGACCATGGCGCGGATGCGGTTCTGCGCCACCCATGAGCGCTTGACTCTATCCCCCGGGGAGGCGCGCCTGTCCGAAGGCATTCACCATTCGCACCCCGCTATCGTTAAGCGCTTGAAGCGCGCGCAAGGTCACCTCGCGGCGGTGCCGTCCATGTTCGAGCGCATCGTCAATGTGTTGATCTGGCGCAGCAACTCCATGCCGTGGAAAGCGCCATCAGCAGCGCAAAGCGCGAGCTGATCCACGATCATATTGAGTATTGCCTGACCGACACCGCGGAAACGGGCGGCACCCCCCTGGCAGAGCTCAAGCAACTGGCGAAATACCTGTGACCGGTCCGCGATGGCCAAGGGAGAACTCTCCTACCAAGATTGAAGCCTTCCCAAGAATTTGCCCGCAAAGAAACCGAATGCATGGATTGGAGGCGTACGAATCCGGCCTCGTGAACTTTGCGAACTCGCCTCCCACGGGCCGACTCGGGCTTGCCTTCTGCGGAACCTCATCAGGCTCAGCCCGTTGCTGATGACGCGCACGGGCTGCTTGAGTGTGGTAGCTTTTGGAACAAGGATCCCATCATGAGCAAGTACGCTGCGGTTTTCAGTGGTCTCG
>JBDSLV010000019.1:0-2613 GCA_039916205.1 Mesorhizobium sp. | reverse complement strand
GGATAACCTTCACGTATCTTGAAGCCAGCAATCGACTTCTTGGACATCGTAACCACAGGCTTTTGACCCGCAATTTTTTGCATGTCGCCAACCGCAAACTCCATTACCTTTTTGTCCGCAACCGCTTCACCGACGCCGGTGCCGCCGCCTGCTTTCAACTCGTCGGTATCGCCTTGCCTGACATGGATCTTGTCGATGTCGAGATTGAGCTTTTCCGAGAGGAATTGCGCATAGGCAGTGGCATGCCCCTGCCCGTTTGTCTGGGTGCCGATCTTCAATGTCACGGTGCCATCACCGTTCAATTCGACAAAAGCAGGCTCCGAGCCCGGAAAGGCGCAGGCCTCGATATAGGTTGCCATGCTTATGCCGCGGATTTTTCCGCTTGCCTTCGACTGCGCGAGCCGTGTCGGAAAAGCCTTCCATTCGGACTGCTCGATGGCACGGTCCATATGGCCTTCGAATTCACCGTTGTCATAGAGACGGCCAGTCTGGGTGCGGTAGGGAAACTGCTCCGGCCGGATGAAGTTGCGCCGGCGGATTTCGTCGACGGACAGGCCGAGGTCATGGGCACAGGCATCGACCAGCTTTTCCAGCAGGAAGGCTGCTTCCGGGCGGCCGGCGCCGCGATAGGCATCGACCGGACAGGTGTTGGTGTAGAGGCCGGTCACCGAGACATCCAGCGCCTTGATATCATAGACGCCGGTGGACATGGTGACGCCGATATAGGGGATGAACGGGCCATATTGCGAGATATAAGCGCCGATGTTGGCGAGGAGGTCGACCTTCATGCCAAGGAAGCGGCCGTCCTTGTCCAGTGCCATTTCGGCCGTCACCGCATTGTCGCGGCCCTGCGCATCGGTCAGGAAATGCTCGGTGCGGTCGCCGGCCCATTTTACCGGACGGCCCAGGCGCTTTGCCGCTTCGAGCACCAGCGGGTATTCGCGATAGACGAAGCTTTTCGGTCCAAAACCGCCACCGACATCGGGGGTTATGACGCGCACCTGGTCCTTCTTGATATTGAACAGGCTGGCCAGGATGTACTGCATGGAGTGCACGCCTTGCGAACCCGTGGTCAGCACAAAGCGGTTCTCTTGCGTATTCCACTCGCCAATCGCCGAGCGCGGCTCCATGTAATTGCAGACCAGCCGGTTGTTGATGAATTCGATGCGGGTGACGTGGTCCGCCTTGGCAAAGGCCTTCCCGGTCTTGGCCCTGTCGCCCATGTGATAGGTAAAGGCACGGTTGGAGCCGAGTTCCGGCCAGACCAGCGGTGTCCCTTCGGCAAGCGCCGTCGCGGTGCCGGAAGCCGCGTCCTCGCCGTCATAGTCGACATCGATCAGTTCGGCGGCATCCTGCGCCAGCGCGCGGCTGTCCGCGACAACGAAGGCGACAGCATCGCCGACATAGTTGACACGGTCGCGGCACAGGATCGGAATGTCGCGGGTCGGCGCCTTGGTGCCGTCCGGCTGCGCCTGCATCACGCCGGACTTCAGGTCGCCAAGATGGGCGAGGTCCTTGCCGGTCAGCACGAGACGCACGCCGGGCGCGCACATCGCTGCTTCGGTCGAACCGATGGTGAAGCTTGCCTTGGCCACTGGCGAACGCAAGACATAGCCATGCAGGACGCCCTCCGGCTGGATGTCGTCGGTGTAGCGGCCCTGCCCCTGGATGAACGCGGCATCCTCACGCCGCAGCACGGAGGCGCCCATCCCGAATTTCGGTGTGACGATGGTCATGAATGCCTCGCGGTAGCAGGGGAATGAACGCCTGAAATAGGCATCGGTCCAGTTTTGTCGAGGGGCGCTTTCGTGTAAAGAGCGCCGACTTCAGTTTTTTGAGCCAGGTAACCTAACCCGCTATCGCGGAAATTGACAGGAAAAGCCACGGAATGCGCACTGACACAGGCCAGGTCTTCAAGCTCGAAGACTATCGTGCCAACGACTATCTCATTCCGGAAACCAACCTTACCTTCCGCCTTTCGCCCGAGGCGACCATCGTCACAGCGACCCTGACGATCGAGCGCCGCGAAGGTGTCGCGTCGTCAGCGCCGTTGGTGCTGGACGGCGATGGGCTGACACTGCACCGCGTCGAGATCGATGGCCGCAAGGCCGCGGCCGAGGATTTCCTCGCCACACCAGATCAACTGACCATTGTCAGGCCGCCGGCGGCGAACCGGTTCCAGTTGATCCTTGAAACGGAGCTGGCTCCGGCGCGGAACGAAGCGTTGATGGGCCTCTATCGCTCCAGCAATGTCTATTGCACACAATGTGAAGCCGAGGGCTTTCGCCGCATCACCTATTTCCTCGATCGCCCCGATATCCTGTCCGTCTATACCGTTCGCGTCGAGGCACCCCGCCACGAGGCGCCGCTGCTTCTGTCCAACGGCAATCCGGTCGAAGCCGGCGATCTCGCCGACGGATGGCACTATGCGGTCTGGCACGACCCCTTCCCCAAGCCGTCCTATCTGTTCGCGCTGGTGGCGGGCAATCTTGGGCTGGTTGGCGACAGCTTCGTCACCATGTCGGGCCGCAAGGTTGAACTCGGCATCTATGTCGAGCCTGGCAAGGAGAAGCTGGCCGGCTACGCCATGGATGCGCTGAAGCGATCGATGAA
>JBDSLV010000018.1:0-35498 GCA_039916205.1 Mesorhizobium sp. | reverse complement strand
AAGGGGGAGATGTCGCCAAAGGCGACAGAGGGGGTCGGCACGACCTGACTTGATGCCCTCTTTGTGGCGAAAGATGAAGCTGGCGCTCCACGCGCGGCAACCCCCTCTGGCCTGCCGGCCATCTCCCCCTGAATGGTGGAAATTCCAACTTATGCCCAATTTGGACTATCGTCACGATTGCTGCACTATGTCAGTGCATAGCTGACCGGATCAGCCGGGGAGAGTCGGGCGTTTGAAGGAAGCAAAAATCCAGAAACCGGAGCGTCAGCAGCGCCTTTTTGGCCTGTCGACGCCGCTCAGGTCCGCCGTCATTCCACCGCTGTCTGCCGCACGCTGGTTACTGGTGCTGATCGTTGCAGCCGGCGTCTACTTCTTCCACGGCTTCCTGTTTCCCGTGCTGGCCGCCCTTGTCATCGCTTTCGCCAGCTGGCCGCTTTATCGGCGGCTGCTCGTCGCCGTCGGCGGCAACCGCACCATCGCCGCGACCTTCGCCATCCTTTTCATTCTCGCCTTCCTGGTGGTGCCGATCGCGCTCGCCGGAACCTACGCGATCAACGAGGTCCGCGAGTGGGTCGGCTGGGCGATCGAAACCAACCGGCACGGCGCGGTGACGCCGCACTGGATCGCCACGCTGCCCGTGGTGGGCGACTGGCTGAACGAGCAATGGACGACCAATTTTGGCCATCCCGGCGGCATTGGCGAACTGATCCAACTGGTCAGTGGCGCCAACATTGGCAGCATCTATCGCGGCGTGCTCGCCGCCGGCGGCAGTGCCTTCGGCCTGCTGCTGACCCTGTTGTTCATGATGATCGCGCTGTTCTTTGCCTACCGCGACGGCGAGCATTTCGCCGGCCAGGTCGACCGTCTAGGCGAACGCATCCTGCCGACGCGGTGGGAGCGGATTTCGCGCGTCGTGCCGGCGACAATCTCTTCGACGGTAACCGGCATGACGGTGATCGCTATCGGCGAGGGGCTGGTGCTGGGCATCGCCTACTGGCTGGCCGGTGTGCCGTCGCCAGTCACGCTCGGCGCGCTGACCGGCGTCATGGCGCTCATTCCCGGCGGTGCGCCACTGTCCTTCACCCTGGTATCGATCTACCTCGCCGCCAGTGGCTCACCAATGGCTGGTCTGGCGTTGTTCGTATGGGGCACAGTCGAGCTGTTCGTCGTCGACAAGACATTGCGCCCGAAACTCGTCGGTGGGCCGATCAAACTGCCCTTCCTGCCGACCTTTTTTGGCCTGATCGGCGGCGTCAAGACGATGGGCTTTCTCGGCCTGTTCATCGGCCCGGTGCTGATGGCGCTGCTGGTTGCGATCTGGCGCGAGTGGCTGCGCGAGGTGGAATTGACCGATGAGGCTGCCGCGGTCCTGTCAGCGGAAATTGAAGCCGGCCCGCGGATCGAAATTTTGCCGGAACCCAGCGCGGTGAAAAAAGCCAGCGCCTGATCCCGTCGCCTGTACCAGCTACGTCGGATGATGTACCGCGAGGTCGGCACGGCGCTTACGGCCCTCCTGCAGTTGCCATAGAGAATGTGCGATCAACGTAACGATCAGGATCGCACCGCCGATCAGGCTGTTGCGGGTCGGTGTTTCGGCAAAGATCATCCAGACCCAGACTGGCGCAAGAACCGTTTCCAGAAGGTAGAACATCGCCACCTCCGGCCCGGAGATGTATTTCGGACCGTTGGCGAGACAGAAGAACGAAATCGGCATGATGACGGCGCCGTTGAAGATGATCCACCATGGCGCGCTGACATGGAAGCCCTCGCCGGTCACCATGAAGGCCGCCACCCCGAGCGGCAGGATCACACCAACCAGGGCGGTGAATCCCATATCCTTGTCGCTGGTGCGCGAGATGGTGATGGCTACCGCGATCAGGAAAGCGGAGCATAGCGCCATGAAGTTGCCGAACAAATGTCCGGTGCCGACCGAGCCGCCGACAATGACCAGCACACCGAGGATCATCACAACCATCGCGACCACAGTCACCAACTGCGGCCTCTCCCCAAGGAATATCCAGGACAACAGCGCTGCGAACACGGTGTTGAAGGCCAGGATGAACACCAGGTCGGCTGTCGATGTGTGATAGACGGCTGTGACGAAGGTAACCCCCGTCAGGCCATAGCATATGGCAACGACAAGTCCGGACCAGCCGGGGATAAGCTGCGGGGCGTTCCGGCTCAGTGCCCGCCAGACCGACCAGACAATCATGGCCGCTACGAAGGTGGTGCCGGTGCGCAGCAACATGATCGTCCATGCCCCACCATCGGCAAGCCGGATCAGCGGGATGTCGACGGTCAGCGTCAGCCCTCCGATCGCGGTCATGAGAAGACCTTTCTGGTGATCGTGATGGGAGGACATGCAAGAACTTTCGCAATGATGTGGAAGCGGCTGGCCGATCCGGCGCCATCGCGCACTCTCCCGCCAACCGGCGGAAAGACCAGCATCCTCTCCCTTGAAACAGTTTATGGTTGGAGCGTGGAAAAACTACTCAGCGCAAAACCGCTTCGTTGGTGTAGCGCTCCCAGCCTTTCGGGCCGAGATGCTCCTGCGGCATGAAGCGCATCTTATAATTCATCTTGCGCGAGCCGTTGACCCAGTAGCCGAGATAGACATGGGGCAAGCCCATCGCCCGGGCGCGGGCGATGTGATCGAGGATCATGAAAGTGCCGAGCGACCGTTCTTCGAAATCGGGATTGAAGTAGGAGTAGACCATCGACAGGCCGTCAGCCATCTTGTCGGTCAGCGCAACGGCGATCAGTTCGCCCTGGCCCTTGCCGGTGATGAACGTATCGGGGCCGCGCCGCCGGTATTCTATAACCTTGGTGTCGACATGGGTGTCCTCGACCATCATTGCGTAATCGAGCACGGTCATGTCGGACATGCCGCCACGGCGGTGGCGGGCATCGAGATAGCCGCGGAACAGCGAATACTGCTCGGTTGAGGGCTCGGCATTGTGCATGAAGCCGACCAGATCCGAATTGTGCTGCAGCACGCGCTTCATGTTGCGGCTGGCGGCAAACTCCTGGGCAAGGATGCGCACCGAAACACAGGCGCGGCAGGTTTCGCAGGCTGGCCTGTAGGCGATGTTTTGCGACCGCCGGAACCCGCCTTGCGTCAGCAGATCGTTCATCTCCGACGCCTTGTCGCCGACCAGGTGCGTGAACACCTTGCGTTCAAACTGGCCCTCAAGATACGGGCACGGCGATGGCGCCGTCAGGAAGAACTGTGGCGACTGGGTCGGATGCTGCGTCATCGAGCCTTGGAAACACTCCTTCGAATCGCTCTACCTTTGGCTCGGGCGGCGAAAAATTCAACAGGATTGTGCAGGCGTGGTTGACCGAACGCCTTCACATTTGCGCACAAACCCCTGTGGCGACTCCCAGAAGCGGTGTTTCAGCGCCCTGTCCGGCTGACAACCGTGCCAAGCAGAAGGTCGTGCAAGGTGCGCTTGCGGTCGGAAAACAAGGTCACCAGCAGGACCAGCGGCGACAGGATGACGTTGCCGGCCCAGAACAGCACCGAATGCACGACGGCGGTGAGGCCATCGATCGGCCTGCCGTCGAGGCGGTCGAGACGGATGCCCATCATCTTCATGCCTGAAGTCGCCTGGTCGGCGCTGCCCAGTGTGTTCCAGATGTAAAGGATGGCGACAGCCGGCACGAGAACGCCGAACAGCATCCAGCCGAGCCCCAACGTCAGCAGCCCGAGAAAGAACACCAGTATGGCGAACGGGATGGTGAGCAGCGCGACAATCACATAGTCGATCACGAAGGCGAGGATGCGCTTCGTGCGCACGCCTTCATAAGCTCTGACATCGTCCAGCCGAGTGTTGATGATTTCGCCGTCGAGAACGCGCGCGTTCATGTCATTTCCTCGTAATAGGGCCCGCTATAAGGTGCGCCCGCCGTCCCATGAAATGGTGAAGGCCAATCGTGGAATCAAGATCGGGCGTTGCCAGCCCCGCAAGGCCGGGCCGGCGCGAATCGCGATCTGAACCGGTTGAATTCGCAACGGGGATGGCGTTAGCTCGCTGCGGCGCAACAAATGCGCCCAGCGGGCAGGGACGGGGCAATATGGACTATGACATGCTGGTCATCGGCAGCGGCCCTTCCGGGCGCCGTGCCGCGGTGCAGTCGGCCAAGCTTGGCAAGTCGGTGCTGGTCGTCGACCGGGGCCGGCGCCTCGGCGGCGTTTCGGTGCACACCGGCACCATCCCGTCGAAAACCCTGCGCGAAACGGTGCTTAACCTGTCCGGCTGGCGCGAGCGCGGCTTCTATGGGCGCGGCTACCGGGTCAAGCAGGACATTTCGGTCGGCGATCTGGTCGAGCGTCTGCACAAGACCCTCGACCACGAGGTCGAGGTGCTACAGCATCAGTTCATGCGCAACACGGTGAAGAGCGCACGTGCCGCGGTAAAATTCATCGGCCCCAACAAGGTCAGCCTGACCACCGACACCGGCGATTACAGCGAGGTCGGTTTTGCCAATGCGCTGATCGCGGTCGGCACAAGGCCGCACCGGCCGCGCGATGTGCCGTTTGACAAGACCCGCGTCTTCGACAGCGACGAGATGCTGGAACTCGACCGTTTGCCGAGGACGCTGACAGTGATCGGCGCCGGCGTTATCGGCGTCGAATACGCCACGATCTTTTCCGCGCTCGACGTGCCGGTGACGCTGGTGGAACCGCGCAACAGCATTCTCGATTTCGTCGACCGTGAGATCGTCGACGATTTCATCCATCAGATGCGCGATCGCGGCATGACCATAAGGCTGGGCAGTGCGGTGAAGGAAATCCGCTCCAAGCCGGAGACCGCCGAGGTGGAACTCGCCGACGGCCGCACCATACGCTCGGAGGTCGTGCTTTACGCAGCCGGCCGCACCGGCAATGTCGGCAGTCTCGGTCTCGACCTGGTCGGCATCGAGGCCGATTCCAGAGGCCGCATCAAGGTCGATCCACAGACGTTCCAGACCAGCGTGCCCAATATCTATGCCGCTGGCGACGTCATCGGCTTTCCAAGCCTTGCCTCCACATCGATGGAGCAGGGCAGGGTGGCGGCTTGCCACGCCTTTGGAGTGCCGTTGCCGCCGCCGCCTGAAACCTTTCCCTATGGCATCTATGCCGTGCCCGAAATCTCAACGGTCGGCCAGTCCGAGGAACAGGTGCGCGAAAGTGGAGCGGCCTATGAGGTTGGTGTCGCGCGTTTCCGCGAGACTTCGCGTGGCCACATCATGGGTGTAAACACCGGCTTCCTGAAGTTGCTGTTCTCGATCGAAACGCGCCGGCTGCTTGGCGCCCACATTGTCGGTGAGGGTGCCACGGAACTCATTCACATTGGCCAGGCTGTCATCAACCTTGGCGGCACCGTCGACTTCTTCGTCAACAACACTTTCAACTATCCGACGCTGGCCGAAGCCTACAAGATCGCCGGGCTCGATGCCTGGAACCGTATGGGGCGGGGCTAGATCGAGGCCCGCCTTCCATCGTCATTCAGCCGCTGTCGCCGGCGCTTGTCGGGGCAGGCTGGCGGCGAGCAGCGGCAGGCAGAGCAGGTAAAGCGACGCGCCGGCGATCCACACCAGCCCCGGAAAGATGCTGCGCGTGTGGAAATAGGTCATGCTGATGACAAGCGGACCGACCATCGAGGCTAGGCTGGACATGCTGGCCAGCACGCCTTGCAGGCGGCCTTGATGATCGCCGCCGACACGCGCGGTGAGCAATGATTGCAGTGCCGGTGCACCGATGCCGCCGAGGCAGAACAGCGGCAGCAGTGCGAACGCCACCCAGCCCTGTGTCGCCAATGCTATGGACACATAGGCGGCACTGTCGGCAGCAATGCCTATGAGGAGCGCCCGCTTTTCGCCCCAGCGTTCGGTGATCGGTCCGGCGACGAATCCCTGGGCGCCGGCGTGGAACAGTCCGAACAGTGTCAGCGAGACGCCGACTGTCAGCACGCTCCAGCCAAACTTGTCCTGCCCATAGAGCACCCAGATGGTGCCGCCGATCTCGCCCACCAGGCCCAGGACGACGAAAACGCCGATCAGCGGCAGCAGCGCCGGGAATGTCAGCGCCCAGCGCAGCGGCGCCAGCGGATTGAGCGACGGCGTCTCACCGGCATTCCTGGCGCGCTCCGGCTCCGGCAGCAGGAAAAAGGCCAGCGTCAAGTTTAGGCCGTTGAGGGCCGCAGCGGCGAGAAACGGCGCGCGCAGCCAGATGTCGCCAAGCAAGCCGCCAAGTGCCGGACCGGCGATAAAGCCAACGCCGAAGGCGGCGCTGAGATGACCGAAACGGCGCGCACGCTGATCCTCCGGCGTGATGTCGGCGATGTAGGCCGACGCCACCGCCATGCTGGCGCCGGTGATGCCGGCGATCATCCTGCCGGCAAACAGCAGCGGCAAGCTCGGCGCGAAAGCCATGAACAGATAGTCGATCGTGGCGCCCGCCAACGAGATGAGCAGCACCGGCCGGCGGCCGTAGCGGTCTGATAGCGAGCCGAGCAGTGGTGAAAACAGGAACTGCATGGCGGCATAGGCGGCGAGGAAAGTGCCGAAGATCCAGCCGATCTCCTTGATATGGCCGACCTCGCGCAGCAGGCCGGGCAGCACAGGCATGATCAGCCCGATGCCGGCGGCATCGAGCACCATCGCCATGAGCACAATGGGGTAAGCTCTTTTCATCGTCACGGCCCATAATTTATCGTTGATAAGGGGCATTTATCACTGATAAATAGAAGTCGCAAGCTGGAGAAGCCTGGATGAAGCTGGACAAGACGCTGATCGTCACGCAGGCGTTGGCGCTGCTCAACGACGTGGGCATCGACGCATTGTCGACGCGGCTTCTGGCGGAGCGGCTGAAGGTGCAGCAGCCGGCACTCTATTGGCATTTCAAGAACAAGCGCGCGCTGCTCGACGCCATGAACGACGAGATGCTCAGGCGCGGGCACCGGGCCCGGGCGCCGCAGGCTGGCGAAAGCTGGCAGGATTTCGTCCGCAACAACGCCCGCAGTTTTCGCGGGGCGCTGGTCGCCTGGCGCGATGGCGCGCGCGTTCATGCCGGCACGGAAGCCAATCCCGACAGCCTCGAGCGTTTCGAGACCATGCTGCGGTTCCTGGTTGGTCACGGCATGCTCGCCCAGAATGCCATGCAGTTGCTGCTGGCGATCGGCCGCTACACGGTCGGCTGCGTGCTGGAGGAGCAGGCTGATGCTCCGGAAGGGCCCGGCAGGGGAGCTGAACTCGATGCGGCGGCGCAGGCCTACCCGCTGCTGAGCGCGGCCATTCTGGCCTATCGCGCCGGCGGCCACGAGGCACAGTTTGAAAGCGGTCTTGCCTTGCTGGTTGCCGGAGCGGAGGCAAGGCTGATTGGGACACCTGGCGCCGAGAAAAGCCGATCAGCCAAGCCGAGCGCGCCGGACGTGGACCCTGTCCGGCAATGGCAGTTGCCGCTCTGACAGCTTCGCGCTGCCACCTATCGCCAACGGAGGGCCGTATGTGAACTCGGGGGGCGGCTGGCCCTTGGCTTCAATTCCTCGCGCCAGACAAATGAGCGCAAGTCAGGTCATTTTCCAGGTTTTTGAGGCTTTCGTTGCGTCGGCCCCGACGATTGCGATCGCGCGCCATAGGTGACAAGAAAGGCCTCGACCGAGACATCGGCGTGCCGTTCCAGCTCAGCCCTGGAGCGCGGATTCCTGTTTCCGGTGAACATAGCTTCGTTCATCGGAATCCAAAGGAGCATTCCAAAAAAGTGGCTGGCCGCCAAATGCGGATCGCTTGTTTGCAACAGGCCTCGGCTTGTCAGCTTTTGAAAACAGGAAGCCATCGTGGCAAGCATGCGCTCGAAGCCTTTTTCGTACCAATCGCGGCCAAGCTGCGGCATCCTATCCGCGTTGGCAATGATCAAGCGTCTAAGCTTCAGCCGCTCCTCATCCATCAGCGTCGTCATCAAACGTCGGGCAAGCTGTTGGAGACCGCCCGCCGTAAATTCTGTATCGGAGAGCAACCTTGTCACCAATTCAATGGCGTCATTGGCTTGGGCCGCGCTTGATCGGACGACATCGCCAAAGAGCGTCTCCTTGTCCGTGAAATGCTTGTAGACGGTCTGTTTGGAAACCCCTGCCTTGGTGGCGATTTCCTCCATGCTGGTGCCGTCGTACCCGCCGCGGACGAACGCCGCTGTTGCGGCCTGGATGATTTCGCGATCCTTGCGTGCCGATCTCGTCTCGCCGTCGATTTCCATATCATCCTCCAATGTCAGTACTAGACAGTTCAGTTCCCAACTGATAGTCACAAATTTCGGGTACTAGACGGTCTAGTTCTCATCGAGATGGGTAGGAATTCCAGTCCATGGCTAAGATGATCTTCGTGAATTTGCCGGTGCGCGATCTCAAGGCGGCGACCAGATTTTACCTCGCGATCGGAGGCACTCTGAATCCACAGTTCTCAAACGAACAAGCGAGTTCGATCATGTTCTCCGACACGATTGGCATCATGTTGCTGACACACGAGCACTACACCCAGTTCACAAAGCGGCCGATTGGCGACCCCAGCCGTGAGAGCCAGATGTTGGTGGCGCTCACCGTTGACAGCAAAGAAGAAGTCAATGCCGCAATCGCGAGCGGCGTCGCAGCGGGTGGTCGCGCTGATCCCAATCCGCCGCAGGATCTCGGCTTCATGTTCAACCGCCACATCGAAGACCCGGATGGCAATGTCTGGGAGTTCCTGTGGATGAACCCAGCCGCGATGCAATAGCCTGCAGGGCCAAACGGTCGGCTTTCTCGATGAGCCTCGACTTCGGCGCCGTGCCGCCCGAACAGCGCCGGGCGAAGGGCGCGTAAGTAATGTCGGCCTTGCGGCGATAATCAGCAGGCACGAAGCGCGCAAAACCTTCGGCTCGTCTCGGATGATTTGCCGATAATGCGCTTTGAGGCATCAGAGCATTTAGGTGGGCGAGGGGCCGGACGAAGCCCGCACCACAAGATCGACCGGCAGCAATTGCCGGCTGAGCGAGCCATCGTACTCCAGGATCGCCTTGACGGCGCGGCGGCCCATTTCCGCGATCGGCTGGGCGACGGTGGTCAGCGGCGGTTTGGAGACCACGCCTTCCGGGACCCCGTCGAAGCCGACGACCGAAACATCGCTTGGAACAGCGATATCGTGCCGACGCAGCCAATCCAGTGTGTGCAACGCCATCCTGTCCGACATGGCCAGGATGGCGGTCGGCTTCTCGGAACCGGCGAAGATATGATCGAGACCGGCCCACACGCTCTCTTCATTGTTCACGGTTTCGTAGATTGGCACCCGTGAGATGTCGATGCCCGACCTGGAGAGTTCCGCGAAATAGCCACGCAGGCGGTCGCGCGTGCCGGAGTAGAGAGCTTTCTCCACGTGCGCCTGGGTTGTGGGGCCGAAGCCGGAGTCGGCACAGGGCAGGGCAAGCACGGCAAAGCGGCGATGCCCAAGTTCTGTCAGATGCCGTGCCGCAAGGCCGGCGCCGGCGACATTGTCGACACCGATCGCCGCGACCGAGTTGTCGTCTGAATCCAGGTCGTCGAGTGCCACAAAAGGCAGTTTGCGTTCGCGCGCCAGTTCAACCAGCCGCGAGCCGCCTTCAACACAGAAGACGATAAAACCGTCGACAAGCGCGCTCTGGATGTTCCAGGCGAGCTGTTCCTTGTTGGCGGCTGAAACCAGTGAGATTCCGGCTCCAGTCGCATCGCAGGCCTGCGAGATACTGGCCATCATCACACGGGCAAAAGGGTCGTCGAAGAAATAGGACAAAGGCTCCGCGCTTGCCACGCCGATGGCGTTGACCTTGCCGGCGCGCAGCAGGCGGCCCTTGGGATCCGGACCGCCATATCCCATTGCCGCCGCCGCTGCCTTGACCCTCTCGCGGACCTCTTCACGCACGATCTCCGGGCGGGCGAAGACGTTGGACGCGGTACCGTGTGAGACACCCGCCGCCCTGGCAATGTCCGCCAGCCGGATCGGCCTTGTCTTTCCCGAGGTCAATGTCTTTCCCGAGGTCAATGGCGCCATTTTTGTCTCCTGAGCTTGCCTCATCTAACACTTTCGTTGGATCGGTTCAAATTTTCACTTGATCAAGTGGTTGGAGGTGTATATCTTTGAATCGATCCAAAGCGGCAAATCGCGCCATGATTGGATCGATTCAGTCCGTGGAAAGGAGGTGCACCATGCATCCCGTCAATTTTCTGTTCGAAGATATCTACCGCAACGACTGGAGCATCAGCTCAGCCGCATCGACGGAACGGCGCCGTGGCAAGGCCAGTCCATGGGTTCGCGAGTTTCGCTTCCTCGTGGGACGCAAGCGCGCCTGATCGACAGTTGTTTTTCTGATCCAGGAATTGGATCGATTCAATCCAGTTGACTCAGTTATCGAGGGAGCCAAACCATGCACCCCATCACCTATCTGCTCGAGGATATCTATCGCAACTACTGGGGCATCCCTTCGGCTTCCAGTCGGCCTGAAGGTCGTCTCCTGATCAGATGGCGTGCCCGCGCTCCCGAACCGTTTGTTCAGCCCAAACGCAAACTGGACTGATTTTCCGGGCAAGCTGTTGGCGCGCCCAGCACGGGCAGGGCGCGTCCCGCCGTTGAGAGGCAGGCCTGTTCAGGAGCGGGCACTGCGCACCAGTGCGGAGGCCGCGATCAGCAGCCAGCCGGCGATCAGCAAGGTGCCGCCGATGGGCGCCGACATCGGGAACAGCCGAGAGCCTAGGAAGTCGCGGGCGAGCAGGTCGCCGCAAAACAGGACAAGGCCGAAGAGCAGGACAAAACTGCTCAAGCCAAGAAACCGGTTCCTTCCAAGCAACCCGACAGCGAGAAAAACCGGCGCATGCATCAACAGGAAGGATGCCGCAGTGGAAACAAAAGCCCCGCCCAGATGCGCCGCCGCGGCCGATAGCGCCACACCGGCCGCGCCACAGAGCCCTCCAGCAAAAACCAGGCTACGACCGAGGCCGCCGGCGGTTTGCTCAGCTGTACTCATATCGGGGATCTCCATGAATTCAGGGCGACCTGACCGGTCAGGATTTGCTGGCTTCAACAAGCATGTCCCGCGCGCGGCGTGACTGCACCAGCCAGTTATAGGCCGCTCCGCCCGCCATCAAGGCGGATGTGCCGAGAAACACAGCGCGCATGCCAAAATGGCCGCCGACGAAGCCGCCGAGCAAGGGGCCGGCAACTTGCCCGACATACTGGGCGGAGATCGATAGGCCAAGCACGTTGCCGCCGACGCCATCGGGAACATTGTGCCTGATCACGCTGGTGATGCAGGGCAGCAGTCCGCCAAGCGCCAGGCCCATGAGAAAGCGCAGGCCGATCAATTGCCAGCTTTCCGTGACGAAGGCCTGGGGGATCAACAGCAGCGCCGAAATGGCAAGAGCGCCGACGATGAGGTTCCAGTGACCAATACGGTCCGCGAACTTGCCGAGGCGCGTGGCTGACAGAATGCTGCCGAGTGCCGCCGCCGACATGACGACACCCGATGTCAAAGTCACCTGGCTCTGGTCGCTGGCCAGTTGCGCGACATAGACCGTGATGATCGGTTCGATCGACATATTGGCGAACATCAAAAGCAGCCCGGTCGCAAGCATGGCGACGATCGGACGCTTGTCCGCAATGAGCGCCCAACCGCCCTTGCGCTTCTCGCCCTTTGCCGGTGCCGGGCGGACATCTTCCCTGATCAGGAATGTGGTGGCGAGAAAGGCCATGAAAATGATGCCGCCCGACAGCAGAAAGATGGTGCGGATGCCAATAAATGGAGGCAGCGCGCCACCGACCAAGGGGCCAACCAGATTGCCGGCCATGATCCCTGAGGACAGCAGCCCAAGCGCCCAGCCGGAGCGGTCCTTTGGCGTCTGCATTGCAACGAGGATCGTCGATCCGGATGTATAGCCGCCGGCGAAGCCGATCAGCAGGCGCAGCGCCACCAATTGCCAGACATCGTGAACCATGCCCATCAGCGACATGGTGACGGCCATGCCGAAGCTGGCCCTCACCAGCATCAGCTTGCGGCCGTAGCGGTCGCCGAGACGGCCCCACAATGGCGCGACCAGGGCCGCGGCAAAGAACGTCGCGCCATAGGCAATGCCGGACCATTGCACGATAGCCGCATGCCCCTCGACGCCAAGCTGTTCGACATAGAGCGGAAGGAATGGCAGCAGAAGCGTCATCGCCACGATGTTGATGAAGGAGCCAGCGAAGCACACGAACAGGTTGCGCCGCCAATAGGCGGTTTCCGTCGTGCTCGTTGGCGTTGTTATGCTCTCTGTCGACATCTTTCTGTCCTGTCCGACCAGTCAGTTTCGCGGGCCCCGATTGCCGGTTGCCCGAGAAACCATTTTGGGATACCAAACTGGTACTCTTATTGGACACCAAGCTTGCCGCTGTCAATGCGGCGATCCAACTGCCCAACTGGGAAATGGAACGACTGAGGGAGAGTGGGACCAGTGTCGCAGATGCAAAGTGTCGAAAAGCAGCTTCGCGAAATGATCCTGGGCCTCGAGATAGGTCCCGGCGAACGATTGACGGAACGCTGGATCGAAAGCCGGTTCAGTGCGTCGCGTACGCCTGTGCGTGCCGCGCTGCTGCGGCTGGAGACCGAGGGGCTGATCTGTCGTGGCGGACGCGGCTGGACTGTGTCGCCGATCAATCTGGCCGAACTGGAGCAGATCGCGGTCTATCGGGAAGCGGTCGAGGTCGCGGCGATCCGGCTGACCTGTGCGCTGGCCGACAGAACCGCCATCGATGTCATCGAGGCGATGCTCGAATCCTGCGACACCAACACCCCGCGTGAGGAATGGCACCGTGTCGGCATGGATTTTCACATCGAGCTGGCGCGTCTGTCGGGCAACGAGTTCCTGTTTCGGGCGGTCAGGGACGCCATGACGAGATTGTCACGCGCGCGTTGGCTTGAGGTTCGTGATGAGGCGGCCCTTGGCCGGGCCTGGGCTGAACACCGTGCCATTCTGGACGCGGCACGCCTCGGCGATGCCGATGAGGCGACGCGCCGGCTTTCGGCGCACATCGTCGGCAGCCGCGACCGGTTGGTGACATCGCTCGCCAATGATCGGCGCGGTCTTCGCGCAAGGGGATTCGCGGTCGTCGCCGCATGACGCTTGTGCACGGGCGGTTGGCACACGCGGCGTAAATGGCAGTGTCCAGACGCGGGGCCAACTTTCGGCCTCGCTTCGCGTGCGCCGATGGCGTAAGAGCGGCGATGGAAAACAACCGATTTGAAACGCCCGTGACCGTCAAGTCAGTCACGGCGGGAAGCACTCAGCTCTTGCGCACCGCGCGGGAGGCTTCCGACTACCTCCTCAACAGCTGGCCCGGCAAGCGCAGCCCCAAGCACCGCGCGGCGCTGCAGGCGTGTCATGATGCATTGGCCGGCGACAAGCCCGCGATGAACGCCAGACGTGCCTTCATTGCGGCAGCGCGCGAAGTGGACGTGTTTGTCAGCGACAAGGCGCCAGCCTGAGACAAGGCAGCAATCCGGATTGAGGCACGGCCCGCGTTCGCGGGCCGTTTGCCGTCATTCCGCCGTTTCGGTTTCGGTCTCGTCTTCTGGCTTCGAACGCTCCCGCGCGGCAACCTTTGCCGCCAGTTTCTCCGCCTTCTTGGCGGCCTTCTGCCGGTCACGCTCCTTGCGCTCCTGATCGTAGTTTGGTGCTCTCGCCATATCGTTTCCTTTCATGCCCTTGGGCTGTTGATCCTGCCTAGGAGCATTGGTCGGCAAACACAACACCGGAACGGATGATCGCCTCATCAGGGCAGGGCAAATCGGTTCCGCGCTGTTGTGGGCTTGCAAGATGCGCGGCACAGTGGTGTAGGAGAGGCGGGCGCTGATATTACGGCAGCCTGTCCGTTTCCAATCAAGTGACCGATGGCCACAGTTTTTCGAAATTCCATCAAGGTTTTCTACTATGCGCGAAACGTCGTCCGCGATATCGCGCCACAGGCGCTGTTTCGCCGTCGATTGGCGGGTCGGCTCCAAAAAGCCGTGCTTTCGGGTGATTCGGTTCGCCAGCGGCTGAACTACTACAACAAGCTGCAGGACGCTTTCGTGCCGAGCCCGGCCGCTGTCCGCGTCGACAAGGTGCCGTTTTCCCCGAGCATGTATTATTACGACCTGAAGGAATTTGCCCGCTATTTCGACCCTGAATTGCTGATTGATCTGGAGTTCGGCGATGTCAGGAACGTGCCGAGAATGCCGTCGATCGTCAAGGATCGGCCGATCGTCGCCGGCAACAGCAATGCCGTGCTGTTGAAGCTCGACAAGTTTCGCCATTTCCACATGCCTGCCGACAAGCTTGCCTTTGCTGATAAGCTGCCAACCGTGGTCTGGCGCGGCGATCTTAACAATCCGATGCGGACCCGCTTTCTGAAAGCAGTGCGCGATTTGCCTTTCTGCGATGCCGGCTCGCCCAAGCCGAGTGCGGCGGCCGAATACCGCAAGCCATATCTCACCATCAACCAGCAGCGGCGCTACCGCTACATCGTCTCGCTCGAAGGCAATGATGTCGCGACCAACCTCAAATGGATATTGAGTTCCAACTCGCTCTGTCTGATGCCGCCGCCGACATACGAGACCTGGTTCGCCGAACAGCAGCTGGAAGCGAATGTTCATTATGTACCGCTCGAGCCGGATTTCTCGAACCTCGGCGAGTGCGTGCGGCATTTCGAGCAGCATCCGGCGGAGGCGCAACGCATTATCGCCGCGGCGAACGCCTATTGCAGGACATTAGCCGATGAGCGCGCCGAGCAGGCGATCTCCTTTCTGGTGCTTTACAAATATTTCGTCCTCAGCGGCCAGATCGAGCCGGACGCCGACGTTTGGCGCTATATCCAGGGCTAGAACCGACGCTGTCGGCTCTAGCTGTTGGCCAACCTTTTTTCGTCAGATACCGCTGCGATCCATAACTTGGTCGGCGGCGCCGAACCGGTCTTTCGCGGTCATCTGCTGGTGCCAGTAGGGATAGAGCACCGGCGGCCGGCTGACGGCGTCGAGGCGGCTGCGCTCGTCATCGGCCAGAACGAGACCTGCTGCCGCGATATTGTCCTTGAACTGCGCTTCGGTCCTGCCGCCGATGACCAGCGAACTGACGGCGGGCCGTCCAAGCAGCCAGGCAAGCGCCACCTGCGCGGCCGACACGCCGCGCGCCTTGCCGATCTCGGCAAGCACATCGACGATCCGCCACAGCCGGTCTTCGTCGCGGATCGGTGGTTCCGACCAGCCACTGAGTTGCCGGGCGGTTGGACTGTCGCGATTGTATTTGCCCGACAGCAATCCGCCGGCAAGCGGGCTCCACACCAGCACGCCGAGCCCCTGGTCGACCGAGATCGGCAGCAATTCATACTCCGCTTCGCGCGCCTCCAGCGTGTAGTGGATCTGCTGGGTCACAAAGCGCGGCTGATGATGGCGGTCGCTGATGCCCAGCGCCTTCATCACTTGCCAGCCGGAATAGTTTGAACAACCGACGTAGCGGATCTTGCCTTGGGCGACCAACGTATCGAGCGCGGCAATGGTTTCTTCCAACGGCGTCACGCCATCCCATTCATGCAGGAAGTAGATGTCGATGACATCGGTTTTCAGCCGTTTCAGGCTCTTCTCGCATTCGCGGATCAGGTGATAGCGCGACAGGCCCTCCTCATTAGGCCCTTTGCCGATCCGCATCCGCGCTTTCGAGGCGATCAGCACATCGCCCTTGCGTTTGCCGCCCAACGCCTCGCCGATGATTTCTTCGGACAGTCCGTTCGAATAGACGTTGGCGGTGTCGATGAGGTTGATGCCGGAATCAATGCAGAGATCGATCATCCGGCGCGCTTCGTCGAGGTCGGTCTTGCCCACCGCCGAGAAAGCTCCCGCGCCGCCGAAGGTCATCGTGCCCATGGTCAGTGTCGAGATTTTCAAGCCGGAACGGCCAAGCGTGCGGTATTCCATATCAGTCCTCGTGATTGCATCGGGGAAGGGGAGCTCGGACGAGCTTGATGTATTTGTATGACAATTTGTGCGGCCTGTCGCCCCGTCGCGCCTAAGCAAGAGAACCACGGGCGCATTTTTGCAAAACCAGATGCTGCCCGGCATATCCGCCGGTTGCAATAAAACCGTCATTGCCGGCCTATATCTAGTCGGCTCAGGGCGTTCCCCAACGCGGCCAGCCGGCCGTCGTTCGCGGTCGCCCGGTCATTGCCGACGGGCGGCAGCTTGCAGGTGGAGCAGCACGAGATGAATGAGTCCAAACCGAAGTCTGGCGCCAGGGATTGGCTGGAAGCCGAACTCGCCGACACGCTCGACGAAGACTATGAGCTTGAAATGTCGGAGCCGGCGCTGTCGCTGGAGATCGCAAAAATCTACAAAAACGCGCATCCGCCTTCGATCGATCGCCTGCAGTATTTTCGTGACCTGATCTCGATGCAATCCGAGTTGATCAAGCTGCAGTCCTGGGTCGCCTACCACAAGAAGAAGCTGGTGGTGATTTTCGAAGGCCGCGACTCGGCCGGCAAGGGCGGCGTCATCAAGCGCATCACCCAGCGTCTCAATCCGCGCATCTGCCGCGTCGTCGCACTGCCCGCGCCGACAGAACGCGAGAAGTCGCAATGGTATTTCCAGCGCTATGTGCCGCATCTGCCCGCTGGCGGCGAGATCGTGCTGTTTGACCGCTCCTGGTACAATCGTTCCGGCGTCGAGCGCGTCATGGGCTTTGCCGGCCCCGATCAGGTCGAGGAGTTTTTCCACGACGTGCCCGAGTTCGAACGCATGCTCGTCCGTTCAGGCATCACGGTGGTCAAATACTGGTTCTCGATCACCGACGAAGAGCAGCAGTTGCGCTTCATGATGCGCATCCATGATCCGATGAAGCAGTGGAAACTGTCGCCGATGGACCTGCAGTCGCGCGTGCGCTGGGAACAGTACACCAAGGCCAAGGAAGAGACTTTTGCCCGCACCAACATTCCGGAAGCGCCCTGGTACATCGTTGAAGGCAACGACAAGAAGCGGGCGCGGCTGAATTGCATCGACCATCTCCTCAAGCAGCTGCCTTACGAGGAGGTACCGCATGAGGAGATCACGTTGCCGGAGCGCGTTTTCAATCCGGAATACGAGCGCCAGACGCTACCGCGCGATCTCTACGTGCCCGAAAAATACTAAGGGCAGGGGGCAAGGTGGCCGCGGCCTTCGGCAGGCGTCCACCTCACGGCATGCTATGTCCGTTTGATGGTGACGTGCGTGGCGAGCGGGGTCGCCACCTGTTCGGAACATTGATAGCCGAGCTTCGGCAAGTCCAGCCCCTGGAGAAGGTTCTCGCCGGCGCCAAGCAGGACCGGCGAGATCGCCAGATGCATCTCGTCGATCAGCCTTTCGCTAAGATACTGGCGGATGGTGGAGACGCCGCCGCCCACTCTTACATCCTTGCCGCCGGCTGCTGCTTCCGCCTGTTCGAGCGCGGAATGGATGCCGTCCGTGACGAAGTAGAAGGTCGTGCCGCCCTCCATCACGAGTGGCTGGCGCGCATGCTGCGTCATAACGAAGACCGGTACATGATAGGGCGGGTTATCGCCCCACCAGCCTTTCCAGCTCTCGTCTTGCCATGGCCCGCGAACTGGTCCGAACATATTGCGGCCCAGGATCCAGGCCCCGACGTTTTCGAAACTGCGCACGGCGAAATCGTTGTCCGCGCCGGTCGCGCCGCCGTCCTGACCGAACATCTTGTGAAAGGTTTCGGTTGAAAAAGCCCATTTGTGCAGCGCGCCGCCGCCAATGCCAAGCGGATTTTCGAGATCCTGGCTGGGGCCAGCACCGAAGCCGTCAATCGACAGGCTGAAAGCATTGACGCGAAGTTTGGACATGAAAGCCTCCTCTAACCGATTGTTTTTTGCAACCGGTTTTGGATAGCAATACTGATTATGATTTGCAAGCGGTATTGTTGGCGGTTCAACTGGCTAGGCCGCCGCCCGCTTGGGCATAATTGCAAACGGGCTGAGACCAAGCCATGTCTGCATCTTGCCGGCGACATCGAGATTTCCCGTCAGAGTAATCCTCTCGCGCTCCTTGTGAACAGTGGTCAGCCCCATCCAGATTGATGTCATCGTGCAAAGATCGGTCGAAACATAGAGATCGACATCGAACCCTGGATCATACCAGCAGAGGTCGACATCGCCGTGCTTCTCAACGATCAGCCACCACGACCGTTTTGATGCCGGCAGATCGTGATACAGGAATTGTATCACGGTGCGCCCATCAGGCAGCGGACTGGGGTTGAGGTTGCGCCGCATATCCCACATCAGCAGCGACGGATCGAGGTTCTTCAGGGATAGCCTGGCCTCGACCCATTTCTGGCCCCAGAACCCCATCGCTTCGATTACTGGCCGCAAGTCCTTGCCGGCCTCGGTCAGCCGATACTCGAATACGCCCGGCTCGGAGTTGATCTCGACCCGCTCGACAATACCGCCGGCTTCAAGGTCCTTGAGCCGTTGCGACAGAAGGGTTGGCGACATTTTCGGCACGCCGCGGCGCAGATCGTTGAAGCGGGTCGATCCTGCCACCAGTTCGCGCAGCAGCACCATGGTCCAGCGTGTGCAGAGCAGCTCCGCGGCCATGGAGAGCGGGCAAAATTGCTTGTATCCGGCTTGCGCCATGTGGTGACCTCCAACTGAGATTGCCTGACCTTAATCAGAAACCCGTTGGCCGGCCAGTACAGAACCTGTACCGGCCAGCCATCGCAGCCCTGGTACAGTTCGGTGACTGGAGCGCTTCGCCACCTCCATGCGAGGCAGTCGTCACGTCACCGGGCTGTCCGGTGCCGACTTGCAACCATGGAGACTGAGAATGACCGTTTATATCATCGCCGACATCAAGGTGACGGACGACAAATGGGTGCCGGCCTATGCCGCGTCGGTGCACGACCTCGTGCACAAGCATGGCGGCCGGTATCTGGCGCGCAGCGGCAATGTGAAGACGCTGGAAGGCCAACCGCTGGAAACCAGCCTGATCGCGCTGATGGCGTTTCCTTCGGCTGCCGCGGCCGAGGCTTTCACCAGTGATCCGCTCTACGCGCCTTATGTCGCCGCACGTCAGAGCGGCAGCGAAAGCCGGTTCCAGCTGATCGACAACACCGATCTTGCTGGAACGATCCCGTATCTGCCCAAGGCAGCATGAGGGCCGGCCGGAGCGCTGTGGATTGGCGTTCCGGCCTTTTATCCCTTCAGCATCTCCGCCACTTCCGGCGCGAAGTAGGTCAAGATGCCGTCGCAGCCGGCGCGCTTGAAGGCGAGCAGCGATTCCAGCATGGCTTTTTCGCCGTCGATCCAGCCATTCGCGGCGGCGGCCTTGATCATCGAATATTCGCCCGACACCTGGTAGGCGAATGTCGGCATCTGGAATTCGTCCTTCAGCCGGCGGATGATATCGAGATAGGGCAGGCCGGGCTTGACCATCAGCATGTCGGCGCCTTCGGCGATATCCTGTTCGGCCTCGCGCACCGCTTCATCGGAATTGGCGTGGTCGAGGTAATAAGTCTTCTTGTCGCCCTTGAGCAGGCCGGCGGTGCCGACCGCCTCGCGGTAGGGGCCGTAGAAGGCCGAGGCGAATTTCGTCGCGTAGGACATGATCGCCACGTCGGAAAAACCATTGGCATCGAGCGCGTCGCGGATGGCGCCGATGCGGCCGTCCATCATGTCCGACGGCGCGATGATGTCGGCGCCAGCCGCTGCCTGGATGACAGCCGCCGCCGTCACTTGTTCCACCGTCTCATCGTTGACAATGATGCCGTCGCGCAGGATGCCGTCATGGCCGTGCGACGTGAAGGGATCGAGCGCGGCGTCTGTGATGATGCCTATCTCCGGCACCGCGTGTTTGATGGCGCGGGTGGCGCGGTTGATGATGTTTTCGGGGTCAAGAATGTGCGAGCCGGTCTGGTCGCGCAGGCCGAGCTCGACATTGGGAAAGGTGGCAATTGCCGGAATGCCAAGTTTTGCCGCACGCTCTGCTTCCTTGACCGCGAGGTCGAGCGACAGTCGAAAGACGCCCGGCATGGCAGCGATCGGTTCGCGAACTTGTCTGCCGTCGACGACGAAGATCGGCCAGATTAGATCATCGACGGTGAGACGGTTCTCCTGCACGAGGCGCCGCGACCAGTCAGCCTTGCGCATGCGGCGCAGACGGCGGCTGCCGGTGATCTCGTCGACGCTGCGCGCGCCGGCTGGCTTTGCGGGGGTAAATTTGTTCATGGCCAAAACTCCGGATCGGCGGCTTTTTATCACGAGCCCTTGCCGCTGACCAATGCGACACGATTGTGCCAGCGGTGTCCGGTCAGGACTGGCCATGACGGATCACAGTTCACGGCATCAGTTGTCAGGCTGCATCCCTTCCCGAAATTCAGCCGCGACATGGCGAACAAATGTCTCAAAACTGGTTGGAGCGCGCCCGGTCAGATGCTCGTATGCGTCAGTGGCGCGTTGATAGCGGCCCTCTGCGATGGACCGGCACAAGGTCGAATAGGCATGCGGCCATGGGTCTTTCATCTCTTCCCGTGCGCGTTGGAGAAAGTCGGCGGGCGAACAGGGGACGAAACGAAGAGGGCGAGCAAGGGCTGATGCCGCGATCCCTGCGAAGTCATGCAGCGACAGTGATTCTGGCCCCGTCAGTTCATAGGCCTTTCCGGCATGGCTGATCGCCGATGTGGCAACGGTCGCCAGTGCCAATGCCACGTCATCTCTCGATATCGCCGCGATCTGCCCCGCGCCAGTCGGCAGCGAGAGGGTTCCGGTTGATAAGGCGGGTTTGATCCATTCGTTGAGCACCAGGTCTGAATAGAGCCCGCATCTCAGGATCGTCGAGGCCAACCCGCTCTCGCTCAATCTGCGCTCCGCATCGCTGTACACTGGCGTGAAGTAGAACGGCGATTGCGCATCGATGTCGATGATGCTGGTGAAGACAACTGACGAAATCTTTTGTGCAACGGCGGCATTGATGACATGCGCATGGTGGCTAAGCATGTCGGGGCCGGCACCATCGCTCGAGACAAACAGCAATGTCGTGATGCCGTCGAAGGCGCGCAGCAAACTCGCGGGATCGTCATAGTCGGCGACCCGCAATGGCGCTTGGATGGGCAAGCTGGCCCCGCGCCTATCAACGTTCCTCACCATTCCAATTGCTGGCAAGCCTTGGTGCAACAGCCCGGCAAGCGCCTTTCCCCCGACATATCCCGAAGCCCCGGTAACAAGAATCACGCGTTGGCCCCTCTGCTGATGGTCTTGGAGATGGGTGGATTTGTCTTCGCTTGCAACGTGCGCTCATCCTGCCTGGGCGGCAAGGATGCCTCTTTGTTTGAAGGCCAGATGCACTCACCGCGATTGGCCCTGGCATTGACGCACCCATGCGCCAGCTTTAGCACTTCAGTCCCGGCGGCGCGGGGGAGGGGATTCTCTGACGATGGATTTTGGCGGTGGCGACGAGATCCGCTTCGAGCGGTTGGGCCGGGCAGGTGTCGTCACCTTGACGCGGCCGCAGGCGCTCAACGCCCTTACGCACAACATGGTCAAGGCTCTGGACAAGGCATTGCATGCCTGGGAGCCTGACCCCGCAGTGGGTGTCGTTGTCGTCAAGGCCGAAGGCCGGGCGTTTTCGGCCGGCGGCGACATTCTCCACGTTTATGAAACGGGCCGGGCGGGAAAACCGCCTGTCGATTTTTTCGCTGACGAATATCGCTTGAACGCCCGTATCGAGCGTTTCAAGAAACCTTATGTCTCATTGATCAACGGCATCGTCATGGGCGGCGGCGTTGGCATTTCCTTCCACGGTTCGCACCGGGTGTTGACCGAGAACGCCCAATTCGCCATGCCGGAAGTCGGGATCGGCTTTTTTCCGGATGTTGGCGGCAGCCACCTGCTGCCCGATCTCGGCGGCAGCTTCGGCATGTATCTGGCCCTGACCGGAAATCGCATCCGCTATGGCGACGCGCTTTGGTCGGGCCTGGCGACGCACACGATCAAGGCCGAGGATCAGGCCGGATTTCTTGAACGCGTGATCGATACCGGCGATCCTGAGTCCGTGCTGCGTGGCTTCTTCTTTCCAGCACGGCGTGAAACGGACAGGCAGACGCTGGACGCAATTGCCCGGCATTTCGCGCAGCCTTCACTCAACGAAATCATCGCCAGCCTTGAACACGCTGCGGCCAGTGACGACTTCGCGGCGAAAACGCTGGCGACAATCAGGTCACGCTCGCCGACGAGCCTGCGCGTCGCCTGGCGCCAGATCAGCGCCGGCCAGACGCTTTCGATGAATGCCTGCATGAAGATGGAATTCCGCATCCTCAACCGCATGCTTGCCGGGCACGATTTCTATGAAGGGATCCGCGCTGTGATCATCGACAAGGGGTCGACACCGCAATGGCGGCCGGCCAGCCTCGGTGAGATCAGCGATGCCGATGTCGATGCCTATTTCGCCTCGCTCGACGAACGGGAACTGGAATTGTGAGCGAGGCCGCGTCCAGGCGCATCGTGCTGCAGCCCTCAGGGGTCGAAGTGATCTTCGCCTGGTTCCAGCGTGTGATTGCTGGCTACTGCCTGCTGTTCGGGATCCTCTACTGGATCAAGCTGATCGGTTTTTATCCCGGTACGCTGTGGCGTTTCGACCTGATGCCGGTGCACTGGCAGGTGGCCGCCGTGGTGCTCGCCGTGTTTTTTCCGTTTGCCGCCGCCGGTCTATGGATGCTGGCATCCTGGGGGCCGGTGATCTGGTTCATTTGCGCGGTGACCGAGACGGTGATGTATGCCGGGTTTCCCGAGCTTTTCGGGCACAGGCTGCTGATTGTCGCTTCGCATGTCGCCGTGGCGGTGCTCTACATCGTCTTCCGCGTTGTCATCTATATGCAGAAACGACCAGTGCGGGCGTAAGCCCCTGTGCTTATTGAGGATCTGGCCGCCCCGGGGTGTTGCCACCGAAATCATTGGCTAAATCTTTAGGTTAATTATCCTTGCTCGGGTGACCGATCGTTAAGCCTCTTCCGAAACCTCTTACCGGTAAGCTCTTGTTAGCCCTAGCGTTTAAGTCGAATTTTATGAGTATTCGATAGTGTCGTGATCAAGGTGAAAAACAAAAAATCACCAGGGCGACAAACGAGAGGCAAAGACAATGATCAATTCGCGTCCGGCGGCGAAGACCGCCAACGTATCCGACGACCGCCGCGAGGCAATCCGTTCGTTGTACATGGAATCGCTGCAGCTTGTTGAGCGGCTGCATCGCCGCCTGCTTGACGTGATCAAGGACGAATTCGACCGCAACGGCCGTTCCGACATCAATGCCATCCAGGCGCTGCTGCTCTTCAACATCGGCAATTCGGAGCTGACCGCCGGCGAGTTGCGCTCGCGTGGCTACTATCTCGGCTCCAACGTCTCCTACAACCTGAAGAAGCTCGTCGATCTTGGCTTCATCAACCACCAGCGCTCGCGCATCGACCGTCGTTCGGTTCGCGTTTCACTGACGCCGAAGGGCAATGAAGTGGCTGACGTCGTCGCCGGTCTTTATGAGCGCCATGTCGGCTCGATCGAACAGGTTGGCGGCATCAACACCGACGAATTCAAGCAGATGAACCGTGCCCTGCAGCGTCTCGACCGCTTCTGGAACGATACCATCGCTTACCGGATGTAATCCAGACTATCAAAACGAAGCCGCGCCGGAAGAAGCTCGGCTGAAAAGAAGACGAAATCAAAGGACCGGTGCCGGCGGGCGCCGGTCCTTTTTTGTGATCGCGGCCATGACATTTGTGATCGCGGTCATGACAATTGACCAAGTCGCCGCACTTGGGCCGTGCTTTGCTTTCATCTCCGCAATGCCTAATGTCGCCGCTCAAAGAGGGGACGATATGGATCTAGGTGGCCGTTTCCGGATCTATCTGGCCGCGACGCTGCTCTCGCTGGCGCCGCAAATGGCATTCGCAGATGAGTGGTGGAAAGGCGCCTTCGCCAACGAAGGCTCGAGCCCGTGCGACAACAATGACTCCAGAGTGACATTCACCGACAAGTCGGTGGAAATGTGGGAGGTCGGCTGCACTGTCGAGAGGCTCCAGAAGCTCAAAGGCCTGGACGCCATCGTTCTGGACATGACCTGCTCGGACGACGAGCAGAGCGTCGAGAAAAGACGGTCGCTGTTGCTCAAGCTCGACGACGACAAGCTGCTGCGATATCCGGAAAATCAGGTGTTGCAACGCTGTTCGGAGCTGGAAGGCAACGCACGCTGAGCCGGATACGCGCGCCGGCTTCGCCCATGTCCACACGCTCGCCACGCGCAAGCAGCGCAAACAGGTGCTCGATGGCTCCGGTGCTTCCGGCCACGACTATAGGATGGAGCAATTCAAGGTGCTCTGCCCGAACCGGATGAAGTAATCCGGAAGCCGTGCCGGCGAGCCACGGCCCTTTGACGGAACAGTCAGGGGACGGTGCCGAAAAGCACCGATCTCGGCTTTTCGGAACGCCGGCCAGTCCAAAATCGGGCAACAGCCACGTTGCCGCCATATTCCAATGGAACCGAGGAGGCCGGTGATGCTGCGGTGAAGTCCGTGCGTTCATCTGGAACCCAAGTCGCGCCAACGCGTTTTCACGCCGAAGCGACACGGGACATGGTTGGCTAATTGTTAACAATGCCAACTTTAGAGTGCGGGCGAGATCGCCCGATGAGCGAACGCAGCAGTGGTCGAATTGCTACAAAAATGTCTGGAACGTCCATGAAAACCAGCCGCCGTCTCTTCCTCTCCGGAGCCTCCGCGCTCGCAGCCGCGATGGTTGCAGGCAGTGCGAACGCCCAGGACGTGATCGGGGATATCCTGAAATCCTCGGCGCGCGGCAATTGGGACGACCAGTTCGATGCTCGCGCCAGCGAAGGCGGCAAGGTGGCGTCGACGCTGCCGATCTTCAGCCCGCAGACGGTGTCCTTTACCGAACAGGCGATCACGCAATATCAGAATATCGTCGCCCAGGGCGGCTGGCAGCCGGTTCCGGACACCAAGAAGCTGATGCTCGGGGTCGATGATCCTGACGTCGTGCCGTTGCGCAAACGTTTGATGGTTTCCGGTGACCTGGCACAGAGCGCCGGCATTTCGACGGCCTTCGATTCCTATGTCGACTCGGCGGTCAAGCGCTTCCAGTTGCGTCACGGCCTGCCTGCCGACGGCTCATTGGGCAAATACACCTATGCGGCAATGAATGTTTCGGCGCAGGTTCGGCTTGGCCAGTTGCAGACCAATCTACAGCGGCTGCGCGAGAAGGCCGGCACGCTCGGCAATCGCTATGTGCTGGTCGATATTCCTGCCGCGCAGATCGAAGCCGTCGAGAACGATCGCGTCGTGCTTCGCCATACCGCCATCGTCGGCAAGATCGATCGCCAGACACCGATCGTCAATTCCAAGATCAACGAGATCATTGTCAATCCGTACTGGAACGCACCGGTCTCGATCGTGCGCAAGGACATCATTCCGCTGATGCGGAAGAATCCCAGCTATCTGAAGGACAGCCATATTCGCCTGTTCGCGCCGGACGGCAGCGAGGTCGATCCGCTGAATGTCGACTGGTCGACCGACGATGCCGCTAAGTACCGTTTCCGCCAGGATCCGGGTGCCGGCAATGCCATGGCCTCGGTCAAGATCAATTTCCCGAGCCCGGACGGCGTCTACATGCACGACACGCCGCAGCAGAGCCTGTTCGGCAAGATGATGCGCTTTGACTCCTCCGGCTGCGTGCGGGTACAGAACGTGCGCGATCTCGTCACCTGGGTGCTGCGCGACACGCCCGGATGGGATCGCCAGCATTTCGAAGCGGCGATCAAGACCGGCGAAAATACGCCGGTGCAGGTCACCAACCCGGTACCGGTGCATTTCCTCTACCTTTCGGCGTGGTCTACAGGTCCTGGCGTGGTTCAGTTCCGCGACGATGTTTACGCGCTCGACGGAGCCAACGAGCTGCAGATCACCTCTTCGCTCTAACTGGCTGATATTTTTACAGAAAAGCCGCCATCAGGGCGGCTTTTTCTATTTGCGGCATAACCCTTGCCGGTGCTCACCGGTGTATCGCGGGCCTGCCGGCTGGACCTGACGGCGTGGTTTGCGCATGGTCCTGGAAACGTCGCGCGGAATCGGCCCATGCAAATCGCCATCTTCATCCTGGTCGTCCTGGTCTTTGTTGCCATTTCCGGAGCCCTGGTGCGGCTGGTGCGCGTGCCGCTGCCGGTGCTGCAAATCGCCATTGGTGCTGCTCTTGCCTGGCCTGCACGGGGCTTGCACATCGAGATTGATCCCGAGCTCTTTCTCCTGGTGTTCATCCCGCCGCTTTTGTTCGGCGATGCCTTCTCCGCGCCGAAGCGCGAACTGATCGCGTTGCGCGGTCCGATCCTCGATCTCGCCATTGGACTGGTCTTTTTCACCATTGTCGGCTTCGGCTATGCCTTGCACTGGCTGGTGCCGAGCATCCCGCTGGTCGTTGCCTTCGCTTTGGCCGCCGTATTGTCGCCCACCGATGCGGTTGCCGTATCCTCGATCGTCGACCGCACTGTCGTTCCGGCCAGGCTGATGCACATTCTCGAAGGCGAATCGTTGCTCAACGACGCGTCGGGCCTGGTGATGTTCCGCTTCGCCGTCGCCGCGGCGCTGACAGGCAGCTTTTCCTTCGCGGGCGCATCGTTGAGTTTCCTTTATGCCGTGGCGATCGGCATCCTGGCCGGCATAGCCGCACTGTTCATTGCCGCTAAGGCATTGCAGATCCTCGGCCGTATCACGACCACTCCGCCGGAAGCGCAGGTGCTCGTCATACTCCTGCTGCCCTTCGTCGCCTATCTCATCGCCGAGCATTTCGGCGCCTCGGGCATTCTTGCGGCGGTCACCGCCGGTCTCCTGACTGGATATTCCGGCATCGTCCGCTACATGGCTGTGTCGGCGCGGATCCAGACATTTTCTCTCTGGTCGATGTTGACCTTCATGTTCAACGGCGCGCTGTTCATCCTGCTTGGGCTGCAGCTTCCCGACATCATTCGCAAGGTGCCGCCGGAGCTGACAACCCGGCACTGGTTGTTCGAGCCGGCATTGACCGTCCTTTTGCTCACCCTTTGTCTGATCGGCCTGCGCTTCGTCTGGATATGGATCGGCGACATCGGCGCCGGCTTCGCCGCCCGGCTCGGCAACCGCAAGGCGCAGCCGTTCGGCTTTCGCGTCAGGCTGGCTGGATCGGTGGCCGGCGTGCGTGGCGCCATAACGCTCGCCGGCATCCTTTCGCTGCCGCTCGCCTTGCAGGATGGATCGCCCTTTCCGGCCCGCGATCTCGTCATTTTCCTGGCCGCCGGCGTTATCATCTGCTCGCTGGCGATCGCCAGCCTCACCTTGCCGACCATCGCGCGCGGTCTTGTCGAGCCCGGTGAGGACTTCGGCGCGGCCGAGGAACGCAAGGCACGGGTCGGCGCCGCCAACGCGGCCATAGCCAAAATTGAAGGCCTGGCCAGCGATGGCAGCGAAGGCGAGGCGGTCGACACAAGGCTCGCCATCGCCGAAAGCGTCGTCTCCATCTACCGGCGCCGTATTGCCCTGTCCGATGACGGCGAGGAAGCGCGCGCCGACGCTCGCGATACCGGCCGGCTGGAGATCGAACTCAGGATTGCCGGCATTGAGGCGGAACGAACGGAGCTGCAGAAAATGCTCCGCCGCGGCGACATCAATGATCACACGGCGCGCAAGCTGTTCACCGAAATCACCTTCTCCGAAGCGGTGTTGAAGGGGCGCGCGCCGCAATAGTCACGCGCGCAGCCCGTCTTGGCGCAATCCGGCCAGCAAATTTCGCGGCCCAAACGTGGCGAGGCCCAAACAACTGTGTTAATGGCGCGGCAATGCATGTCGCCCAAGGCCGCGCCACGGCTTTTGGGTGACGATATGCATAGATAATTGCCCCGAACCGGAGGATTTCAGGCCATGGCAAACGCAGCGGCAGCGTCGAACAAATTCGAATCCTTCTTCGAAACCACGCTGGAAGATGCCGATCCGGAAATCTTCGGTTCGATTCGCAACGAACTCGGCCGCCAGCGCCACGAGATCGAGCTGATCGCTTCGGAAAACATCGTTTCCCGCGCCGTGCTCGAAGCGCAGGGCTCGATCATGACCAACAAATATGCCGAGGGTTATCCGGGCAAGCGCTACTATGGCGGCTGCCAGTTTGTCGACGTGGCCGAGGAACTGGCCATTGAGCGCGCCAAAAAGCTGTTTGGCTGCAACTTCGCCAACGTTCAGCCGAATTCGGGCAGCCAGATGAACCAGGCCGTGTTCCTGGCGCTGCTGCAGCCCGGCGATACATTCATGGGCCTCGACCTCAATTCCGGCGGTCACCTGACCCACGGCTCGCCGGTCAACATGAGCGGCAAGTGGTTCAAGGTTGTGTCTTATGGCGTGCGCAAGGAAGACCACCTGCTCGACATGGACGCGATCGAGAAGACCGCGCATGAGACCAAGCCGAAGCTGATCCTGGCCGGCGGCACCGCTTATTCCAGGGTCTGGGACTGGAAGCGCTTCCGCGAGATCGCCGATGCGGTCGGCGCCTATCTGATGGTCGACATGGCCCATATTGCTGGCCTTGTCGCCGGTGGCGTGCATCCGTCGCCTTTGCCTCATGCACATGTGGTGACCACCACCACGCACAAGTCGCTGCGCGGCCCGCGCGGTGGCATGATCCTGTGCAACGACGAGGACATCGCCAAGAAGATGAACTCGGCGGTGTTTCCGGGCCTGCAGGGCGGCCCGCTGATGCATGTCATCGCCGCCAAGGCCGTGGCCTTCGGCGAGGCGCTGAAGCCGAGCTTCAAACTCTATGCCGAGAGCGTCGCCGCCAACGCCAAGGCGCTGGCCTCGAGCCTGAAGGAGACGGGTCTCGATATCGTCTCCGGCGGCACCGATAACCATCTGATGCTGGTCGACCTGCGCCCCAAGAATGCCACCGGCAAGCGCGCCGAGGCAGCCCTTGGCCGCGCCAACATCACCTGCAACAAGAACGGCATCCCGTTCGACCCGGAAAAGCCATTCGTCACCTCGGGTGTGCGGCTTGGTACGCCGGCCGGCACGACGCGCGGATTTGGCCAGGCCGAATTCCGCGAGATCGGCAAGCTGATCGCCGAAGTGCTGGACGGGCTGAAGGTTGCCAATTCCGACGAGGGCAACGCCAGCGTTGAAGCGGCGGTGAAGGCCAAGGTCGTTGCGCTGACCGACCGTTTCCCGCTGTACCCCTATCTCGGCTGAAGTCTCTTCGGCTTCACTTCGGCGACGCCTCCTGCGTCGCCGAAGCAGCTTGCGCATTGTCCTCGGCTGACGCACCCTCGGCAAAAACCCAGGAGCGGTCAGGATGAAGACAAGCCTTTTGCGCAACATGGTCTTGAGTGCCACGGCCGTCTGGATCGCTCTGAGCGCCGGCCCGTCTTTTGCCGAGCCCAAGACGGAAACGTCAGGCAAATGGTCCGCCACCGTGGACGAGCTCAGCAGCGGTCAGGACGTGCGCAAGACCTGCGCGGCTTCGACTGCTTTTGTCGATCAAAATGGAAGCCCCGGCACGCTGACGCTGATCATCTCGAGCGACGACGCACTGCCGCCCAATGCCTATCCGGCGCTGACCCTGGCGGTCGATAACAAGGATCTGCCGAAAGGCAAGAACATCGCCGCTGTTTTCAGCGACGGCAAGGGCAAGGTCGCGGCGACGGTCAGCGAGGGCGACAGCATCGGGCCGCATCGCCAGTGGATGATGGATAACAAGTCCAAGACCAGCCTGGCGCTTCTGCGCGCCATGCGCCAGGCATCGACCCTCGATGTGACGCTCGCAAGCATACCGGTGGCAAGCATCGAAATGGCCGGTTTCACCAAGGCCTATCGCAATCTTGGAACCTGGTGCGGCTTCCCGACTAGCGATGTGGCGCCCTGACGCTTCCCGATACTGGCGCTCTCGCAATTCTGTTCATGTCTCGCTATCTCTGAGACGCGAGAGGTTGCTTTGCCATTGCGGCAAAAGGCTTTAAGCCTTTCGTCCCACGAGATTCGCGACCCAAAGGTTCTCCATGCGTTGTCCCTATTGCCAGTCCGAAGATACGCAGGTGAAGGATTCGCGCCCCGCCGAGGATGGCGCAGCGATCCGCAGGCGTCGTGTCTGCCCTGATTGCGGCGGCCGCTTTACCACCTTCGAGCGCGTGCAATTGCGCGACCTCGTCGTGGTGAAGAAGTCTGGACGAAAAGTGCCGTTTGATCGTGACAAGCTGTTGCGCTCGGTCGAGATCGCCTTGCGCAAGCGCAGCGTCGACCCGGAGCGTATCGACCGTGCGGTCACTGGCATCGTGCGCCAACTCGAAAGTTCGGGCGAAACGGAAGTGGCCTCTGGCGAGGTCGGCCGTCTGGTGATGGAAGCGCTGAAGTCGCTCGACGACGTCGCCTATGTGCGCTTCGCCTCGGTTTACCGCAATTTCCGCGAGGCCAAGGACTTTCATGACGTGCTCGGCGAGCTGAAGGGCGAAGAGGACGCCGGCTGAGCATGGCTGGACTTGGCATTTCAGAACAGGCTGCTCTGGATCGCCGCTTCATGGCGGCCGCGCTTCGATTGTCGCGCAAGAATGCCGGGCGCACTTCGACCAATCCGTCGGTCGGCACGTTGGTTGTCCGCGATGACGGCGCCGGGCCGATGATCGTTGGCACCGGCGTTACCGCCGTCGGCGGCCGGCCGCACGCCGAGACAGAGGCGCTGGCCGAAGCCGGCGAACTGGCACGCGGTGCCACTGCCTATGTCACGCTGGAACCTTGCGCGCATCACGGTCGCACGCCGCCTTGCGCCAACGCATTGGTCAATGCCGGCGTGGTGCGTGTCGTCGGTGCCGCCAGCGATCCAGACCCGCGCGTTTCCGGCCAAGGCTACGCCATCCTGCGCGCCGCCGGCATCGAAGTGGTCGAAAAGGTGCTTGCGGCCGAAGCCACCGAACAGATGGCCGGCTATCTGATTCGATCTCTGAAAAAACGCCCCGAAGTGATTCTGAAACTTGCGCTTTCCAGCGACGGAAAGATCGGCAGGGAAGGCCATGGGCAGGTGGCGATTACCGGCGATATCGCGCGTCGCGAAGTCTATCTGATGCGAGCCGAGGCCGACGGTATCCTGATCGGCGTCGGCACGGCCCTGGAAGACAATCCGGCGCTGACTGTGCGCTTGCCAGGCCTCGAAAACCGATCCCCGGCGCGCATCGTTCTCGACCGGCAGATCCGCCTGCCGGAAGCCTCAAAGCTGGTCTCCGGTGTCGACCGTGTGCCGCTCTACGTCGCCGCTTGCCTAGAGGCCGATCCGCAGCGGCGGGCCGTGCTCGAACGGACAGGCGTTCGCTTCATTGGTACGGAAACACACGAGGGCCGTGTCGCCCTGCCGGAACTGCTCGAGGACCTGGCGGCACTCGGCATGGCCAGCGTCCTGGTTGAGGGCGGCGCCAAGGTGGCCAGAGCTTTCCTCGCGGATGGGTTGGTCGACCGCATCGTGCTGTTCCATGGCCCGGAAGCGATCGGCAAGGACGGCATTGCATCCCCCGTCGACGCCAACCATATCCCAGCGGGTTTCCGCAAACTGCGCGAGATGCGTTTTGGTGAAGACAGCTACGCCGAGTGGATAAGAGACTTCTAGGATCACGATTGATGTTTACCGGAATTGTCACCGATGTCGGCACCGTTGCTGCCGTGAAGCCGCTTAGGGAAGGCGTGGGCTTGCGCATCGACACAGCCTACGACCCTCAAGGCATCGCCATCGGTGCGTCGATTTCCTGCGGCGGCGTCTGCCTGACCGTGACGGCGTTGCCTGATGGCGGCTCTAACGCGCGCTGGTTCGAGGTCGAGGCCTGGGAAGAGGCGCTGAGGCTGACGACCGCCGCGAGCTGGAAGTCTGGCACGAAGCTCAACCTGGAGCGGGCGCTCAAGATCGGCGATGAGCTCGGCGGTCATATTGTTTCCGGTCATGTCGACGGCATGGCCGAGATCGTAGCGCGCAAGGAAGAGGGCGATGCGGTGCGTTTCACGCTCGAAGCACCGCGCGGACTGGCAAAATTCATCGCGCCGAAGGGCTCGATCGCGCTCGACGGCACCTCGCTCACCGTCAACAAGGTGGAAGGCACGCGCTTCGACGTGCTGCTGATCCACCACTCGCTGACCGTCACCACTTGGGGCGAGCGCAATGTCGGCGACCGCGTCAATCTCGAGATCGACACCATGGCCCGTTATGCGGCGCGCTTGGCGGAGGCCGCCAAAGAGGGGCTTTGAGCAGCCGACCGGCAATTAGAGCCGGTCCGACGCTGCGACAAAGCTTGCGAACTTGGCTGCTTGGGCTTAAGTCACCGGCTCCTCCGGAGACGCGACCCAAATGCCCAAGAACAAGAAACTCAAGCTGCTGATCATCGAGGCACGCTTCTACGACGATCTGGCGGATGCGCTGCTGGACGGCGCCAAGGCAGCGCTCGACGACGCCGGCGCCAAATATGATGTTGTCACTGTTCCCGGCGCGCTGGAAATTCCAGCGGTGATTTCGTTCGCGCTCGACGCCGCCGAAGGCGAGGGCACCCGATATGATGGCTATGTCGCGCTCGGCACCGTTATCCGCGGCGAGACGCACCATTTCGACATCGTCGCCAATGAGTCCGCCCGCGCGCTCATGGATATCTCCATCCAGGAATCGATCTGCATCGGCAACGGCATCTTGACCACCGAGAACGACGAGCAGGCCTGGACGCGCGCCCGGCGCACCGAAGGCGACAAGGGCGGCTTCGCCGCTCGTGCGGCGCTGACCATGATCGCCGTTCGAAAACAGCTCGGAGCCTGAGCGACGTGACGCAATCCGGAGATAACGACCGACCACCGGTGCGCCAGGCCAACAAGCGGGGCGCTGCCCGGCTGGCCGCCGTGCAGGCGCTCTACCAGATGGATGTCGCCGGCAGCGGCGTCTTCGAAATCACCGCCGAATACGAAGCCTTTCGGCTCGGCAAGGAAGTCGACGGCGCGCTCTATCGCGAGGCCGACGCGCAATGGTTTCGCGCCATCCTGGCCGGCGTTGTCGAGAACCAGACGACGGTCGATCCGATCATTCGCCAGGCGCTGACCGAGGATTGGCCGCTGTCGCGTCTGGATTCGACGCTGCGCGCCATATTGCGCGCGGGTGTCTATGAGCTGATGAAGCGTGAGGACGTTCCGGTCGCTGTCATCGTCTCGGAATATGTCGACATCGCCAAGGCCTTCTACGAAGAAGACGAGCCAAAGCTTGTCAACGCCGTGCTCGACCGAGTCTCGCGCCGCGTGCGCGGGGAAGGGCGCGGCAAGGACGCATGACCGTGGCCGTGACAGCGGCGGCCAAGGAGGCGCGCCGCACGGCGCTGATCCTCGCTGCTTCACAGGCAATCATCGGGTCAGCCGCTCCAATCGCCATCTCCATGGGTGCGTTGGCTGGGCAGTATCTGCTCGGGCCAGACAAATCACTGGCGACGGCGCCGATCACCGGCTTCAACCTTGGTGTGGCGCTCGGCGCATTACCGGCAGCGGCCATTATCCGGATGATGGGCCAGCGCGGCGGCTTCATGACAGGCACGATCATCACCGCGCTCGGTGGGTTGGTCGCAACGCTGGCGCTTTTCCAGGCCAGTTTCTGGCTGTTCGCCTTTGGTTTGCTGCTAATCGGTGTCGGTGGCGCTTTCGTCCAACAGTTCCGCTTCGCCGCCGCCGACAACGCACCGCCGGAGTTCAAGGCACGCGCCATTTCCTTCGTGCTGGCCGGGGGTATCATCACCGCCATCCTCGGGCCGCAGATCGTCATCTTCACCCGCGAACTGTTTGCTCCGGTAATGTTCGCCGGTTCGTTTGCCTCGATCCTGGTGCTGGCGGCTGCCGGAGCTGCTATCCTGTCGTTCCTGCGCCTTCCGGCCAAAACAGCCGCGAGCAAGGTGGAGAACGCTATGAGCGATGCCCGGCCGCTGGCCGAGATCGTGACACAACCACGCTTCGTTGTGGCGCTGTTCTGCACCGTCGGCAGCTATGCGCTGATGAGTTTCGTCATGACCGGCGCGCCGCTCGCCATGGTCGGTTGCGGCCTATCCACGAATGACGCCACTCTGGGCATATCCTGGCATGTGATGGCGATGTTCGGGCCGAGCTTCTTCACCGGATCGCTGATCCACCGCTTCGGCGCGGAACGGATCGTCGCCGTTGGTCTGGTTCTGCTCGTCGGTTGCGCCATCGTGGCTTTGTCCGGGCTTGCCTTGTGGCAGTTCTGGACGGCACTGATCCTGCTTGGCCTTGGCTGGAATTTCGGCTTCATCGGCGCCACGGCGATCGTCGCCGACAGCTATCGGCCGTCGGAAAAGAGCAAGGTGCAAGGCTTCCACGACTTCGTCCTGTTCGGCTCGGTGGCCTTTGCCTCGCTGATGTCGGGGGCTGTCTACAACGCCTGGGGCTGGTCGATGCTCAATTGGATCATCTTCCCGGTAACCGCGCTCTGCTTCGTCGCGCTGGGCGCTCTGAAGATAACAGGCCTGCGCCAGCGGAGCGCCTGACTCGAGCCGTCGGCTCGCAGCGAGCGGCAATTTTTCGAAATGCTAGCGCCTCCCTGTGCAACAGCTGACACGACGCTGTCGGGACAGACTGGGTTGTTTTCGCGGCGGTCGAACAAAATTATTGCGCTGGTCCCACTTGTTATGAAACCGTGTGCCCCGACGGGGCGTTGAAGCCGTGATCATATGCGCCCCAACCGGTCTTCGGTTCACAGCAAGGGAATTTCACAATGCGTTCCATCAAACTCCTGGCCGGCGCCGCGCTTGTACTTGGCCTGGCCATCACTTCGGCCAACGCCCAGGTCGTGGTGTCCTCGAAGATCGACACCGAGGGCGGGGTGCTTGGCAACATTATCCAGCTGGTGCTCAACGCCAACAACATCAAGACCACCGACCGTATCCAGCTCGGCGGCACACCGGTGGTGCGCAAGGCGATCACAGCCGGCGAGATCGACATCTATCCGGAATACACCGGCAACGCCGCCTTCTTCTTCGAGAAGGCCGACGATCCGGTGTGGAAGGATGCGGCCAAGGCCTATGAGGCGGCCAAGAAGCTCGACTATGACGCCAACAAGATCGTCTGGCTGTCGCCATCGCCGGCCAACAACACCTGGGCGATTGCGCTGCGCAAGGAGGTCGCCGAAACCAACAAGCTCGCGACGCTTTCCGACTTCGGCAAATACGTCGCCGGCGGCGGTCAGGTGGTGTTGGCGGCCTCGGCTGAGTTCGTCAATTCGGCCGCGGCCCTGCCGGCTTTCCAGACCACCTACGGCTTCAAACTCAAGCCCGAGCAATTGATCACGCTTTCGGGCGGCGATACGGCTGCTACCATCGGCGCGGCGGCCAACCAGACCAGTGGCGCCAACGCTGCCATGGTCTACGGCACAGATGGCGGCATCGCGCCGTCCGGCTTGGTTGTGCTCGA
>JBDSLV010000017.1:0-5601 GCA_039916205.1 Mesorhizobium sp. | reverse complement strand
GATGTCGGTTATCAGTCCGCTGGCCGACGATCTGGCGCTGGTCTACGCCCCCCTGCTGCCGGCCGCCTTCTACCAGGTGCTGCGCGCCCGGGGCATCAAGCTGGTCGAAGGCGATGCCGACGAATTTTTCGCCTCCAACGGTCTCAGCCTCAACGTGCTGCCGACGGCGCCGCGCCAGTTGATCGCTGTTGCCGGCTTTCCCAGGACCGCTGCTGCCATGGAGGCAGCCGGCTGCACCGTTTCGACCTTCGAGGCGGATGCGCTATGCATCGCCTGCGAAGGGGGGCCCACTTGCCTGACCCGCCCGGTGCTGCGCCAGTGAGCACCATTGGGACAACACTCGGCGAAGCCCTCATTTCGCTGCTCGAGGCCCATGGCGTCGACACGGTCTTCGGCATTCCCGGTGTGCACACGGTCGAACTCTATCGCGGCCTGGCGCGCTCGAAGATCCGCCATGTCACGCCGCGTCACGAACAGGGCGCCGGCTTCATGGCCGATGGCTATGCCCGCGCCAGCGGCAGGCCAGGCGTCGCCTTCGTCATCACCGGGCCTGGGCTGACCAACACCATCACCGCCATGGGCCAGGCGCGCGCCGATTCTGTGCCCATGCTCGTGATCTCCGGCGTCAATGCCACTGCGACGCTTGGCAAGGGGCTCGGCTATCTGCACGAAATGCCCGATCAGCGCGGCATGATGGAAAAGGTGGCGCTGTTCTCATGCCGCGTCACCGAGGCGGGTGAATTGCCCGGTGCCCTGGCGCGCGCCTTCGCCTTGTTTTCTTCGTCGCGGCCAGGCCCGGTGCATATCGAGATCCCAACCGACGTCATGGTCAAGCCGGCCGACAACATCGTCGCGATGTTAAGCAATGTGGCACCACCCATTCCGGATGGTACGGCTATCGCCAGCGCGGCAAAACTCATCGCTGCCAGCCGTCGCCCGCTGATTTTGGCCGGTGGCGGTGCCAAGCAGGCGGGCGCGCAATTGAAGCACCTGGCCGAGCACCTGGGCGCACCGGTCGTTCAGACAGCGAATGCGCGCGGCTTGCTGCACGGCCACGCGCTTTGCGTACCGGCAAGCCCAAGCTTGAAGGCGGTCCGCGCGCTCATGGCTGACGCCGACCTGGTTATTGCCGCCGGCACCGAATTCGGGCCGACCGATTATGACGGATACAGTGACGGCGGCTTCGTCCTGCCCGCCAATCTCATCCGGATCGACATCGGTGCCGACCAGCTGGCCCGTCGGCCGGCAACGGTTTCGATCCACGCCGATTGTGCCGCCGCGCTCGACGCGCTGGTGCTTGAGGTCGGTAGGACCTCGCTGGTATCGGATGGCGGTCAGGCTCGCGCTGCCGCTGCCCGGCAAGCAGCCTTTTCCGAAATCAGCCCGGCGCTTCAGGCACAGGTTCGTGTCGTCGAGACGATACGCGACACGCTGCCGGGCGCGATTATCGTCGGCGATTCGACGCAACCGATCTATGCGGCCAACCTCTATTATGATCACGATCGGCCGGGTGGCTGGTTTAACGCCGCCACGGGCTTTGGCGCGCTCGGCTATGGTCCGCCGGCGGCGATCGGGGCCGCCCTTGCCGTGCCCGACGCGACTGTCGTCTGCCTGACCGGCGATGGCGGTTTCCAGTTCACGCTACCGGAGCTGGGTGCGGCACTCGATGCCCAGGCGCCCGTCATCTTCGTCGTCTGGAACAACAGGGGCTACCGCGAGATCGAAACCTCGATGCTCGATGTCGGTGTCGAGCCGGTTGGCGTGTCGCCGGCGCCGCCGGATTTCTGCAAGCTGGCCGAGGCCTATGGCATAGGGGCCGAGCGGCTTGCCGACATTGGCCTCCTGCCGCAAGCGCTTGAGCGTGCCCGGGCAACGGCAATGCCGCGTGTCATCGAAATTACCGTTGACTGAGCAATGCAAGGGCTATGAAAGCGCAATTCGAAACCGCTTCCGTTTTTACGCCGATGCAGTAGACCCTGACGGTATGCATCAACGGTCGGCCAGATGATGTCGTTTTTCGAAGAACAGACGCCAATCCGTGATCCCCTGACATTTCCGCATCTCGCACCGCTGCGTTGGGCGGCATCCTCGCGTGTCTTGCCTTGGCCGTTGCGAAGGCGCGCCGCGCAATATTGCATGTCGATGTCGCGAAAGAGTATTCGGCAGGCGCGCCAGATCGCCATCGACCATTCACGCTGGTGCTCAACCAGCCAGCCGAGTGGTGGTGTCGGTCCGATCTGGCAGTTCTGGGGGCAAGGCGCCCATGAGGCGCCGCCGTTGGTCAGAGCCTGCCTGCGCTCGGTGGAACGGCACAAAGGCAGCCGTCAACTGATCGTGCTCGACGACAAGACGCTCGAAAGCCATATCGAACTGCCTGGCCATGTCTGGGACAAGCGTAGTCTGATGACCCGTCAGCACTTTTCCAATCTCATCCGTTTGAGTCTGCTTCATCGGCATGGCGGGACGTGGCTCGACGCCACAATCCTGCTGCGGCAGCCTGTTCCAGCCGAGATCGAGCGCGAGGATTTCTACATGCTGCGCGAGATCACCCGGCACCCTAGGCTCGTGGAAACCTGGTTCATGCACGCCCGCAAGGGACATCCGCTGATCGAGACAGTGCTTCACGGCCTGGCGGACTATTGGAAGAAGTATGACGCGCTGCATGACTATTTCATGTTTCCGTATCACTTCGAAGCCTCACTTCTGCTGCACCGGCAGCTTCGGCGCGACTTCCTGCGCATGCCGCAGGTTGGCGCGGATCGGCCGCATGAATTGCAATGGCAGCTCCTCCAGCCTTTCGACGGGTCCATCCATCGCGCTATCTTCGATAGTTTCTGGCTGCACAAGCTCAGCCATAAGATTGAACGGCCCGCAACGACGGACCGCCTCCTCTGTGATGCGATCGCGGATGGTTGGCCGGATGCCTGATGCGCCAAGGCAAAAACGCAACGCAGCGTCATCGATATTTCATTTGAGTGACAGCGAGAAAGGCGCGACGCTCTGCGTCGGCGCGGCACAAGAAACGGCATAATCATAAAAAATGACAGGAGCGGTCGAAGATGACGCAAACACTTGATGGCAAGCATATCGTGGTGACCGGGGGAACCGGAGCACTCGGTGGCGCGGTCGTCGGCAAGCTGCTGGGTGAGGGCGCGATCTGCCATGTCCCTAATGCCCACGCCGCCGCGCCCACGCACTTTCCCTTCAGCGCGGATGACCGCGTCAAGCTGGTGCACAATGTCGATCTTTCGGACCCAGCCAAGGTCGAGGCATTTTACAGCCAGGTTCCTGGCCTTTGGGGTTCCATCCATCTGGCCGGCGGCTTCGCCATGGCGCCGGTGGAGAAGATCGAATCCGCCTCCTTCGCCGAGATGATGGACACCAATGCACGCACGGCCTTCCTGTGCTGCCGTGCCGCCGTGCGCTCGATGCTGGTGTCGGACACGGCGGGGCGCATCGTCAATGTCACCGCGCGTGCCGGGCTCGACCCAAGGCGCGGCGCCGGCATGGTCGCTTACGCCGCCAGCAAGGCGGCTGTCGCCGCGATGACGGTGGCGATGGCCGAGGAGTTGAAAGGCAAAGGCATCCTGGTCAACGCCGTTGCACCGTCGACGCTCGACACGCCCGCCAACCGGGCCGACATGCCGGATGCCGATTTCTCCAAATGGGTCAGCCTCGATGCGGCAGCCGAGGCCATCGCCTATCTCGCTTCACCAGCCAATCAGGCGATGAGCGGCACGCTGGTGCCGCTCTACGGCAGGGCCTGAGCTTATCGCCGCGAGGCGGCGTGGCTCAGCCCGCCGCCTCATTTGCAGACGAGCTTACCCATCCGCAACTTGAACTTGCGCGGTCCCGGCATCGGTTCCGCGCTCGCGTCATCGACAACAAATACATCGAGAGCGCAGGCACCGGCCCGCACCCGGTAGCGGTCGTCTCCCAAATGCTCGATCGCGTCGATGGGGCCATGCCTTTCCAGCCTGCGCGCAAGATCGCGGCTGCCGGTGATGGCGTCGATCTCGGCCTTGCGCTGCCAGTAGGGCGGCAACGCCGCCGATGCCGCGGCAGCGCCGATCAGCAGGATTGCAGCGACAAGACCGATGCGGATCATAGGACCTCCGGTTCGTTTGATTTCCAATGGCGGCCTTCCCCGACCGCGTTCGCGGCGGCAGCCGAGCTACCACCCATCGGAAGTTTACGTCGAGGAATTGGTTTGTGCTCGCACAAACCGCCCATGCCAGGATCAGAAACGCATCACGCTATGTGAGGTTCGAGGCGCCCGCTTCTATCACCTCGACGGCGTCGCCGATGGCGATTGTACCGGCATTGTTCGGAATCGCGTTCTGACCGAAAATGATGCCACCCTTGGCGGAGCGGTGAAGTTTTCCGAGCGTTCGCAATGGCTCGCGCGGGTCCGGCTGCTCGCCACTGAGAGGATCGCGGGTGGTGATGACACAGCGCGCGCAGGGCTTGGCGATCCGCAACTCTACAGAGCCGATGCGGATCGTCTTCCAATTGTCTTCGGGCCATGCGCCCGATGCATCGAGAACGATGTTTGGTCGAAACCGCGCCATCTCTATGGGCTTGGCAAGGTGGCTGTTCAGATGGTCCAACGAGCCCGTCGTGGTCACCAGAAGCGGAAACCCGTCGGCAAAGCTGACATAGTCGCCTGGCATGCCGAATTCCGGGTCGATCGGCCGGTTGCGCGGATCATCGAAAAAGACCAGATCGACGGGTCGGCCAAGAATGGCGGAAAGATAGGCGCCGGCGGCTGGATCACTCGGTCGCGCGGCAACCACGTCCTTCCAGACCTTGACCTGACGGAGCGCGATGCCAGGGCCTGGCGCCTCGACGGTGTGTTCGCCATGCCGGTCGTGTTTCAGCAGGATGCCCGTGCCGCGACGCTCGACGTCGATCGTCGTCATTGCCGGTATCTGGCGAATGGTGAGGAAGTGTCCATCCTTGTCGACGACCATCCATCGGCGGTCCCCGGCCATGCCCATGGTTTCGATATCGGCGCTCCGCACGGCATGGCCACGCAGGCTCTTGACGGGATAGCGATAGAGTTCAACGACCTTCATGGACAATGCTTCTCCGACATGCGCGGGAGCCTACAGGCGGGACCGTGGAATTGAAGGGGTTGCACGGTCTTTGTCTTGTGCCAACCGAACATGAAAAAACCCGCGAGCCTTACGGCCCGCGGGTTTGTTTTTCAGCCCGCGCGATGCGCGGGAATGCTTACGTGAAGCGGCTTAGCTGCCCTGCTTCTTCAGCGCGGCACCCAGGATATCGCCCAGCGAAGCGCCGGAGTCGGTCGAGCCGTACTGGGCAACCGCTTCCTTCTCTTCGGCGATTTCCAGCGCCTTGATCGAGACCTGCAGCTTGCGGGTCTTCTTGTCGAAGGCGATGACACGGGCGTCCAGCTTCTGGCCGACCGAGAAACGCTCGGGGCGCTGCTCGTCACGGTCACGGCTCAAGTCGTTGCGCTTGATGAAGGTCTCGATGCCGCTGTCGACCAGCCGCACTTCCAGACCGCCATCCTTGATGCCGGTGACTTCGCAGGTGACGACCGCGTTCTTGCGCAGTTCGCCTGAAGTCGCCGCT
>JBDSLV010000016.1:0-4147 GCA_039916205.1 Mesorhizobium sp. | reverse complement strand
AGGGCAGGGCGTGCGGCGCCTTCGGCATGGGGTCGGTGTTCAGCCATGGTCAATCCCGCAAATGTGGGTCGAAGGCATCGCGCATACCGTCGCCAAGCATGTTGAAGCCAAGCACGGTGATGAAGATTGCCATGCCGGGCGCAAGGCTGAGCCAAGGTGCCTGCGACATGAACCCGCGTCCCGTGTTCAGCATGTTGCCCCAGGACGGATCCGGCGGCTGTGCCCCGAGGCCGAGGAAGGACAGGGCGCTTTCCAGAAGCACCGCGTAGGAGAAGGCGACGGCGGCCTCCACCAGCAGCGGCGCCAGGATGTTGGGCAGGATTTCGCGCGACAGGATACGGAAATGGCTCATGCCGACGGCGCGTGCCGACTCAACGTATTGCTGGCGAAGCACGCTTTCCGACGTGGCTCGTGCCAATCTTGAAAACCCTGGAATGAAAATAATGCCGATAGCGATCATGGCGTTCACCACGCTGGTGCCAAGGCTTGCCATCAGCACGACCGCGAGAAGGATCGCCGGGAAGGAAAAAAGAATTTCCATCAGGCGCATCAAGATGAGGTCTACCCACCCCCCGCAATAGGCGGCGATGGTGCCGATGATTGTCCCGAAGAACAGTCCGACGACGGATGCGAGAACCGCGACCATCATCGAAATGCGGGCGGCGTAGATCACCCGCGACAGCACATCGCGCCCGAGTTCATCCGTCCCCAGCCAATGCGTGGCTGAGGGCCCGTTCAGCATGACGGCGACGTTGAGGTCGACTGGTGAATAAGGCGCGAGGTAAGGGGCGAAAATCGCCGCGCAAAGCACGGCGAATACGATCGTCCCGCCGGTGACGACAAGGCGCCATCGGCGCCAGTTGATCGAGGACAGACTGTGCATCATCGCCTCGTTACAACGCGGGGATCGAGCAGACCGACGAGGATGTCGACCAGGAGGTTCACGATGAGAACGACAATGGTGATTGTCAGCGCGCTTGCCAGCAGCACCGGATAGTCGCGGTTGATGATACCCACCAGCACGAGAGAGCCGATGCCGGGGATCAGGAAAATGTCCTCGATGATGACCACCGAGCCGAAGAGAAATCCGAACTCGACGGCGGCGACGTTGACATAGGGGGTCATGGCATTGCGGATTGCGTGGCGCATCACGACGATCTTTTGCGCCGCGCCTTTGGCATAGGCGGTGCGGACATAGTCTGTGGACAAGACCTCGATCATCGACGCGCGCATGATGCGGATCAGAAGCGCCGACGAAACAATGCCGAGCGACAGGGCCGGCATGATCATCTGCTTCAGGTTCTGCAACGGCGCTTCGCTGAAGGGCGTGTAGCCGCCCGGCGGCAGCAGCCTGAACTTCAAGGTAAGCACCATCACAAGTAAGGTGGCCAGCCAGAAATTCGGCACGGCGCCAAGGATCGTCGCCAGCATGGTGACGGATTTGTCGACGGCGCGCTGATGCCGCACCGCGGCCAGCGCGCCCAACGGAATCGCAATCAGATTGGCGATAAGAAACGCCAGTAAGGTCAGTTCCAGTGTCACAGGAATGCGTTTCGCCAGTTCCGGGCCGACCGGCACGCCGTTCTGGAAGCTGGTGCCAAAATCGCCGGACAGCGTCTTGCCCAGCCATTCGAAATACTGAACCGGCAAGGGACGATTGAGACCATGCTGCGCGTCGAAGCGCGCCAGAGCCTGGGGCGTCGCGTCAATGCCGAGCGCGGCCTTTGCCGCCGACCCGGGTATGACGTTGATCGTCACGAAAAGAATGCTCGACGCCACTAGCAGTGTGAAGGCGAAGGCCAGTAGCCGTCCCAATATCAGATTGCGCATGGGCAAATATACCGATCACAGAAGAATAACCCCAGCGGCGAAAGGCCGCCGGGGCACGGGTTGAAGCGTCAGGCCTCGAGCCATGCGTCGCGCAGGGTCTTCAAGAACCCCGTGCGCATCGGCTTGAAATTCTTGAGCTTATCCGTGTGAGCGGTGAGGATCATCGAATTGACCAGCGGCACGATGGGCATCTGCTCAAGCGACAGCTTCTGCTGTTCCAGATAGGCAGCCTTGCGCGCTTCGACGGTCGTGGCCGATTTGGCCTTGGCCAGCGCGGCGGTCATCTCGTCGCTGCAGCTTTTCTGGACGTTGATCGCCTGGCCGCAGCCGTAATTCGCCGCCACGAAATCATCGGGATCGGCAAGCGGGCTCAGCCAATACATCGCCGTCATGTCAAACTTGCTTGGTCCCCAGACCTCGTCCCAGAAGCGCGGCACTTCCATGGTCTTGATCTCGGCCTGGATGCCGACGGCGGCCAGGTTGGCCTGTATGATCGGCGCCATGGCGATCATCGCCGGAAACGACGATGCCATCGTAATCGAGGTCTTGAAGCCGTCAGGATAGCCGGCCTCGGCGAGCAGTGCCTTGGCCTTTTCCGGGTTGGCGCCGGGCGTGAAGTAGTCGATGTCGGCATAGCCCCAGTTCCAATCCGGGATCACGCCACCCTTAAAGGGTTTGGCCTGGCCGAAGAAGGCGCCGGCGGCAATGGCGCTGCGGTCGATGGCATGTGCGATCGCCTGTCGCACCTTCGGATTGTCCAGCGGCTTGATGGTGTTGTTAGGAAGCAGCCAGTAATAGCGGCTTCCGTCGAGAGCCGCTCCGACAATGCCGGGTGTCGCCGTGACTGAAGCCCAGTCCTTCGGCGGAATTTCGTTGGAGAAATTGATGTTCCCCGAGATGACGGCGTTGGTCAGCGCGGTGACGTCAGCAATCAGATGATATTCCATCGCGTCAAAATAAGGCTTGCCGGGCAGATAATAGTTGTCGTTCTTGACGAACTTGACCATCGAGCGCGGCTCATACGAGACGAATTTGAAGGGACCGCTTCCGACAGGGTTCGAATTCAGGTCGTGGCCGCTTTCGACCAGCTTCTTCGGCACGATCGACGAGCCGGGGAATGCCATGTAGACGAGGAACGGTCCCGTGACCTTCGACAGCTTGAACTTGACGGTCTGCGGATTGACCACCACCACCTCGGCGATCGTCTCCACCTGGGAGCCATAGGAATAGCCTGAATCCTTGGCGCGCAGGCGGTCGAAGGTGAACTTCACGTCCTCGGCGGTGAGATCGGAACCGTCATGGAACTTAACGCCGGAACGCAGGTGGAACGTGTATTCGAGCCCATCTTCGGAGAGTTCGAATTTTTCGGCAATGTCCGGATGGGGCACGGCCTGATCGTCGAGCGACATCAATGTCGAGTAAACCTGTTCGATGACGACATGCGACATGCCCGAAGGACCGCGCGCTGGATCGAAGCCGGCCGGGTCAGCGGAAAATCCCAATTTCAACACGCCGCCGGACACCGGTTCGGAGGCAAAGGCCTTCATCACTGCACTCGGTGACAGGGCTAGAACGCCAGCCATTGCAACAGTCGACTTCAGAATCGACCGTCGGTCAATTTTCGTCATTTTTTCATTCCTCCCTAGTTTGCTCTCGCTTGACGTAAACTTGAACTGACATGAATATGCTGCAAGTTCTGAAACGTTGTCAATCGTTGCCGAGGAGTTTTTTGCCTGCAATAAGACGGGTAGGCACGACGATCTTGAAAGCGGGCAGATCTTTTTTTGAATGGAGGACCCATGGAAGCCGATACAGCAAGCCAGAGCGCGTCAGCGACGCTTGGCTCAACACTCCGTCATTCGCGCAAGACGCGTCGCCTCACGCTAAAGGTCCTAGCGGGAAGGATCGGATGTTCTGAGAGCCTTCTTTCCAAGATCGAAAGAGGTCGGGTAACCCCCACATTACCCACCCTTCACAAGATGGCTAAGGTGTTGGGCATTAACATCGCCGCATTGTTCAGCGATACAAACAAGGGAACGGTTGCCACGTATAACCAGGGTGAGCGACTGATCCTGGATTTGGGTGTCCACGGCGTCAAGTCGCCTGACATCAAATTAGAACGGATGATCCCATATGTGGAAGGGCGACTTCTCGATGCCAATTTGCATGTTGTGCCACCAGGTGGCGGTTCCTCTGGAAGCTATTCCCATCAAGGCGAGGAGGTCGGCTTTGTCGTCAGCGGCTATATAGAACTGACCGTGGACGGAAATCCTATTCTGCTTACCGCTGGGGGATCCTTTTTCTTCAATTCGGAATT
>JBDSLV010000015.1:0-9825 GCA_039916205.1 Mesorhizobium sp. | reverse complement strand
CCCGCCCGGAAGTCGCGGCGCGCGTGATGTCGGATCTGCGGACCCGCGATGAACTGCGCGTGGCGCTCGCCGGCTCCAGGGGCATGGCGCGGCCTGCAACGGCCGATGCCGCACGGCGGCTGGAGAGGGGGCTTGGCCGGGGCCGTATCTTCGGCGTCCTGCAGCGCGCCGCCGCTGTCGCCGCCTTCGTTGGCGCCGGTTGGCTGGCCAACGGCATCATCGGCCCGATGTCGGTGACCAAGGTCAACGCCTCGCCACAGCCGCCAGCCTATGTCGACGACGCTGTGCGCGCGCACCGCACGACACTGGTACGCGAAAACATGGCCTCGCAGATCGAGGCGCCAAACTACAATGCCGGCGAGATTCGCGCCGCCACCGCCATCGTGATGCCGTCCTTGCCGAAGGACTGGAAGGTTCGTGACGTGCAGATCTATCCGTCGCGCTTTGGTCCGAGCGTCGAGATGGCCCTCGAAACGAAGGAGATGGGGCTGGTGTCGCTGTTCGCGATCCGGCCAGGAACCTTCGACGTGGTCAAGCCAACCGTCGCGCCCTCGGGCGACATTTCCTCGGCCTATTTTCAGATTGGCGAGGTCGCCTATGCGGTGGTCGCGAAGAGCGAGGTCCATGATCTCGACCGCGCCGCCGAGACACTTGCCAAAACGCTTTACTGATCGACCCGCAAAGGAGAATACAAATGAACACCCCTAACATGGGATACCGCGCCGGCGCGGGCGCCCAAACCGGCGCCATTTACGACGAAGGCCTGCGCCAGCACATGCTGCGCGTCTACAACTACATGGGCGTCGGCCTCGTCGTCACCGGCCTTATCGCCTTCATGGTGTCGTCGACACCGGCGCTTTACGTTCCGATCTTTTCCAGCCCGCTGAAATGGGTGGTGATGCTGGCGCCGCTCGCCTTCGTCCTGCTGTTCTCGTTCAAGATGCAGACCATGTCGGCGGCGAGCGCGCAGGCGATGTTCTGGGCATTCTGCGCCGTCATGGGCCTGTCGCTGGCCTCCGTGTTCCTGGTCTTTACCGGAACCAGTATCGCCCGCACCTTCTTCATCGCCGCCACCATGTTCGGCGCCACCAGCCTCTATGGCTACACGACCAAGCGTGACTTGACCCAGTTCTCGTCATTCATGATCATGGGCCTGATCGGTGTGGTTATCGCCAGCATCGTCAACATCTTCCTCGGCTCGACGGCCCTGCAGTTCGCCATCTCGGTGATCGGCATCGCCGTATTCATCGGCCTGACCGCCTGGGACACGCAGACGATCAAGGAACAGTACGCTGAAAACTTCGACGCGGAGTCGCGGCAGAAGCTCGCAGTGTTCGGCGCCTTCTCGCTGTACCTGAACTTCGTCAACATCTTCCAGCTGCTGCTGAACTTCACCGGCGAACGCGAATAGCGGCTCACCAACGAAGAACAGAAGATTGCCATGGCCGAAGGGACAGCCCTTCGGCCATGTTTTTTGCTTCAAGGGCGAATCCGAGCGTTACGATCTTGGGGAAAGGCCATCAAGCAGGACGCCGAGGCCTTTCCTGAAAGCGCCTTCCCAATCGTTATCCAACAGCAAGCGCGAGCGTTCAATTGTCGGGTAGCGTTCCCCGAGGGCTGCAAGACGCTGCTGCGCCGCGGCTCTGTCGTCGTCCGAGCGGCCGAAGCTCACCCGGGTGATGGTGGCACCCATCACATAATTCCAGAGCGACCACATCGCGACGTTCAGATCCGCGTCCGCTACACCAGCTCTGGACAGGGTCTTGCTCAACAGCTCAAGCCGACTGAGGATATTCGGGCCGAGCGCCCGCGCCGGCAGCAGCGATACCGACCAGGGATGGCGCAACATGCTGGCGCGCCAGTCTTCGAGCATATGGACGACCTCTCCGCGCCAGTCCTGAAACTCGGCTGTTTGCGGCGGCCCACGATGTTCGAGCACCTGATCGAGCGCCAGATCAAAGACATCCTCTTTGTTGTCGACATGCCAGTACAGGCTCATCACGCCCGAGCCGAGGCGATCGGCCAGCCGACGCATCGTCAATCCGTCGGTTCCTTGAGCGTCCAACAGGTCCACCGCGGTCGCCACGATGCGTTCCCGCGAGAGAGGCGGTTCACTGCGCGCCTCCTGCATGGGCGGAAGCCGTGCGCTTTTCGCTCCAAGCCGTTTTTTCCGGGTGTCGCTACCTTTGGCTGCCATTCGTCCTACTCGTCGGTCTGAACGTCAAATTTGGCAGCCAATGGCGGGAATGTCGAGCCTGAGCTGTTGACTAGTACGATGTACCATAGGATGACTCGTACACCGTGCGATTCATCGCCTGCGGAGCCAAGAGAAATCATGTCACACGCAATAAAACATCTGCTTATCGGAGGGTTGACCATCATGACCATGGGTGTTCCCACTGCGACAACGGCGACCGAGAGTGATCTCAAGCTGACCATCGTCAACCCACAAAACCTCTACGATCCGTCGCCGAATGGCTACAGCACGGCGGTGATCACGCACCGCGGAGCCCGGGTGGCCTACATCTCCGGGCAGGGCGGCCAAGACAGCACGGGAGCTTTGTCGCCTGATTTCGCTGTCCAGGTGAAGCAGGCCTACGCAAATTTGCGTACCGCCCTCGATGCGCTCGATGCCAGGCCCGATCAGGTCGCCAAGCTCACGGTCTTCGTGGTTGATCACGATATGTCCAAGCTTGAGGTCTTGACCAGGAACGTCAAGGAAATGTTCGGCGAAGCACTGCCGGCGCAGACTCTGGTTCCCGTTCCCAAGCTCGCAATCGACCCCATGCTTTCGAGGTGGAAGCGGTGGTCGTGCTCGAATAGCGAGCCTATGTTCTTGGGCCGATCGCTCAAAGTGAGATGAGCCGAGCGCCGACAGCATCGCACCGGGAGGTGCTGTCAGCATCTCGCGCCTTGAGTCCTCAAGGGCTTTTGCTAACCTGCTTGCCGGGTGGCCGCAAATCGCGAGGACATATGGAACAGAACAGCCACACGCTTCGCGGCGACGGAATTTCGGCCGAAATAGTCGGGCAGGGGGCGGAACTGATCTCCCTGCGGAACGCTGACGGGCTGGAGGTCCTGTGGCAAGCCGGCCCGGCGTGGAAACGCCATTCGCCGGTTCTGTTTCCGATCGTTGGCCGGCTGAAGGGCGATCAGTTGCGCCATCATGGCCGCACCTACCCGATGACGCAGCACGGCTTCGCCCGAGACAAGCCGTTTGCCTGGGCGAAGAGGGGCTCTCGATCCTGTACGCTGGTTCTGACGGACGATGCGGATACCCGTGCCCGCTACCCGTTCGCCTTTCGCCTGGCTGTCGGCTATGCGCTGCAGCGGCGGCAACTCGGCGTGACGTTCGAGATCACCAACACCGGTGACGAGCTTCTGCCGGCATCGGTCGGCGCGCATCCGGCCTTCAATTGGCCCTTGCTGCCGGATGTGGCCAAGGAAGCCTACCGGCTGACCTTTGCCGCAGCCGAAGCCGCGCCGATCCGCCGCCTCGAGGATGGCTTGCTGTTGCCCGCATCCCAGCCGACGCCGGTTGAAGGCAATATCCTGGCGCTGTCCGAACGGTTGTTCGACGATGACGCCGTCATTCTCGATCGTCCCGCCAGCACCAGCGTTCGCTATGCCGCCGACCATGGCCCGGCGCTCTCGGTATCGTGGCAGGAGTTTCAGGAACTGGGCGTCTGGTCCAAGCCGGGTGGCGCGCCGTTCCTTTGCATCGAGCCCTGGCACGGTATGGCCAGTCCATTGGATTTCGACGGTGAGTTTGTCGACAAACCAGGCCTGATGCTGATCGAACCCGCTGGAAGGCGGGTCCTGACCTATCAGATTCATCTGGGCGGCGAGCCGGCATGAGGCGGCATCCCTCAGGACGAAAACACCGACCTGCTGTCATCGCGGCATTCGCCTTACTCCTGCCAGAACGGCTTGACGATCTCTGCCTCGACCTGCCGTGCCGTGAGGCCGATGTCGTCAATCAGATGGGGATTATCCCTCGACATCCGGTCAAGTTCCCAGCGAAAGCGTTTCCGCTCTTCCCAGGCCGCGACAATGCTCCGCAAGGTAGTCAGGCTGTAGTTCCGGCGCGACACGTCCGTCGGCTCCGCCGGCGTTCCCGAAGCCTGATGCAGGCCGGACGCAAGAGTATCGTTCATGGCAACCTCCATAGGGTAGGGTCCTAAGACCTCGACTTGAAAGAGGATGACTTCTGCCGGATACGAGCAGCGCCGTAATTAAGCCTTCCCAAATAGTTCCAAAAACTTCCAAACGGGCTAGTCTTGCGACCTCCAAGTGCGAGGATCTCCCCATCGCGAACGCCGCATCCTGCAGCCACCGAAATTTCATCAGGACCATCAAGAAATGACGGCTTCACCTCCCTTTCTCGGCTTTCCAGATCGCCTCGCCGATGGCCGCAAGCCGCATGCGGTGATCTTCGGAGCTGGTCACGGCACCACTTATCCCGGCCAGGACAGCAGTGGTTATGCGTTGGCCGCCAACGCCATCCGCATTGCAAGCCAGGGCGATGCCGCGCTCGTCGGCCACTGGGATTTCGATCTCGGCGGCCCGCTGTTCGACGGCAAGCCGGCCTGCTGCATCGACATCGGCGACATCGCGACCACCATGGGTGACAACGCCGGCAACCGGGCACGGATCGAGGCGAAGACGCGTGAAGTGCTGGAACTGCCTGCCGTGCCAATCCTGCTCGGCGGCGACGATTCCCTGCCCATTCCGTTCCTCGCCGGCTTTGCCGATCACGGGCCGGTCTGGATCCTGCAGGTCGACGCTCATATCGACTGGCGCGACGAGGTGCATGGCGAGCGCTACGGCTACTCAAATCCGATGCGGCGGGTCAGTGAAATGCCGCATGTCGCCGGCATGGTGCAAGTCGGACTGCGTGGTGTCGGCAGCGCACGGCTTGCCGAAATCGAGGCGGCGCAACGCTATGGAAGCCATTTTGTCACCGCCCGCGAGGTTCACACCCAAGGCGTCGAAGCCGCCCTGCGGCATATTCCGGAAGGGGTGCGAGTGGTCGTCACGCTCGACTGCGATGGCCTTGATCCCGGCGTCATGCCCGGCGTGGCAGCGCGCACGCCGGGCGGTCTCACCTACACGCAAGTCATCGACCTGATCGCGGGCCTCGGCAGGCGAGCCAGCATCGCGGGATTCGACATCGTCGAGCTCTATCCGCCAGCCGACATCAACAGCCTGTCGGCTCTGACAGCGGCACGCCTTCTCGTCAATGCGATCGGGGCCATCGCCCGCCAGATCTGAAGCCCTGCTTCCTCTTGGTTGCCGGCCCTCGGGGTTCCTTCGAGGCTCGAAAGCCTCTAAGGATTCTCGGCATGCAAGGATCGCGCTTTGCCTTTGGTCCGTTCGTGCTTGATCCGGGTGCGGGAACGCTTCTTCGGAACGATGATCCAGTGCCCGTAGGCCATCGCGGGCTGAAGCTGCTTGCGGCACTCGCCGAACGGCCCGGCGAAATCCTCGAGAAGGGCGAGTTGATGGACGCGGCCTGGCCCGGCACCGCCGTCGAGGAAGGCAATCTCACTGTTCAGATCGCATTGCTGCGGAAGCTGCTCGGCCCGGCCGCCAATGGCGGGGAATGGATATCCACGGTTCCGCGCGTCGGCTACCGCTTCACGGGGGCAATCGAACAGCTCGGTGTCGCTAAGAAAAACCCTTTGCCGCTGCCCGACAAACCATCGATAGCCGTGCTGCCCTTCGTCAACTTCAGCAACGACCCCGAGCAGGACTTCTTCGCGGACGGGTTGACCGAGGATCTGATCACCGACCTGTCCAGGATTTCTGGCCTGTTCGTTATCGCACGCAACTCGACCTTCGCCTACAAAGGGAAGGCGAGGGACGTGCGCGGAATCGCCCAGGACCTTGGCGTGCGCTACCTGCTGGAGGGTAGCGCAAGACGCGCTTCGGGGCGCGTGCGCATCAACGCCCAGTTGGTCGACGCATTGAATGGCGATCATCTGTGGGCGGAGCGCTTCGATCGCAATCTGGAAGATATATTTGCCGTTCAGGATGAGGTCACGGCCAAGATCGTGGAGGCGTTGCTCGGCCGGCTGCTCGCACCACCGCCGCGCAATCGGCCCAAGAATATGGAGGCCTACGATCTCTGCGTGCGAGCACGCAAGCTGATCGATGACTCGCCACAAACGGGGCGGGAAGCGCATCTGATGCTCAGGCGCGCCGTTTCGCTCGATCCGGACTATGCCGAGGCCTATCGCTGGCTGGCGATGAACCACTGGATGGGATGGGTGCATTGGGGTGAACCCATTGAACCCAACCGTAACATTGCCTTGGAACTGGCCCGCAAGGCGGTCGCGATCGACCCCAACGATGCCGGCTGCCGTTGGGTGCTGGCCAACCTGCTTGCCTATGAGCGTCGCTTCGACGAGGCGGATAGCGAATTCGCCAAAGCGTTCGATCTCGACCCGAACGAAGCCGACGCCTGGGCGACACTGTCAGACATCGTGGTATTGGCTGGACGGACCGGCGAGGGCCTCGAGCACATCCGCAAGGCGTTTCGGCTTAACCCGTTCCCGCCGAGTTGGTACTATCTGACGCTGGGCGCGGCGCAATATGCGGCCAGCGATTACGAAGCCTCTGTCGAGACGCTGCGCAAGGACGAGACCTATCGCACAAGCTCTCGCCGTTTCCTGGCGGCAAGCCTTGCCCAACTGGGGCGGCTTGATGAGGCACGCGCGGAGGTCGAAATGTTCCTCGTTGGCAACCCGCATTTCACCACAAGCCACTGGGTCGCGACCGAGCCATTCCGGGACACAGCAATGCTTGACCATTTCGTTGACGGCTTCCGCAAGGCTGGTCTTCCTGATTGAGGCACAGGAGTGAAGGAGCGGGGGGCTTTTGCCCAGATCTCCTATTTCCTAGGTAGTGAATGAGACTCGGAGAATCCGTGAGGCTGAGATGGCTAAATCTTCGCAGGCGTTGAGCGAACCCGACCGACGCCTTGTTGCCGCATGGGGCGCCAATTGTGCTGAACGAGTTCTATGGATGTTCGAGGTTGAAAGACCGACTGACGGTCGCCCTCGCGCCGCCATCGCCCGGACCCGAGCATACTCCCGCGGGGAGTTAGACACCGCCGTGGAAATTCTCCAACGGTTTGTGGGTGGCGGCGCTGCTAGAGAAGCGAAATCTCCCACAGCGGCTGCTGCCGCAAGAGCTGCCGGTCAAGCTTCCGCCATTTGCCACATGGGTGCCCATGCCTTGGGTGCTGCAGCATACGCCGTTAAGGCCGCCAGCCTGGCGTCCCCAGAGCGGCCGGAAGCCGCCAATGACGAGATCCGCTGGCAGCTCAGGCATATGACATCGGAGGTGCGGACCGCACTGCGAACTCTTCCGCGTGTAGGCGAAGATCGTTCCGGTCCCTTAGGGCCGGGGCTCCTCGCCAAGGGTCAACTGGGCATTATTATCCGTGACCTTCAGGACGGCATTGCGCTGCCTGGCACCGAACTGGATTTGAACAAAGAACCCAAGTAGCAGTTTTGGCCACCCAAGTAGCTGTTCTGGCACGCCAATCTGCTCTCTGCTCGCCATATCAAAAAGTCGCATAAGATAGATTATGGAACTATAATATTGGGTGCAGGCTTGAAATTGCTCGTATTTTTCAGCCGCTTGGTGCCTCTAGCCGTGCTCGCCATCGAAACGAACCCTCACACCACCAGCGTCACCACACCATAGCCGTCGCGCATGGTCGGCGACAAGCCTCACATCATTGCCGTCTAGGGTCTAAGCCGAATATTCAGCCTGGCGTCGGCTCCGGCCTGACTTAGGCGAACAAAGCCATGAAAAAGCGAAACCTATCATGCTGATTCATAAGGAATTTCGATCACCATGCCGTCATAGGCCGGAGCGACGTTTTCCGGCGTCTCGGCCATGACGGTGGCATAGTCGAGCGGCACGTGCATATGCGTCAGCACTGCCTCTTTCGGCGCTAGCCGTTCGATCCATTCGAGTGCCTGACTGAGCGACAAATGGCTCGGATGCGTCCGGTACTGCAACGCATCGATGATCAGCATGTCGAGTTCGCCAAGCCGCTCGGCGGTTGCCTGCGGGAAGTCGCTGATATCAGGACAATAGGCGAGCCCGCCGATGCGGAAGCCGAGCGAAATGATGTCGCCATGGATCTGCGGCAAGGGCTCGAGGGTGAGGGCACCGCCCTCGCCTTCAACCACAACCGGCTTGCCGTGATCGATGACATGTGCCCGCAAGATGGGCGGATAAGAGCTGCCGCGCGGTGTTTCAAAACAATAGCCGAAGGCCTCGCGCAGCCGCAGCAGCGTTGGTTCGTCGGCGTGAATGTCGATCAGCCGGCGCTGATCCAGAACATAGCCGCGCAGATCGTCGATGCCGTGGATGTGGTCGGCATGAGGATGGGTATAGACGACAGCGTCGATGCGCCTGACATCGGCCCGCAGCATCTGTTCGCGGAAGTCCGGACCCGTGTCGATGACCACGGTGGTCCTAGCGCCGTTTGGCGTTATGCGCTCGACCAATGCCGCGGCGCGCGTGCGCCGGTTCCGAGGATTGGATGGATCGCAATTGCCCCAGTCACCGGTGATGCGCGGTGTGCCAGGCGACGAGCCGCAGCCGAGGATGGTAAGGCGCAGCCGATCGGTCATGGTTCAGGTGCTTTGCTCGGCAGGCCGTGGCATCTTGCTGAAAAGGCGAAAGAAATTGCCCGTTGTCAGCGCCGCGATTTCGTCGCTGCTGACACCGATCGTTTCCGCCAGCACTTTGGCCGTATGCGCGACATAGGCAGGCTCGTTGCGCTTGCCGCGAAACGGTATCGGCGCCAGATATGGTGCATCGGTCTCGACCAGCAGCCGATCACGCGGCACATCGGCCGCGATGGCGCGAAGCTCGGGCGAATTCTTGAAAGTCAGAATGCCCGAGAAGGAGACGTAGCCCCCCAATGCGACGCCGATCTCGGCCAGTCGGCGTCCCGAGGAAAAGCAATGCAAGATGAACGGGAAGGCACCCTTCCCTGTCTCATTCTCGAGGATCGCTGCCATGTCGTCGTCGGCATCGCGCGAATGGATAACCAGCGGCAGCCCCGTCTGCCTGGCTGCTGCGATATGGTTGCGAAAACCCTGCGCTTGCGCGTCGCGAGGCGCCTTGTCGTAGAAGTAGTCGAGTCCCGCCTCGCCGATCGCCACAACTTTGGGATGGGCCGAAAGGCGCACAAGGTCAGCCGTGGTTATATCCAGTTCCTCAGCCGCATTGTGCGGATGCGTACCGACCGAGCAGTAGACTTCGCTGAAAGATTCAGCGATTTCAAGTATTTGCTGAAACCGCTTTACCCGTGTCGAGATCGTCACCATGCGGCCGACTCCGGCCGCCTTGGCACGGGCCACAATGGCCGCCCGCTCCTCCGCGAAATCAGGAAAATCGAGATGGCAATGGCTGTCGACGAGCATCAGGCGTCTGCATCCGTCGGCTCGACATAGCGCGGGAACACACCTTGCGGCGCAGGCAGCGGCGCTCCCGGCACCAGCGCATGCGCCTCGCCGACATGCACGAAGCTGCGCGCGTCGGCGGGCACCGCCAGCAGGTCGAGCAGCTTGGTTGCCGATTCCGGTATGTAGGGCTGGCAAAGGATCGCCAGCCTACGCACGGTTTCGGCCGTCGTATGAAGCACCGTCTCCATGCGTGCCGGATCAGTCTTTTTCAGCGCCCACGGCTCCTGGCCGGCGAAATAGCGATCGGCCTCGGCAACGACGCCGAAGATCGCGCCAAGCGCCAGATGGATCGCCTGCTCGTTCATCGCCTTGCGGGCTGCCTCGAGGG
>JBDSLV010000014.1:0-12834 GCA_039916205.1 Mesorhizobium sp. | reverse complement strand
CTCCATCCTGTGGCGAAAAACCCAAAACCGCACGGGTTTTGTCAAGAGACCAGCGCATTCCAGGGTTGTCGGACATCAGATTGACCACGGCGAAACCGGTCACCGGAGCGATGATCGCCGCCGTCATACCGTCCAGGAAATCCCGGTCGCTCAGCCACATTTGCTGCCCCCAGCGCCCCAGCCCCATATGCGGCCCGGGCTGGTTGTCAGACGTGCCCTGGATCCAGCCAATGCGGGTGCAGATCACGGTCATCCCATGCGCCGCGGCAAAATGAGCGCCGATCCGCTCGCCTGCCATTTTCGACATCCCGTACGGATTGACCGGATCCGGAACGGTGTCGGCGCCGAGGCGATCCCCGCGAAATCGATAGCCGCCCAGCACCCAGTTCGAGCTGGCGAAGACCACACGAGCCACCGCTGCCCGGCGCGATGCCTCGAACAGATTGAGCACGGCATCGATGTTGTGCGGTATCGCGGTCTTCCACCCTGAAACAGGCGAGCTCTCGGCGGCAAGATGGACGACAACGTCCTGCCCGGCGAGCCTTGCCGTCCATTCGCCGTCCAGCCGCGACAGATCCGCGGCATGGATTGGCACGGGACTGGATTCCGTCCGCAGATCGAGGCCGGTAACAAGATGCCCTGCCGCCCGCAGATGCGCGGCCAGCTTGACCCCAAGATTCCCGGCGGCCCCCGTCATCAAGATCTTTTTGCCCATCGGATTTTCCGCCCCAGAAAGCAGGCAGCTTACTCCAAATCGGGCTGGCAGGAATCCGGCAAATTGCCTTTAGCCGCACGCATTTCGGCGCCGTCTTGAGCGATCCGCTTTACACCGCGTGCTGGAGCATGCTCAGGCCGCCGTCGGCGACAAGGCAGGCCGCGTTCATGAACCGGCATTCGTCGGAGATCATGAACACCGCTGCAAGGGCGATCTCGCGGGCCGAAGCGATGCGGCCGCCGGGGTGCAGTGCCAGCGTGGCGGCACGGGCGGCATCGGGGTCGGGGAAGCTGTTCCAGTAATCAATGGCCTTCTGCGTCTCGACATAGCCCGGCGCCAAGGCATTCACCCGCACGCCCTTGCCGGCATATTCGAGCGCCAGCGACTTGGTCAGCCCAAGCAAAGCGTGCTTGGCGACGGGATAGGGGAAAGTATGCGGAATGATGGTGAAGCTGTGGGTGGATGCGATGTTGAGGATCGCGCCTTCGCCGCCTGCGATCATGCCCGGCAAAACCGCCTTGCTGCAGTTCCAGGCACCCTTGACGTTGACGTCGAAGTTGCGGTTCCACTCGTCCTCGGTCGTGTCGAGCGGCGTCGAGAACACGTTGACGCCGGCATTGTTGATGAGTGCGTTGATGGGGCCGATCTCGGTTTCGGCCTGGCTGACGGCAGCGGCAATCACGGCGCCGTCGCTGATATCGGCCGCCGCATATCCGACATCGCCTTTCGGTGCGGCCAGACCGGCCACGGCCTGGCCCAGCAACGCGCCATCGCGGTCGACGAGAAAAAGCTTTGCCCCCTCGGCAAGGCAGGCCTCGGCAATGGCCAAGCCTATGCCTTGTGCGGCGCCGGTCAGGAAAATGCGCTTGCCCAGAAGCCGCTCAGACATTGCTTTCACTCCAGTCGAAAACGGTCATTGCCAAACCGGCGCGAAGTGTTTCACCCGGGGCGAGCACCTTGAGCCCCATGAGGTCGGTCTCGCAATGCTTCAGCGCGTTTGGGGTATGGCTCATCGGCTCGAAGCAGAAGAAGCTTTTGTCGCCATCGGGCGCGTAAAGCATGTAGCGCCGCCCGAGTGTCGCATCCGCCTCGATCTCGACGCCAAGACACAGTTCCGGCCAGACGATGCGCGCAACACCATTCCAGCCTTCGAAGCCGTTGTTCAGCCAGCGGTCCGGCAATAGGCGCGCGGTGGAGAAATCGACGTCCTCGGCAATGGCGTCCCTGTTGGCCGGAAGATGCCCGTCACGCTCCGTCCACCAGGCCTGGGCCGGCGCGGAAAGGGTCGCCAGCGGCGTGCGCGGAAAGAAGGGATGAAAGCCAACGCCGAACGGCAACGCGGAGGTGCCGGTATTCTCAACCGAAAGATGGAGTTCCACCCGCGCTCCGGCGAGCTGGAATGATTGTCGGGCACGATACGCATAAGGCGAGGCAGTGTCGGCTGCCTTGTCGAAGCTCAGCCCGACGTGATCGGCGCCATGCTCCCCGATCTCCCAGGTTCCCAGCCAGCCGTCGCCATGAATGTAGAGCGGGTCAGCGGCATTCGGCGAAAGCGTGACCATTCGGCCGCCGAAGGAAAACGCATTGTCCTCGACGCGATTGCCGATCGGCACCAGTGGAAAGCAGGCACAATCCGCGACATCGTATGCGGCCCGGCTCGTGTAGGGCCGCAAGAACGGCACGCCATCGACGGTATGCCCGTCGACGATGGCGCCACCGCGCGGACTTATCCGAAGGTTCAGCCGGTTGCTGGCGAGAGATATCCAGGCTGACATGCCCCTCCCCGGCTCAACGCCGTCCCAGGGCCGACGAGCGCAGATTGTCGAGCAGGACCGCCAGCAGCAGGATCATGCCGCGCACGATATACTGATAGAAGGCCGGGATGTTGAGAAGGTTCATGGCGTTTTCGGCGATGCCCATGATCAGCACGCCGACAATGACGCCGGACATGGTGGCGCGGCCGCCGGCGAGCGAGACACCGCCGAGCACGCAAGCCGAGATGACCGACAGTTCCAGGCCAACCGCCGAATTGGGCTGTCCGGAGGTGATGCGCGAGGCCAGCAGGATGCCGGCGATGCCACAGACCACACCCTGGAGCGCGAAGATCCAGATGCGCGTCCTGTCGACATTGACGCCGGCCAGACGCGAGGCCTCCGGGTTGCCGCCGATGGCCAGCGTGTTCTTGCCGAAGACGGTGCGGTTCAGCACGAAGCCGAAGATGCAAAAGAGGATCGCCAGCACCCAGACCGGCGTCGGTATGCCGAGCAGTTTCGACAGTGCGAGCTGGTAGAAATCCGGGCTGTTGATGCCGACGGCGCGGCCGTCCGAGGCGATCAGCGCCAGGCCACGCACGATCTGCATGGTCGCCAGCGTCGTGATCAGGGCGTTGATGCGGAATTTGGCGATGACGACGCCGTTGATGAACCCGACGAAGCCGCCACAGGCAATTGCCGCCACAAGGCCGAGCATGATGGAACCTGTGTAGTTCGACGCCATGACCGCGACCATGCCGGCGAAAGCGACGATCGAGCCGACCGACAGGTCGAAATCGCGTGCCGCGAGGCAAAACATCATGGTGCAGGCGACGATGCCGACGGTGACGACCGATTGCAGCAGGCCGAGCATGTTGCGGTCGGTGAGGAAGTTGGGCACCAGCAGCGACACAAGCGCGAAGGCGACGACGAAGATGACGACGAGCCCCTGTTCGCCAAGCAGGATCTTCTTCAACTGGTCGGTCATGCCAATGTCCTCAAGATGCGATCGCGTCAGGGGTTTTTGTGTCTGGAAGGGCTGCGGCCAGGATCGCCTTCTCGGCAAACTGGTCGCGCGTAAGTTCCGCGCTGATGCTCCCGCCGCACATCACCAGGATGCGGTCGCAGATGCCCATCACCTCCGGCAATTCGGACGACACGACGACAATCGCCATTCCGTCTTCGGCCAGTTGGTAAAGCAGTTCGTAGATCTCCGACTTCGCGCCGACATCGATACCGCGCGTCGGCTCGTCAACGATCAGAACCCGCACCCCTTGCTCGGACAGCCAGCGGCCGAGGATGACCTTCTGCTGGTTGCCGCCGGAGAGGTTGATGATGTCCTGCTTGCGCGACGGCGTTCGCACCTTCAGCTTGTTGATGAAGGTTTCAGCCGTCGCGATTTCGCTGGCATGGTTGAGCACGCCAAAGCGCGTGTGATGGCGCCGCGACGAGATGTTGATGTTCTCCTCGATCGAGCGGCCCTGGATGATACCGTCATGCTTGCGGTCTTCCGAGCACAGCACAATGCCGGCGCGAATTGTGCCGTACGGATCGGCCGCCTGGATCACTTTACCGTCCACCGAGAGCGTGCCGCTTGATCGTGGGTCGGCGCCAAAGACCAGCCGCATCAGTTCCGAGCGACCAGCACCAATCAGGCCGAAGAAGCCGACGATCTCACCAGCCCTCGCTTCGAAGCTTGCCGGTGTCTTCAGCTTCGCGCCTGAGACAGCATCGACCTTGAGGCGAACATCGCCTGCCTTGCGCGGGCGAAAGCCCCAGATGTCCGAAATTTCGCGGCCAACCATTTCGGCAACGACCTGGTCGCGCGTCACATCCTTGAGCGAGACATGGTGGGCCGCCAGCTTGCCGTCGCGCAGCACGGTCAGGCTATCGCAGAGCCGGAACACCTCATCGAGGCGGTGCGACACATAGATGATGACCTTGCCTTCCGCACGCAGGCGATCGATGAGGGCAAACAGGATTTCGCTTTCGCGCGATGACAGCGACGAGGTTGGCTCGTCCAGAGCGATGACGCGGGCGTCCAGCATGATGGCCTTGGCGATCTCGACCATCTGCCGCTCGCCGATCGACAGCGTCTTGACCTTGCGCCGCAGGTCGATCTCGATGCCGGCCGCTTTCAGCTTCGCGCCGACGTCTTCCGCCATCTTGCGGCGGGCGATGATGCCCACGCTGGCGGGAAAGCGACCAAGGCTGAGGTTTTCGGCAACGGTGAGTTCGGGAACCAGCTGCAATTCCTGGTGGATGACGATGACGCCGTTGTCGAAGGCATCCCTCGTCGAGGCGTAGGCCTGAACCTTGCCATCGATACGGATTTCACCCGCATCGGCATGCTGGTCGCCGGAAAGGATCTTGATCAGGGTGGATTTGCCCGCCCCGTTTTCGCCCATCAGGCCATGCACCGCACCCTTGTCGACGCCGAACGAGACGTCCGACAACGCCTTGACGCCCGGATAGGTCTTGGTGATGTGCGAGAATTCGAGAAAGGACACGGGCCGATCCTTCTTGCCACAGAGAAACGGGTGGCGGAATCAATCGCCACCCGTTTGTGCCTTGGGAGGATTTACTCGATGCCGAGGTCCTTGCGAACCTGCACGTAGGTGTCGCGCTTGGCAACGGCACCAGCGGTCAGGATCAGCTTCTCGGGTTCCTTGTTGTTGGCAACCCAGTCGTACATGTTGAGCGCCGTCTCATAGCCGTGGCGCTTCGGCGAGATGATCACCGAGCCGACAAAGCCGGTGGCTGCCGGCTTCTTGAACTCGTTGATCGCCGAGTCCGCACCGCCGATGCCGACCGCAATGACGTTTTCAGCCGCAATGCCGACGCCTTCCGTGGCACGAACCGCGCCGAGGGCGGCTTCGTCGTTCAGGCCAAAAGCCACCCACTTCTTTATGTCGGCATGGGCGTTGAGAACCGTCGTCGCGGCGTTCAATGCCGCCTCGGTGTCGGTCTTGGCCTGGGGTGCATCGAAGATGCTCTCGGCCTTGAAGCCGTTCGCCTTCAGCACCGAGATGACGCCTTCGACACGATCGACCGCCGTCGGCAGCTGATCGTAGGAGACGCGGATGGCGCCGACCTCGTCGGCCTTCCAGCCGCGCGCCTTCATTTCATCGACGATCGTCTGACCGACGGCCTCGCCGATCTTGGTCGCCGAGATGCCCATATGTGGCACGTCTTCCAGCGGCTTGCCGTCGGCGCCGACCAGGCGGTCGTCGACGGTCATCAGCTTGAGATTGTTGGCCGCCGCCTTGGCGACGATGCCAGGGCCAAGCTTCACGTCCGGCGTGCAGACGATAAAGCCCTGGGCACCCTGCGCGCCAAGATTATCGATCGCCGACAGCAGCTTCTCGCCGTCCTCAGCACCAATCTTGACGAGGGTGAAACCCTTTTCCTTGGCAGCCTGGTCGGCGAATTTCCATTCGTCCTGGAACCACGGCTCTTCGGGCTGTTTGACGATAAAACCGATCTTGGTGTCCTGAGCATAGGCAGAAGCGATCGTCGTGACGGACAGAACGGCGAGCGCACCCGCGACGAGCGCGGTTTTCAAAAGTCGCATGATTTACCTCCCAGCAAAGGCCGGGCGTTCAGCCCGGGCACCGAAGTCTCTATTCGCTTTTATCATACTCGTCAATTGATCTGGTATGATAATTAGTATACATGCTCTGATCAGTGGCCGCTGGCGCAAATCAGCCGCGTCCGCTAAGGCCGGACCGGCTGTGCGAAACAGGCAGGGTTCGCCGCCTTGGAGGAGAGGCTGAGGTGAACGAGGTTTTGAAGAAGGCACAAGGTGACGCGGCTACCCGTCGGCCGCGTGTGATGCCTCAGGTGACGAAGGCCATGGCCTCGGACATTTTTTCCGGACGCTATCCGGCCGGTTCTTCCCTGCCGACCGAAAACGAACTTGGAGTTGAATATGGCGTGAGCCGCACCGTCATTCGCGAAGCCTTGAAGGTGCTGGCAGCCAAGGGCCTGGTGTTGTCACGGCCGCGCGTCGGCACCATCGTCTGCAACGAGGACGACTGGAACATCATCGACCCGCAGGTGCTGGCCTGGCACGCACCGCACGCGTTGGACGACAAGCTGTTCGACGCGATCCTCGAAACGCGCCGGGCGATCGAGCCTTTGGTCGCGGAACTGGCCGCCACGCGCGCAACGCTGCAGGAGATCGCGGATCTCGAAGCGGCGTGGAAAGGCATGGCATGTGCCGGAGAGGATCTCGCGGCATTCTCGCGCTCCGACATCGCTTTCCACCAGATCGTCTACGCGGCAAGCCACAACCCGATCTTCCGCCAGATTGGCAATCTGATCGATACCGGGCTCAAATTCTCGCTGGAGGCAACGGCGACGATTTCGCTCGACCGGCGCACGGAGGCGGTGGCTGCGCACCGTGAGGTCGTGGAAGCACTGCGCATGCGCGACGCCGAGGCGGCGCGAGCAGCGGCAAACCGGATCCTCAACCTCGCGGCGCGCGACCTCGTCAGCGCCAAGAAACTCAAGAACAACTGAGACATCGCATGAAGATCATCTCGCTGACCACCTACATCGTTCCGCCGCGCTGGCTGTTCCTGAAGATCGAGACCGACGCCGGCATCACCGGCTGGGGTGAGCCGGTCATCGAAGGCCGGGCACTGACCGTCGAGGCGGCGGTCAAGGAGTTCGCCGAGTATCTCATCGGCAAGGATCCGCGCCGGATCGAGGATCACTGGACGGTGATGCATCGCGGCGGCTTCTACAGGGGCGGACCGATCCTGATGAGCGCCATCGCCGGCATCGACCAGGCACTGTGGGACATCAAGGGCAAGGCGCTCGGCGTTCCCGTGCATGAACTGCTCGGCGGCAAGTTGCGCGACACGATCAAGGTCTATTCCTGGATCGGCGGCGACCGGCCGGCGGAAGTCGCGGCAGGCGCCAAGGACGTGGTCGCGCGCGGCTTCACGGCGCTCAAGATGAACGGTACAGAGGAACTGCAGATCGTCGACAGCCACGACAGGATAGACGCCGCTGTCGAGCGGGTCGCCATGGTGCGCGAAGCCGTCGGGCCCAACATCGGCATCGCCGTCGATTTCCATGGCCGCGTGCATCGGCCGATGGCGCGCATGCTGGTCAAGGAACTCGAGCCCTACAGGCTGATGTTCATCGAGGAGCCGGTGCTCAGCGAAAACCGCGAGGCGCTGAAGGAGATCGCATCGCTTGGCTCGACGCCGATCGCGCTTGGCGAGCGCCTCTACAGCCGCTGGGACTTCAAGTCGGTGTTCGAGGAAGGTGTCGTCGACATCATCCAGCCCGACCTCTCCCACGCCGGCGGCATCACCGAATGCCGCAAGATCGCGGCCATGGCGGAAGCCTATGACGTGGCCGTGGCGCCGCATTGTCCGTTAGGGCCGATCGCGCTCGCCGCATGCCTGCAACTCGACGCCGTGAGCTACAATTGCTTCATCCAGGAGCAGAGCCTGGGCATCCACTACAATGCCGGCAATGACCTGCTCGACTACGCCGCCAACAAGGACGTCTTCCGCTACGAGGACGGCTATGTCGCGATCCCGGATGGGCCCGGCCTCGGAGTCGAGATCGACGAGGACTACGTTAGGGAACGCGCCAGGGAAGGCCACAACTGGCACAACCCGATATGGCGCCACAAGGATGGCTCTTTCGCCGAGTGGTGAGATTCTCGCTGCCGGCGCGGGCCTCGATCACCTTGCGCTAATCTTGCGCGGACAGGTGATGCGCGGCCTGACCACGGGAGCAGTCAAATGATTTCTAACGGGCGATACCTGGAGCAGATGACGTGACCAAACGGCGCTCGCAACACTGGTTCGGCGGCCTCGGCAAGGATGCCTTCATCCACCGCAGCTGGATGAAGAACAATGGACTGCCGGACGACGCCTTCGATGGCAGGCCGGTCATCGGCATCTGCAACACGTTCTCCGAATTCACGCCTTGCCATGTGCATTTTCGCGGCCTGATCGAGCATATCAAGGCAGGCGTGCTGGAGGCCGGCGGCCTGCCGCTTGAATTTCCGGTTTTCTCCTGCGGGGAATCAAACCTGCGGCCGACCGCGATGCTGTTTCGCAACCTTGCTTCGATGGATGTCGAAGAGGCGATCCGTGGCAATCCCATGGACGGTGTCGTGCTGATGGCCGGCTGCGACAAGACAACGCCGTCGCTGGTGATGGGCGCCGCGTCCTGCGACCTGCCTTCGATCGTGATCTCCGGCGGGCCGATGCTGAACGGCCGCTTCCAGGGCCGCGAGATCGGCTCCGGCACCGACGTCTGGAAATTTTCAGAGGACGTGCGGGCGGGCGTGATAAGCGCGCAGGAATTCGCCAGCGCCGAAAGCGCCATGTCGCGCTCGCCCGGTCATTGCATGACGATGGGCACCGCTTCCACCATGGCATCCATGGTCGAGGCGCTTGGCATCGCCCTGCCCGGCAACGCCGCCTATCCGGCTGTCGACGCGCATCGTGCGCGGCTGGCGCGGATGACCGGCCGCCGCATCGTCGAAATGGTCAACGAGGACCTGCGGCTCTCGGCGATCCTCAGGAAAGAGGCCTTCGCCAACGCCATCCGCGTCAATGGCGCGATCGGCGGCTCGACCAATGCCATCGTGCACCTCCTGGCGATCGCCGGCCGTATCGGCACGGAGCTTACCCTGGACGACTGGGACCGGTATGGCCGCGATGTGCCGACCATTCTTGACCTCATGCCATCAGGCCGGTTCCTGATGGAGGATTTCTGCTATGCCGGCGGGGTTCCCGCCGTGATGAAGGAGATTGCCGATCTTCTCGATCTCGACGCGCTGACGGTGACCGGCAAAAGCGTCGGCGACAACATCGCCAGTGCACGCAACGACAACCCGGAGGTGATCCGCCCGCGCGACCGGGCGCTCACACAACAGGGCGGCATGGCGGTGCTGCGGGGCAATCTCGCTCCCGACGGGGCGATCATCAAACCTTCCGCCGCATCGCCCGAACTGATGCGTCATCGCGGCCGCGCCGTCGTCTTCGAGGATATCGAGCACTACAAGGCGGTGATCGACGATCCCGCGCTCGATATCGACGAAACATGCGTCATGGTTTTGAAGAACAGCGGCCCGAAGGGCTATCCTGGTATGGCCGAGGTTGGCAACATGGCGCTGCCGCAGAAGCTTTTGAAGAAAGGCATCCGCGACATGGTCCGTATCTCCGACGCCCGCATGTCGGGCACGGCTTTCGGCACCGTCGTGCTGCACACCGCACCGGAAGCCGCGGTCGGCGGCCCCCTCGCCCTGGTGAAAACCGGCGACATGATCGAGCTGGATGTCGAGGCACGCAGGCTTCACCTCGAGGTTTCGGATACCGAGCTGGAACAGCGTCGGAGCGGATGGACGCCGCCTGCCGCGAAGATGAAGGGCGGCTATCAGAGCCTTTATGTCGAGCGCGTCCTGCAGGCGGATCGGGGCGCCGATCTCGACTTCCTCGTCGGATGCCGCGGCCATGCCATTCCGCGCGAAAGTCATTGAGGCCGGTCGTGACGAAATTCCAACCCGACAGCTTTCACGGCATCCACGCCATCCTCTACGCACTGTTCGACGAACACGAAAAGCTCGACCGCGAGGCCATGCGACAGCAGGTGAGTATCTGCCTGGCGTCGGGTGTTCATGGCATGGCCGCACTTGGCCTGGCGACCGAAGTGTCCAAGCTGACGGAAGCCGAGCGCTGCACGGTCATGGACTGGGTCGCAGAGGACACCGGCGGCAAGGTCCCGCTGGCGCTGACCATCTTCGGCTCCTCCGTGGCTGAACAGATCGCGCAGGTGCGCCATGCCGAAAGCGTGGGCGCCGACTGGGTGATCCTGCAGCCTCCCGCCGCCGGATCGTTCGGGGCGCCCGAATACATCCGCTTCTTCGGCCATGTGGCCGAGGCGACCGACCTGCCGGTGGCGATCCAGAATGCGCCCGCCTTCTTCGGGCGCGGGCTGACGGCCGACGAGATCCGCGACCTGATCACGCAGCATCCGAACATCCGGCTGATCAAGGGCGAAGGGCCGGTGGTCGATATCGCTGGCCTGATCGAACGAACGGACGGCCGCGTGCCGATCTTCAATGGGCGTGGCGGCCTGGAGCTGATCGACAACCTGCGGATCGGCTGCCGTGGCATGATCCTGGCACCGGACTGTATCGACCACGCCGTTCGCGCCTATGAAGCCTTTCGAAACGGCGATGAAGATACCGCGCAACGTTGCTACGAGGACATGCTGCCGGCTGCCGTCTTCGTCATGCAAGGCATCGAAAATCTGATCTGTTACGGCAAGCGCCTGTTCGGCGCACGTGCCGGTATAGATATCCATGATCGCGCACCGGCCGCGCGGCACAACGGGACCGGTCTTGCGATGGTGGAGCGCTTCGCCGCGCGGCTCGGCCGATTGCCGCAATTGAGCTAAATCACACTCGGCAAGATCTTCGAAGACGGTAGCGAGAACGCTTGGCCGGACTAGAGATCTGTCAAGAATTCGCGGAGATTTGACGTAGATCCCATGTGGATCATCGCTTTTCACCCCGCCGGCCGGTGGCCGACAATTGGCAGGACCGGTTTTTCACCGCATAAGGCCGGCATCGAGCGCGGACCAAGGGAGCCCTGCCAATGATCGACAAGGGTCTCATCCTTGTGGTGGAAGACGAGCCGGAAATCGCGCGAATCCTGGATGCCTATCTCGTCCGTGATGGGTTCAGGACAGTGCGGGCCGCCGACGGCGAGACCGCGTTGCAGCACCACAAGATGCTCTCGCCCGATCTCGTCCTGCTCGACGTCCGGATCCCGCGCCTTGACGGGTTCGAAGTGCTGGCCCGGCTGCGGCGCGAGGGCAACACGCCGGTAATCATGGTGACGGCCCTGGCCGAGGATGTCGACCGCCTGTCAGGCCTTCGCCTCGGTGCCGACGACTATATCGTCAAGCCGTTCAACCCGCAGGAAGTGGTGGCCCGTGTCAATGCCGTGCTGCGCCGCACGCGCGGCGGCAACGCCAGCCCGGTGCTCAGTCATGACAATATCGAGGTCGACCTCGATGCCCATTCGGCATTCGTCAACACCGGCGCGAAGCGCGTGTCGCTGCCGTTGACGCTGAGCGAATTCCGTATCCTTGCCTATATGATCCGCCGGCCGACGCACGCCATCGACCGCTCCGATATTCTCGACGCCTGCCTGCCCGACAGCGATGCGCTGGTCCGCACCGTGGACACGCATGTCGCCAATCTGCGCCACAAGCTGAGGGATCACGGCGCCGCCGGCTACCTCAGTCCGGTGCGCGGCGTCGGCTATCGTTTCGGCAAGCCACAATGAAGCGGCGTCTCTCGCTCAGCACCCTGACGGCCTCGACGATCGCGGCCATGCTGCTGCTGAGCGTCGCCATCATCTACGCGGGGATAAGCTGGTATTCGGACCGGATCGAGAGCCAGCTTCTCGAGAAATTGCCGCCCCGGGTCAGCCAGGCCTATCGCGACATCTCGGCAGGCAAGACACCCGACCGGGACGACCTGATGGAGTTCGTCACCATGCTGCCGGCCTTCAATGAAGAAGGCAACATGCGCCTCTACGCCTCTATCATCGGGTTCAGTGTCCTGGCGGCCGTCTTTTGCAGCCTGATCGGCTACTGGCTGGCGCGGCGCATCAGCCGCCCGCTCGAAATCCTGACCGTGGCCACCGACGATTTGCGCGCCGGCAATTTCGCCGTACGCATTCCGGCGATGGGCAAAGGCGCCAGCGAAATCGCGGCGCTGACCGATACGTTCAACGCGCTGGCCGCCGATCTCGACAACATGGAAAAGCGGCTGCGCTTCAACACGATGGCGGTCGCCCATGAACTGCGCACGCCCCTCACCGTCCTGCAAGGATCGATCCAGGGCATGCTGGACGGTGTCTTCCCGCTCGATGACCGCCGCCTTCACCTTCTTCTTTCACAAGTGGAGGGACTGTCGCGGCTGGTCGAGGATCTGAGGATGCTGTCGCTGGCCACGGCGCAGAAGCTGGTGACCGAGCGCAGCCGCGTCGATCTGGCGCTGGAAGCGGAAAGGCTCATCGATTCAGCCCGGCCAATTCTCGCCGCTGCGGGGATGACGATCGAAACCGATCTCAATCCCGTTCGAACGACGGCGGATTCGTTGCGTTTGCGGCAGGCGATGCTGGCGCTGGTTGAAAACTGCTGCCGCTATGCCGCCTCCGGTAAAGTCATCCGATGCGAAACCGGGCGCCTTGGCGACCACGAGGCGTTTGTCCGCATCAAGGACCGGGGACCGGGCCTGCCGGATGAACTGGTCTCGCGCTCATCGCTGGCGATGTTCATCACGGGTGATCCCTCAAGATCGCGCGCGACAGGCGG
>JBDSLV010000013.1:0-3637 GCA_039916205.1 Mesorhizobium sp. | reverse complement strand
TGTTCATGGCGATCCCGGTCATCGCGCCAGGCATTGGCCAGCTCGTCATGCTGTTTGCAAGCTGGCACTGGATTTTTGTCGCCATGGCCGTCGGCGCCCTGATCGTGTCGGCCTGGGCGCTGCTGCGCCTGCCGGAGACGCTGCGTCCAGAGCATCGCCGGCCGCTGACTGTACGCTCGGTCGCCGATGGTTTCCGCATCGTCCTGACCAACCGAATCGCACTCTGCTACGCCTTCGCCAGCACCTTCATCTTCGCCGCCATGTTCGGCTTCATCAGCTCGGCACAGCAGATCTATCTCGATATCTTCCATGTCGGCGAGCTGTTCCCCGTCATCTTTGCCGGCGTCGCCGGTGTGCTCGCTTTTTCGAACTTCCTGAACTCGCGGCTGGTCGGGCGGGTTGGCATGCGCCGCCTATCGCAAGGCGCGTTGTTGCTGTTCCTGTGCATCAGCCTCGCCTGGCTCGTCGTCTCGCTCGAGATGAATATGCCGCTCTGGCTGTTCATCGCCTTCTTTGCCGGCGCGATGTTGCCGTTCGGTGGGCTCGGTGCGAATTTCAACGCACTCGCCATGGAGCCGCTCGGCGAACTCGCTGGGACAGCCGCATCGATTCTGGGCTTCATGCAGACCTTTCTCGGCGCCATCATCGGCGCACTGATCGGCCAGGCCTATAATGGCACGGTGACCCCACTGGCCGCTGGCTTCTGCAGTGTCTCGGTCGCCGCGCTACTGATGATCCTGATCGCCGAGCGCGGCAAGATGTTCCAGCCCCAGAACCCACCCGTCTCAGGGCACGTCACCGACTTGCACTGATTTTGCTGGTCAGACCGGTAAGTTAAGCGCCAGCGCTGGAGTCGACTCTAGTCCGTCCAGAGCTCGCGGCGCAGGACCTGCCAACTTTGCTTGTCGGGCGCGACAATCAGGCCACCGTCGACATGCGATGGCAGATAGGCACTGCCGTCGAAGCGCGCGGCATAGCCACCAGCCTCGGCGTGGATCAGCACGCCGGCCAGATGGTCCCAGGGCATCAGCTTGTTGTAGACGACGAAATGGGCATGGCCGCTCGCCAGCAGGCGATATTCATGGGCCGCGCAGCGATAGGCGAATTGCGACAGGATTTTCGTCTGGTTGCGCGCCAGCCGCGAGCGCTCCGGCTCGGCCACGTACTGCCAGGAGACAGAACCGGTCATTTGCGAGATCGGCTCGGGCTTGATGACATGCACCTTCTCGATGCCGCCATGCGCGTGCCTGATATGGCTGCCGGCGCCCTTGGCGCCGATCAGCCAGTCCTTGCCGACGGGGTCGTGGATGATGCCGGCGACGGTCTCACCCTTGACCACGACCGCCAGCATGACGCCGAAAAGCGGCACGCCGGAAGCGAAATTGAACGTGCCGTCGACCGGATCGATCACGAAGGCGAGATCCGCGTCGCCCAGGCCGTCGAGCAGCGCCGGGTTGTCGGAACAGGCTTCCTCGCCGATCACCATCGCCTGGGGATAGCGCTGCCGCAGCCTGGCGGTGATGAGGCGCTCGGCATTGACGTCGGCCTCGGTCACCAGGTCGGCGGCAGAAGTCTTCTGGCGGACATCGCCGTCACCCAGCTTGCGAAACCGCGGCATGATTTCGACCGTTGCAGCTTCCGCCAGGAGGCTGGAGAGCCAGTCGATTTCGACGTCGTCAAATGTCATCGGAAATGTCTTGCCTGATGCTGAGGGTTTCATTGAGAGCGGCGAAGTCGAACAGCTTTCGGTCAAGCAGGTGCGAGGGCCTGGTGTTCGACAGAGCGCGGATCATGATGTCCTTGCGGCCGGGCATGCGCTTTTCGATATCCTCGAGCATCGCCTTCATGACATTGCGCTGCAGGCCTTCCTGGCTGCCGCAGAGATCGCAAGGGATGATAGGGAACCGCATCGCGGCGGCGAATTTCTCGAGGTCAGCCTCGGCGCAATAACTCAGCGGCCGCAGCACCATGACGTCGCCGTCATCGTTGAGCAGTTTTGCCGGCATGGCGGCGAGACGGCCGCCATGAAAGAGGTTCATCAGGAAGGTTTCCAGGATGTCCTCGCGGTGGTGGCCGAGCACCAGCGCCGAACAACCCTCCTCGCGTGCGATGCGATAGAGATGGCCACGCCTGAGCCGCGAGCACAGCGAGCAATAGGTGCTGCCTTCGGGCAACTTGTCGGTGACGACAGAATAGGTGTCCTGATACTCGATGCGATGTTCGATGCCATGCGAGTCGAGATAGTCGGGCAGGATGTGTTTGGGAAAGTTGGGCTGACCCTGGTCGAGATTGCAGGCCAGAAGCTCGACCGGCAGCAGCCCGCGCCACTTGAGGTCGAGCAGCACCGCGAGCAACCCGTAAGAGTCCTTGCCACCCGACAGGGCGACCAGCCAGCGCGTCCCCGGCTTGACCATCGAGAAATCCTCGACCGCCTGGCGGGTAAGTCGTAGCAGCCGTTTGCGCAATTTGTTGAACTCGACCGACGACGGCACATCGGCGAACATCGGGTGGAAGCCACCTTCAGCGTCGGTGATTGGTTCAAGCTTCAGATCTGGCAGCATGTTCATGGCGCGTCGGTCCAGGTGCCCTTGTTGCCGCCCGGATTACCGCATCGACCCGAAAATCGAAATCGATTTCTGCAGCGCAAATCTCCGACCGGGAAAGCGAGAGCACAAAAGAAAAGGCCGCCTCGACGGCGGCCTTTGGATTTTGTCGAAAACGCGTTCGATTAACGCGAGTAGAATTCGACGACCAGGTTCGGCTCCATCTGCACGGCGAACGGAACGTCCGCCAGGCCGGGGATGCGCGAGAAGGTCGCGACCATCTTGTTGTGATCGGCTTCGATGTAGTCCGGCACGTCGCGCTCGGCCAGGCCGACCGCTTCCAGAACGATCACCAGCTGCTTCGACTTCTCACGAACTTCGATCACGTCGCCCGGCTTGCAGCGGTACGAACCGATGTTCACGCGCTTGCCGTTGACGTTGACGTGGCCGTGGTTGACGAACTGACGCGCCGCGAAAATGGTCGGCACGAACTTGGAGCGGTAGACGACCGCGTCGAGACGCGACTCGAGCAGGCCGATCAGGTTCTCCGAGGTGTCGCCCTTGCGGCGGTCCGCCTCTTCATAGACCTTGCGGAACTGCTTTTCGGTCAGGTCGCCGTAGTAGCCCTTCAGCTTCTGCTTGGCGCGCAATTGCAGGCCGAAGTCAGAGACCTTGCCCTTGCGGCGCTGGCCGTGCTGGCCGGGGCCGTATTCACGACGGTTGACCGGGGACTTCGGACGGCCCCAGATGTTTTCGCCCATGCGACGGTCGATCTTGTACTTGGCAGACGTGCGTTTGGTCACGGCTGATCTCCTTCGGTTGTGCGCGGTTGCGCGTGAAGGGCGTTGTCCTTTGGGTTTTCACCCCGACAGGAGTCCTCTTGCGAGGCCCACCAACACCAATGAAAGGGGCGCATAGGGGATCGGGCGTGAGGTGTCAACGGCTGATGGCCGGATGCCTCCGGCGGGAGTTTAACTTGCCAGGTGAATGAAGGACTAGTCTGCGCCAGCGTAGGTCAGTGTCGCTTGCACGGCGCGCTGCCACTGGTGGTACTTCGTGGCGCGGGTCGTGCCGGACATCCGCGACGTGAAGGT
>JBDSLV010000012.1:0-4750 GCA_039916205.1 Mesorhizobium sp. | reverse complement strand
TGGTCTCACGGTCGGGCCGGCGATTGTCCAGCGCCTCGATCTTCGCTGCCAGTTCGATGTCGCCAAGTGCCGTCCATTCCGACAGCGTCGAAAACACCCGGTTCGACATGTTGGCGGCGGCGGCGCGCGTATAGGTCAGGCACAGGATTTTCGACGGATCGGTGCCGCGCAGCAGCAGCCGGATGACGCGCTGCGCCAGAACATGGGTCTTGCCCGAGCCGGCATTGGCCGACACCCAGGCGGAATTCCTGGGGTCGGAGGCGCTGGCCTGGCTGGATGCGGTGTCGCTCGGGATCGGATAGGCCTTCTTCATGCCTCCCCTCCCTCGTCGCCGGTGTCGCCGCCGGCGGACCATTCGAGCACCCGGGCCAGGTGATCGTAATCGCCATCGGTTTCGCCCTCGCGGAATGGCAGCGCGCGCGACAGGTATCCGGTCGCCGGATCGGCGTAGTGAACCAGCAGCTTTTCCAGCCGCGCCCAAGCCTCTTCAGCGAGGTCGGCGGCGGTTCTGGGCTGGCGGTTGTATTCAAGGATGGACTCTTCGAACACCTCGCCATTCGGCTTCAACCTGATGAACGCCAGTTGCGACGGCTCGCGTGCGCCAAGATCCTTGAAGGCGCCGCGCCGCAGCAGCGCGCCTTCCAGCGCCAGCTGCGGGGCCAGCAGCGTGTGTGCCTGTGCCTTCGAGGGCGAAGAGCCGGTCTTGTAGTCGAGTATGTCGGCCATGCCGCCGGCCAGCAGATCGACCCGGTCGGCATAGCCGGACAATGTCACACCGGACTGGCCGACAGTGGTTTTCGTGGCACGCTCTTCCGCATGGCGTTGCATCACGGCGTCGGCGCGGCCGCGCTCCCACTCGATGATGCTGCCGGCAAGCTTTTCAAAGCGTGGCCACCACACCGCCTCGACATCGGCGGGCAAGGCAGCCTCGGCAAAACAGGTGCGGCCCGCCGCGATGAGACCGGCCAGCGCGTCAGGCGTGCGCGGATCGGCAACACTGTTCGAAAACAGATGCAGGATGGCATGAAACAGCGTGCCGCGTTCGGCAGCGCCTGGATCGCGGATGACCGGGTCGAGCCGCATCAGGCCAAGGATCCGTCTGGCGTAGACGGCGTAGGGATCGCGGCGCAGGGTTTCGATCTCGGTGACCGAGAAATGCCGCGGCCTGACCGCCAGCGGCGGCTTCGGCTGTGGCCGTGGCGCGAAATCCTGTCTCTTGCCCGTATCGAGCGCCCGCGCCCAGGCGAGCAGTTCGTCGCCGCGCCGGCGAAGCTCTGCCGCGTGGTCCTTGCCGACGAAGGTCAGTATGCGCTGCAGCCAACGCGACGGTACCGCGGGCGCGTCGCCGGCGCGGGCGGAGCGCGACAGCACCACCTTCCTCGCGCCCATCGCCATCTGGAAGTCGTGCGCGGCGAGGCCGATACGCCTTTCGGGCGGTTCGAGATCGATGCCGGTCTTCATCAGCCGCGACATGAAGCGATCGCTTTCCGGCTTGCGCGGCCAGACACCTTCGTTGAGGCCGCCAATGATCAGCGTGTCGACATTCTGCAGGCGCGCTTCGAGCGCGCCCCAGATGGCGATGTTCCTGTCGGTGCCTTGCGCCGGCTTGACCGTTTCAGGCGCGATCAGCGCGTCCATCACGTCGGGCCATTCATCCGCCGCGAAGGAGAAGGCCACGGGGGCCGCGACCAGGCTGCGCAACAGTTCGGCAAGTTTTTCGCCGGCGTCCCCGGCATAAAGCTCGCCAAGGCCGCCATCCCCAGTGCGGCCGAGATTCTCGAGCGCGACAACACTGGCGCTGACCAGCGCGGCAAGATCGGTCTCCACCTGTCGGCGAAAGGCCACCAGCGGCGCCAGGGCGTCGATCAGGCGTTTGAGGATATCGCGCGCGTCCTCGATGCCGCGCACCGACAGCCGGGCCAACCAGAAGGGTGGCCGGCTATCGCCGCCGAGACCGGTGAGACGAGCCTCGAACAGCTCCGGCAGCGAAGCGATATCGGGGCGACCAGTGCCGCCGCGCAGGGCCACCAGTTCGACCAGTTCCGCCGCGTGGCGAACATTATCCCGGTCGAGACCAAGGCCGAGAAGAGGATGCTTGAGCAGCGACAGCAGGCCAACGGGATCGCCGGGGCGAAACACCGCCTGCAGCGCCAGTCGGAGCAAGCTGGCAGCTGGAGTGTTGGTGAGTGGTACGCCACCCGAATCGTCGGCGACGACACCAAAGCGCAGAAGCTCCGCCGAAACCCGCCGCGCCAGGGCACGATCGCCGGTAACGAGCGCGGCGCGTTCGCCGGGCTGCTCGACAGCACGTTTGAGCGCGACGGCGATGGCCACCGCTTCGTCGCGCTCACTCGCTGCCTCGAGCAGCGTCACGCCGGCGAAGGCTTCGACAATGTCTTGCGCGGCAAAGCCGGCGCGTGTTTCCGCCCAGAGCTCGGTGGTTTCAGCCGGCCGCAACGCTTCGCCGATCAGAGCGGCGCGCAGCGCCTGCGGCCGCCCGGCAACGCCGATCTCCTCGACATCGCCGCGCAACACGCCGATCTTGCCGATCAGTTTTGCCAGGCCGTATTGCGGGTGGCCGAGCAAGGCCGGGCGTGCGCCGGGAGCGGCAATCGCCTGGAAGGATGGCTCGTCCAGCGTCTGGTCGAGACCGGGCAGCACGATCGCGCCATTGGGCAAGCGGGCGATGGCTGCAAGCAGTTCGGCGGTGGCGGGGATAGAGCCGGTCGAACCTGCGGCGATGACCGGTCCAGGTGGTGGATTTCGCTGCAGCCGCGCCGCTTCATGCCTGATCAGCGCGCTGCGATGCGCGGCTGGGTTAGAGCGATCGCGCTCCTCAAGGAATTTCGGCCAGGCATCGATGACAATGCCGAGGAAATCGAGCGTAACCTGCCACCAGCCGGCCAGGCTTCCCTTGACCAGATCCTCGAACTTGCTCCAGTCCGACCCTTCTGTCTCGATCTCGTCCATCAGCCGCGTGAGATCGCGGGCCAGCCAGATCGCGTCAGCGGAGGACGCCGGAATGACGATTTCCTCATCGAAGAGTGCAGCGACATGAGCCGGCAGCCGACGCTTCCAGGCGCGCACCAGCGGCGCCAGCAACAGCAAACGCTCGGTGGCCGAGATCGGCGGTGCCAGGTCTATCGCCGCCGAGGCTTCTGCCTCGAATGCCGCCTCGTCTTCGTCGAACTCGCCAAGCGGGCGTATGACCGGCAGGATTGCCGAACCGCCGCCGCCTCGTGCCGCGAGACTGTCGACAAAGACGCCGCGCAATGCGCGCGCCGCGCGGCGCGTCGGCACATAGATGGTGACATCGGCCAGCGCCAGCGGGTCGCCGTCGAAGCGAAAACCTGGAACGAGGTGCCCGGCAAGCAATGCTTCGGCCAGCGTCGGCAGAAACGGCGCTCCGGGCGGTATCGAGAAAACGCGGCTCGAGCCGCTCATTGCAACTCGGCTAGGGCGCCGGCGACCGCTGCTTCCGCGAGCGGAATGGCATCGGGCGTGCCGACCGTGATCCAATGGCCGTGCATGATCATGCCAAACAGACGGCCAGCCGCGATAGCCGTGTCGAAATAGGCGTTCAATGAGTGCGGCTCAGCCGACGCGCCCTTGAACAGGCGCGGATGGACGATTGCAGCGCCGGCATAGATCAGGCCGGACGGATCGCCTTTCGCGCGGCGCAAGGCGCCATCCGGCGCCATCAGAAAATCCGTGCCGCCGCTGTGTCCGGTCGCCTGATCGAGTTCCGCCAGCATCAGCAGAATATCCATTTTCGCCGCGTCCCACGCAAGAGCGAGACGGGCAAGATTGGGTACGCCATCGTCGATCCAGAACGTATCGGCGTTGAGAATGAAGAAGGGCGCGCCTCCCAGTTCAGGCAAGGCCTTGATGATGCCGCCGGCGGAATCGAGCAGCCTTTCGCTTTCATCGGAAATGACGATGCGTGGGGTGTGGCGCGCCGCGACATGGGTGATGATCTGTTCGGGGAAATAGTGGACGTTCACGATAGCCTTGCCGACGCCGACAGCGGCCAGGCTGTCCAGGCTCCAGTCGAGCAATGTCTTGCCGGCGATGCTGACCAGCGGCTTCGGCATGGTGTTAGTGATCGGCCGCATGCGCTTGCCAAGCCCGGCGGCAAGCACGATCGCGGTCTGCGGTGTTGCCGTCAAAGGGCTCGTTCCTCCAGCAAGCCGTGGGCGGTGTAGAAATCCCGCAGACTTGCCAATGCCGGGTGGGACAGCGCGCGGCGCAAATAATCGCGAATGCGCGGCAGATGCCTCAGATAATAGGGCTTTCCGTCGCGCTTTTCGAGCCGCACGAAGATGCCAAGGATCTTGGAATTGCGCTGCGCCGCCATGATTGCATAGACCTCGACAAACGCGCGCTCGTCAAAGGCGCCGGCTGCGTGGCGCGCCGCGATATAGGCGGCCAGTGTCTGCTTCTCGATCTCCGGCGACAGCGTGACGCGTGCGTCCATGGCAAGCGAGGCGAGGTCATAGGCGGACGGGCCAATCAGGGCGTCCTGCACGTCGACAATACCCAGACGGTCGTGGCCGGAGCGGTCGCCGCGCCAGATGATGTTGGGTGAATGGAAATCGCGCAGCATCAGCGTGTATTCGCCGCCGTTCAGGCGGTCGAGGAGAGCGTTCCATTCCTTGTGATAGCCGGCGCGCAAGGCGTCGCTGGGCGGGCTGCCCGTGATCGCCGGTACATACCAGTCGATCAGGAGATCGGCCTCGATCATCATCGC
>JBDSLV010000011.1:0-8133 GCA_039916205.1 Mesorhizobium sp. | reverse complement strand
TTGAGGCCAACACCTGAGCGAATGGGCAGGCCTGGAAGAGCGATGGGAACGGACACGGCGTCCTCCTTGTAGATGCCGGGCGAGCCCCGCCCGGCATAGCAGATGGCTGAAGGTCAGATCAGGCGCCGATCGGGGTAAGGGAACCAAGACCCTTGGGCGTCTTCACCGTCGTGCACGTGCCGGCGGGCTCCAGCTTGAAGGCGTTGCCCTGGTAGTCAATCGTGCTGGTGCCTGCGCAGGTTGTGCCGGCGCCCGCGAAACAGTCGTTCTGTCCTTTCAGGGCGACGCCGAAGCACATCTCCATCTTGCCGGAGGCAACCTGCTTCTTGGTGTCGGCCTGCTTCATCATCATCTGGTCTTTGGTCATCGGCTTCATGGCATCCTCGGCGTTCGCGCCGGAAACGGAGCCGAGGGCTGCGACGAAAGCGCTGGCCACGACGGCGGCCATCAATCGATTTGACATCACGATTCTCCACATAAGGTGATGGGCGCCAGGGAAGCAGCGCCCAACAGGCCAAGGGCAGCCTGCAATTGAAGGTTCGCCGCATCCTGAGAAAGGTTACGCGCCCGCAGTTCGCCAATGTTTCATGTTTTCTACCAACGATACCCGAAGTGTCGCGCCACCGACATGGAAGTCGTAGGCCGAGCCCTGTGCCTTTGCGCGTCGCGATGACGATCGGCACGCCCTTGGCGGGCCCAGAGATTGTTGACGTCCAGGCCGGCGGCCATCACCGCGACTGAAGCCTCGCCCTCGCCCGGCGTCGGGATTTCGATCTCTTCGATCTTGAAGGCGTCGATGGGGTCGCCGAGCCGCGTTGAGTGGATTGTCTGCGCAAACATCCGGTTCGGAACGCCGAGAGGCGGCAGGGTATCGATTGGAACGATGTCGTTATTTTTGGATTCCTTTTGAGTTCTGCTGCTGTAACTCGGCGCCATCGAGTGCGCCGTAGCGCGAATCGCGCCAGTTCAAGGCTTTGCGCAGCCCCTCTTTTTTGACCAGCTCGCCGAACGCCGCCTTTTCCGGAGAATAGGCGGCGTTCAGCGTCGCGGCGATGTCGAGATTCACGTTGACGGCGTTGCGCAAGCCCATCGCCTCGTAGGCACGGGTCAACGCGATCTTGGTGAATCGCAGCGTGACTAGCGGCGTCAGTGCGATCTTCTGGGCGAGCATCTTCACGGTGCTTTCCAACTGGTCCGGCGCGACTACGCGGTTAATGAGGCCGATGCGTTCGGCCTCGGCGGCGCCGACGGTGTCGCCAGTCAACAGTAGCTCCATCGTTTTCTTCTGGCCGAGAACGAACGGCATCAGCAGCGTCACCGGGCCTGAGCCGAAGCGGATTTCCGGCTCGCCGAAATTCGAGCGATCGGTCGCGACGATAAGGTCGCAGGCCATCGCCAGTTCGCACGCTCCCGCCAGGCACCATCCGTCGACGGCGGCAATCGTCGGCTTGGTGCAGCCCCAGACCGCCATCGACAGGCCGACATTGCGGGTCAGCGCCTTGTGCCAGTCCTCTGGGCTGGCAATGCCGCGGCAACTTCCTCGGAAATGTCGTAGCCGACGGAAAAATGGTTGCCCGCGCCACGGAACACGATCACACGAACGTCGTCGTCGGCCTCGAACTCGGACACCGTGCGATGCGCCGTCTGCACAACTTCGGCCGAAAGGGCGTTGATTTTGTCGGGGCGATTGAGCGTGATCCAGCCGATCCCGTCCCTGATTTCATTTTCCACCAAGGCCATGTTGTCCTCCCAATCGTTACGTCAAATCCAATACCATCCGGAACATGCGCGGGTCGCAAGATTTCGCGAGCGCGGCGCTCCGAATCGTTTTCGCCATATAGGTGAGCACACCAAAAAGCATGACAAAAAACACGACGACCAGTCCGCGCGACGCCTGGCGGATAGCAGGCGTTCGGGCCGAAATCCAAACGAGTGGGCTATTGGATTTCCAGTTTGCATCTTATGCGACTTTCGAAGCACAAATGGCGAACACGCGGGAGGCAAGATGTCAGCCTTCTGGCGCGTTCAATTGGATTTCCAACCGTTGGACGCTCTGGAGCACCAAGCCGAAATTCGGCACAGGCCCAAAGATCATCTCGGCCATGGCAACATAGTCTCGCCGCAAGGCGTCAACCATTTCATCATGTGGCAGTATGGCGAAGGTCGGCGGTTCGGCTGATGCAAGGTCATAGTCCTTGCGGTTAAAAAACATGCGAGCGTGAGCCACGCAGTCGGCGCCAAGGTCCCCATCCGCGATCGCCCGGCGGCCGGTTTCGGACTCCATGAGCCGATGAATGTCGTAGTAGTGGCGCGAGACCCGTTGGCCACCACCACGCAGTTCGCCCCGGCGCTCAAACCAGCGCCGCAGGCCATGAAGGATTACGACCTTGTCCCAAAAGGTCCGCTCCGGATCGACCGTCCTGACGTTGGCCACGCTCAGATCGAGACCTGGCGCGTCCTGATCGACATAGGGACGAATGATCCGCGGTGTGTTCGGATCGAGTGCCGACTTCGCGCCCGACTCAATCTTCACCGCTGGCCGAACGTATGCCTCGACCGGCGTCGCGGTCGGATACCAAAGCAAGAGGGTTTGCGCATCGTCTTCGTCTGTTCGCACCTGGAAGTTTTCGGGCGGCAGTCCCGTGCGCTCTGCGGCGGCGTTTACCAACGCAGTCAACGCCTCCGCCATCGGTCCTTGGATGTAGGCCATACAGGCGTCCTTGATGGCGTCCAGCTTGGCCTCACGCTTGGTGCGACTGAGGTCCTGAAGTTCGGCGATCGACGTCCCCTCCCCGAGGTCATCGCGGAACACCGTGACATCGATGTCTTCCGAGAACCGGCTTATCAGGCCGAACCCCTTGGAAAGGGAGGTGCCGCCCTTGAAGAGTAACCTTGGACTGTCGTCAGACAGGCCATTGAACAGCGCGTCCAAGGTCCAGCAGACCCAGAAGTCCTTTTCGATATTCTGCGGCGTGGAGCTGAGACGCTGAGCTGTTGTAGTAAACAAGCCCGCCCTTGACTCGGCGTCGGCGCTCAGGACCTGGTTGTAAGCAGAATTCATTGGCTCCGCATTCTCAGAGGCGTCGTCCCGCTGGACTGGATCTGACCTTGGGATATGTCAGCGGCGTCCTTCAGCAGGGGCTTCAACAGAACTTGCATCCAAGCGGGAAGGGTTGGCAGGCCTTCGGCCAGGTCGGCGCGGAGGCGATCACCTTGATCGGGATCGTTCAGCAGTCGGCGCAGGCGCCGTAAGAGTTTCTGGTTCCCCTCATCCTGACCCAGCATGTCGCGCATCCAATGCAGCGCTTGGACGACGCGCATTGCCGGGCGCCCGGCCCAATAAAGTTTGCTGGCCGAAGTGGGCCGGAAGGTGATGTCGAGGTTGCCCAGGCGAATCGGCCGCAACCGAGCGTCGGCGTGCACGACGATGCGGGCTGGTACAGCGTCAGTTAGGCCGAGGTCATTTGCTGCGGTCATGCCGTCAACGAGGACCCGAATCTGATCGCGCCGCGCCACGGCGTCGATGACACCACGGGGGTCTGGTGGGCTTTTCTGCTGGGTCAAGGTGTTGAATGTCGGTCGATCGTAGAGCCCGCGATCAATCCGCCGCAGCTCAGCGGCCTTGACCATCCGCTGCAGCACCTTGTCCACCGCATCGCGATTGCCGAGGTCAAGAAAATCCGCAGGCGTCCAGACCGTGCGTGGCGGACTTGCCGCCATGCGATCTTGGATTAGAGCCTTCAGGTCTGATCGAGTCTCACTCATGTCCGAAATATGTATACGTATTTCGGACAAATGCAAACCCTTCGAGTCCGAAAAATGTCCACATATTTCGGACCAGGATGGCTCTGGCCAACTTGCTACTAATCATGCAAGTAGCTGCCGAGCTCGACGTCCTCATCAAAGATTGGTAGCGCAAAACACCTCATCGACGTAGAGCGGTTACGACACAATCGCCCATTACTATCCAAGTTCGTGAATCGCTACGCTCGGCACAACAGCCTTGGCGATTTCACATAGGAGCTGGTGATGCGTAAGATAGATCACCTGGCCGGCACTTGCCATTTCGCCAAACAACCCGAAGACCTCCTCGGAACGGACATGGTCGAAGGTTTCCATGATGTCGTCTGCGATGAAGGGCACGGAGGGCCGAAACTGCGCAAACTCGTAGTACCCCGCAAGCCTCAGGGCCAGATAGAGCTGAAAGCGCGCGCCCTTTGACAGCGCGTCGGCGACTTTGGATTGCCCGTCGCGCTGCAAGGCGATGAGGACCTCGCCACCCTTCACAGGTTGAGTTGTCAGGCCAGAGCACTGGCCGCGCGTCATGAGGGCGAAGGCGTCCGATGCGCGCGCCATCATCCCAGAGCGGTGACGCTCGCGGTAGAGACGCAGAGCATTTCCAGCCGCCATTATTCCCAATTTCAGCTCGATATAACGGACGGCCTTTTCCTCGATTTCCAGAAGGACGGTGCGCCGTTCGGCATCTATTCGGGCAACGGCGCTGTCGCCGCCATGGCGTCCAGCTTGTCGGTCGCGCGGGTCTGTCGAATGAGCTGCTGCTGCATCGCCTCGTCAGAAGCGCGAAGCCTTTGTTCGGCCTCAGCCTTCTCGATTGCAAGACTGTCGAGATCGACAGCATCCAATATCGAACGCGCTTGCTAAAACCCTTCCACCGCGAGCTCGGACGACACCTGCTCCTCAAGTTCGGCCACGGTTGTGCGCAGGCGATCCCTGTCACGCAGCAGTTCGTCGCGTTGCACGACTTCCGATAGCGTGGCCACGCCAAAGACGCTCAGGACCTCGCTTTTGCGGCGCTCATGTGCCCAAATCTCGGCATCGAGGATCTCACGCGCTTCCTGATGCGTGAGGTGGGCCACATATCATTGCTTGATGGCGGACGCACGTCTCAGGTCATTAGTCGGTTAAAATGCTTGTTCGCACCAGCTTCATGCAACCAGAATCCGTATTATGCATTTCAGTGGATGCTACTGGATCATCCACCCATGTGTTGCTCGTGTTGCGGCGCCCGCGATCACAGCTATGAACACTGCCCGAATTTAAAATCGCTGCAGGCTGTCGACGGTATTCCCACCCAAGAGAACGACAAAGATTGCAACAATCCTCTAGTGTTCTTAGCAAGACCGGAATATTCAAAGAGATGCAGTGCCAAGGCCGCCTTGAGGCGCCTACGAGCGAGGCCGCTTGAGTTTGTCACGAGCGTCCTCGTTAAAGGCGGGTGGTAGCGCAGCCATGCTAAAGCCGCCAATCCGGGGGGAGTTGCCTTTTTTGCGTTCTCCAACTCTAGCGTGAAACCTGTTCAATAATTGCGCGTAGATGGCTGTTGATTGATGCTTTTCATCCATGGAGGACGGTGGTCAGATCATGTTCGAAATCGGCATGGCCGGCGTCCGCGGACGATCGACTGGCGAGGCTCGCACGCTGGCGCATGCCGCGCGAAAACTGGTGCGGATATTCTCTAAGACGACGCTCAGCCGCCGGAATGCCGACGCTGTTCATCAGGTCCAGCGCCCGGGCCCGTCGTTCCCAGCGATTGAGGCTGGTGTGCGCGATGAGGCTTTCCTCGATCTGCATGCCGATATGCCGGACCTAGCGATCGGCAGGAGCGCCAAGAGGGTAAAGTCAGTTCAAAAGAATTGTACCGATCACGACCAGCGAGGCAATGAGGCTGCGTCACGCTTTCCCTTCCCGCTTGCACGCCAGCAGCGGTTGCGCGAGAATTGCCGATCTCGTGGTGGGGGAGTTGATGCCGAAGGCTGACATTGCGCGGGTCGAAGAGGCCGATCTGCCTCGAGTTCGAGCACTGGCGCTCGTGATTTGGCCGGCCCACTACGCGCCGCTGATTGGCGGGCATCTTATCCCGGCAATGGTCGCTGACATGTACTCGCTCGAAACGCTCAACGCAGACGTCCGAGATCGCGAGCACATTTACTGGATTGCATCGATCGATGGGAAAGATGTCGGATACGCCTCGGCATATTTCAAGAGCGGTCGACTATGGATCAAGAAGCTCTACCTCCTGCCGGCAACCCGTGGGTTCGGCGTAGGCAAGCGCTTCATCGAAGAGATCAGGAGCTATTTTGGCAGAGCGCACCCACAATCGCTTTATGTAAGCGACCGCAACGAAACCGCGATTGCATTCTATAAGTCTCAGGGGTTCCAGGTGGAGAGTCTGGAGCCGGTACAGATGGGTCCCTATCAGTTCGAAGACTATGTGATGACACGCTCTGGCGACCTGTGAAGGATTTCAGGCATGACCGTCGTGTACAGGCCTGCCCGAGTCGGCGATCTGGAAAGAGCTGACGCGCTTGTTGTCGCCAGCATAAATGACCTCACTGAACGTCACTGTTGATTTTCACTGAGAACTGATGGAGTGGATGCCCCCTCCCGACGGCATCGTGATGTGCCAAAGTGATGTTGCAACAACGTCACTCAGAGGAGAGAGCATCCATGAAGGAAGTTAGCATTGTCGGCCTGGACCTTGCAAAGCGGGTCTTTCAAGTTCACGGAGCCGGTGCCGATGGCGGCGTCGTATTCCGCCGGAAACTGTCACGCGGCCAGGTCTTGGTCTTCTTTACAGAGCTGCCCAGGTGCATCGTTGCAATGGAAGCATGTGCGACAGCACATTATTGGGCTCGCGAGATCGGCAAGCTCGGTCATGAGGTTCGCTTGCTGCCACCGGCTTATGTCAAGCCGTTCGTCAAACGGCAGAAGAATGACGCGGCAGACGCCGAAGCCATTGTCGAGGCAGCCATGCGGCCCTCAATGCGATTCGTAGTGCCAAAGACTGCGAAGCAGCAGGCCTGCTCAATGATTTTTCGGACGCGCGATTTGTTTGTGCGCCAGAGAACGCAGCTCATTAATGCCTTTCGGGCCCACTTGGCAGAGCATGGGGTGATCGCGCCGCAGGGTATTGCAAACTTGGCCGCGCTGACAGCGATCATCGAAGACGACAATGTCGGCCTTGATATCGCCATCGTGGAAACTGCACGACTTTATCTTGAGCAGATCGACGTGCTCACCTCTCGTGTCTCCAGCTTGGAGAAGGCACTCAAGTCGGAAGCCAAAGAATCCGAGAGCACAGCTCGGCTGATGTCCATGCCTGGAATGGGGCCGATCACCGCCATGGCGATCGAAGCCTTCGCGCCCACCATGACGACGTTCCGGAAAGGACGGGACTTTGCAGCATGGCTCGGGCTGGTGCCCAGACAACATTCTAGCGGTGGAAAGCAGGTGCTGGGCCGGACGTCGAAGATGGGACAGCGCGACATCCGGCGGCTTTTGATCATCGGCGCAATGACGGTGATCCGATGGGCATGCCGCAAAGCCCCGTCCGAGAACTCATGGCTGGGGCGAATGTTGATGCGCAAGCCACGTATGCTCGTCGCGATTGCGCTCGCCAACAAGATGGCGCGGTCGGTCTGGGCGATGATGACGAAGAATGAGAACTACAAGGATTCCGGTCTCGCTGTTGCATAAGCAACGAGAGCGGATCGTCGGCGTGTGAGGAGATCAACGAACGGTAAGGACAACGATTGGAAAGAGGATCTGGGAATGCAACCGGGTCAGTGAGCCCCGAGCTCGTAGAACTGATTTTGCGCCAGGTCCGCTTAGCTCCATACCGGCCAGCAGTCGTATCCGGACTGCATCAAAGGCCTGATACATGATCGCATCCGATCACACGTTCAAACCGCTTGAAGAAAAGCCTTGCGCGAACGGGGGCATCCATACATGACCCGGCATTTCCACCGAGATTTGACCCGCCTTTCAAGTATGTTTCGGTTCTGTGGGGACGGTCAAGGTTCTGGCTTTCTCCTTCGCTTTTTTGGGCTCGTGGGCTGAGCTGTTCTTGAACCGGAAGCTGTCGTTTCCAGTTTCCAGGATGTGGCAATGATGGGTGAGCCTGTCGAGAAGGGCGGTTGTCATCTTGGCGTCGCCGAAGACACTCGCCCACTCGCTGAAGCTGAGGTTTGTGGTGATGATGACGCTGGTGCGTTCGTAGAGTTTGCTCAGCAGATGGAAGAGCAATGCTCCACCTGATGCACTGAACGGCAGATAGCCAAGTTCGTCCAGGATCACGAGATCGGAATGGACGAGGCGATTGGCGATCTGGCC
>JBDSLV010000010.1:0-3915 GCA_039916205.1 Mesorhizobium sp. | reverse complement strand
CGCTCATCAGATACATCCAGAAGCCGAGCATGGTGCTGCTGCCGCTTTCGGCGTGGCCATGGTCGTCCTCGAGGTGGAAGATCGTGTCGTCGGTCACGTCATGCGCAAGTGCCATCGTGTTCACCCCGCTGCCTGGCTGGTGAGCAGGCGCGTCCGCTCGTCCTCTACGAGGCTCACGTCGCCGGAAGCAATGTGGAAGTCCCTGTTATAGTTGAACGTGTGGGCGATGGCGTAGCCGATCAGGCCAACGAAGCTCACGATCGCCAGCCACCAGATGTACCAGATCAGCGCCACGGCGAGCACCACGCTCAGCCCCGCCAGGATGACGCCGGCACCGGTGTTGCGCGGCATGTGGATATCACGGAAGCCAGCCAGCGGACGCTGGTAGCCGCGCTTCTTCATGTCCGCCCAGGCGTCGCCGTCATGGATCACTGGCGTGAAGGCGAAATTGTAGGCTGGCGGCGGCGACGATGTCGCCCATTCCAGCGTGCGCCCGTCCCATGGGTCGCCGCTGTCATCGCGAAGCTGTTCGCGCCGCCGCACGCTGACGAAGATCTGGATGAGGAAGGACACGATGCCAAGCAAGATCAGGAAGGCGCCGAACGCGGCGATGATGAACCAGATCTGGAGCGAGGGATCCTCGAAGGTGCGCAGCCGGCGCGTCACGCCCATCAGGCCCAGGATATAGAGCGGCATGAAGGCGAACCAGAAGCCGACAACCCAGAACCAGAAGGACATCTTGCCCCAGAATGGGTCTAGCCGGAAACCGAACGCCTTGGGGAACCAATAGCTGATGCCGGCGAACAGGCCGAACAGCACGCCGCCGATGATCACGTTGTGGAAATGCGCGACCAGGAACAGGCTGTTGTGAAGCACGAAGTCGGCTGGCGGAACCGCGAGAAGCACGCCGGTCATGCCGCCGACCGTGAAGGTCAGCATGAAGGCCAACGTCCACATCATTGGCAGCTCGAAGCGGATGCGGCCGCGGTACATCGTGAACAGCCAATTGAAGATCTTGGCGCCTGTTGGGATCGAGATGATCATCGTGGTGATGCCGAAGAACGAGTTGACGCTCGCTCCCGACCCCATGGTGAAGAAGTGATGCAGCCAGACCAGATAGGACAGGATGGTGATGACGATCGTCGCGTAGACCATCGAGGTGTAGCCAAACAGGCGCTTGCCGCAGAAGGTCGAGGTCACTTCGGAGAAGATGCCGAAGGCCGGCAGGATCAGGATGTAGACTTCCGGGTGGCCCCATATCCAGATCAGGTTCACGTACATCATCGGGTTGCCGCCGAAGTCGTTCGTGAAGAAATTGGTGCCGACGTAACGGTCGAGCGACAGCAGCGCCAGCACCGCCGTCAGAACCGGGAAGGCGGCGACGATGAGCACGTTGGTGCAGAGCGCCGTCCAGGTGAAGATCGGCATTCTCATCATGGTCATGCCGGGCGCCCGCATCTTGACGATGGTGCAGACCAGATTGACACCCGACAACAGCGTGCCGACGCCCGCCACCTGCAGCGCCCAGATGTAATAGTCGACGCCGACATCGGGACTGTAGCCGATGCCCGAAAGCGGCGGATAGGCGAGCCAGCCGGTACGCGCGAATTCGCCGACGAACAGCGACATCATGACGATGATCGCGCCGCCTGCCGTCATCCAGAAGCTGAAATTGTTGAGGAACGGAAACGACACGTCGCGTGCGCCGATCTGCAGCGGGACGACGAAATTCATCAGGCCGGTGACCAGCGGCATCGCCACGAAGAAGATCATGATCACGCCATGCGCGGTGAAGATCTGGTCGTAGTGATGCGAATTGAGATAGCCCTCGGAACCGCCAAAGGCCATCGCCTGCTGCAGCCGCATCATGATCGCGTCGCTGAAGCCGCGCAGCAGCATGACGATGCCGAGCACCATGTACATGATGCCGATGCGCTTGTGGTCGACGCTGGTGAACCACTCGCGCCACAGATAGCCCCAGAGCCGGTAGTAGGTCAGTGCGCCGACAAGGGCGATGCCGCCCAGCGCGACGGCACCGAAGGTCGCCACGACGATGGGCTCATGCAGCGGCAGCGACTCGAGTGTCAGGCGGCCAAAGATCGCCTTTGTAAATGCGGGATTGTCGAACATGTCTTGCGTGGCGCCTCACGAGTTGAACGGCGACCGAAGCGTGCCGGTTGCGGATGGTGCCGGCAGTCGGATCGACAGCGGCGTTGGCCGTTTCAGGCCGGCGCCGAGGATTGGCGTGGAAGTCATCGGCACGCCGGGCTGCGCCGAATTCGAGGCGGCCAGCGCCTCTTCGGTCGTGCATATGCTGGCGACATAGGACGGCGAGGGGCCGAAAATCGTTCCGCGCCGCGCGAACTTGTCGTATTCCAGCGGCAAGGTGTTGTAGATGCCGGCCATGCCGAGCCCGCCCTTGGCATCGATCTGAGACATCTCGCTCATGCACATCTTGCCGCGCTCGACGCACATGTTGAGGACCGCCTTGTAAAGGTCCGCGTCGACCGCCGCATAGCGGCTCACGGGCTGGTTCTCGCTCGGCCGTTCAAGCTCCAGATAGACACTCCGGTTGAGCTTGGCGTCGGCGTCCTTCGCCTTGGCAATCCAGGTCTGGAAGTCGGCATCAGTCAGTCCATGAAAGCCGAAGCGCATTCCGGAGAAACCGGCGCCGCTGTAATTGGCCGAGAACCCTTCATAGTGGCCGGTCTTGTTGATGACCGCGTGCAGCTTGGTTTCCATGCCGGGCATCGCATAGATCTGGCCGGCCAGCGCGGGGATGTAGAAGTAGTTCATCACCGACGCCGAGGTGATGCGGAAGCTGATTGGCCGGTCGACTGGAGCCGCCAGTTCGTTGACCGCAGCAACGCCGTATTCCGGATAGATGAACAGCCATTTCCAGTCGAGGGCAACGACTTCCACCTCGAGCGGCCGCACGTCCGGTGCGAGCGGTTTGCCGGCGGTGACACGGCCGATCGGGCGGTAGGGGTCGAGCAGATGTGTGCCCATCCAGGTCACGGCGCCAAGGCAGATGATGATCAGCAGAGGCACTGCCCAGATGACGAGTTCGAGATGGGTGGAATGATCCCAGTCCGGTTCGTAGCGCGCCTCGCGGTTCGACTGGCGGTAGCGCCAGGCGAAGAATATGGTCAGCGCCATGACCGGAATGATGATGACCAGCATCAGCACCGTGGAGATGACCAGCAGGTCGCGCTGCTGCGTGGCCACGTCGCCGGAGGGGTCCATGACCACCATGCCGCAGGAGGCCAGAGACGCTAGCAAAGGCAGCAGGAAGAGGATGCGGAGACGGCTCACGGGATAACCTGTCGGTTGTTCTCCCAAGTGCTAGCTGCAGTGCAGCAATGAAGGCATTGGACAATTTGTCCAATGCCGCAATGTCGCGCCAACCGGCATCAAGGCATCCGGCCCGCGCGCGCTAAGCAACCGTTTGTCCCGGGTGACGGAGAATGCTGTGAGTCCAACTTCGAAGATCGAGGCTGACGCCAGACGGATCACCGCGCGCCATCACGAGGTGAATCCTGGAGAAATCGCGATCGGCGTCATCATCGGCCGGACGTCGGAATTCTTCGACTTCTTCGTCTACGCGATCGCCTCGGTCATCGTCTTTCCCAAGCTCGTATTCCCTTATGTGGACCCGCTTACGGGCACGCTCTACTCATTTGGTATCTTTGCTCTTGCCTTCATTGCCCGCCCGTTCGGAACGACAATCTTCACAGCCATCGACCAGGCCTATGGACGCAGCGCCAAACTCACCATCGCACTGTTCCTGCTCGGCACATCGACGGTCGCGATCGCCTTTATCCCGGGTCATGACCAGATCGGTTCTGCTTCAGCGTGGCTGCTGGCGATGTTCCGGATTGGCCAGGGCCTGGCGCTCGGCGGAACCTGGGACGG
>JBDSLV010000009.1:0-4466 GCA_039916205.1 Mesorhizobium sp. | reverse complement strand
GTAAAATCCTGTCCGAAGATCTGCTTGAGGAAGTCGAGCTCGCGCAACGCCTCGGTGCCGCCGATCATCACCATCGCCGCAACCGCAATGCCGACCAGCGAGCCCATGCCGCCGAGAACGACGATCGCCAGGATGATGGCCGATTCCAGGAAGACGAAGGATTCCGGGCTGACGAAACCCTGCCGCGCGGCGAAGAACGAGCCGGCGAAGCCGCCGAACATGGCGCCGGTGGCAAAGGCGGTGAGCTTGGTTGTCGTCGTGTTGATGCCCAGAGACCGGCAGGCGATCTCGTCCTCGCGCAGCGCTTCCCAGGCGCGGCCGACCGGCAGACGGCGTAGCCTGATGGTGACGAAGGCGGTGAGCAGGCACAGGCCTAGGATCAGGTAGTAGAGGAAGATCTTGTAGTAGGCGCTCGACTGGGCGATGTGCAGCACCTTGGCGATGTAATTGGGGTCCGACACGTTGAAGGTCATCAGGCCGAAGAAGCTGACCTTGGGAATGCCGGAGATGCCGGCCGAACCGTTGGTGACCTCGCGCCAGTTGATCAGCACCAGGCGGATGATCTCACCAAAGGCCAGCGTGACGATCGCCAGATAGTCGCCGCGCAACCGCAACACGGGGAAGCCAAGCAGCACACCCCAGAGGGCGGCCATGGCGCCAGCGGCCGGTAGCAGGATCCAGAAAGACAGGCCGAAATGCGTGGCGAGAAGCGCATAGGAATAGGCGCCAAGTGCATAAAAGGCGACGTAGCCGAGGTCGAGCAGGCCGGCGAGGCCGACGACGATGTTCAGACCCCAGGCCAGCATCACATAGATCAGGATCTGGATGCCGAAATTATCGACCCATTTCAGCGAACCTTGCAGCCCGCCGACAACCGACCAGGCATTCAGCGACAGCACCACGACCACGAGGATCGGGTACAGCACCAATGCTGTGATGCCCAATTTGGTGAAGTTGGCATGGATGAAAGCGCGGAAGTAGTAGATAACGCAAGCCAGCACATAGATGACTGCGAGGGCTCGCAGGAATTGCAGATACCCGGCCGGTTCTGCTCCCACCCATCCGGCGAGAGAGCTGTTCAACACGAACAGCAGCACCGCCGCCACAACGGCCGCGATGAACCACGGCAACTGGAAGAAGCGTGACGCGACGCTGGCCGGCATCAGGCCGGTGGCGACGTTGGCGATCTTCTGGTTGGCCATGAAAGGCTGGCCATAGGCCACATAGAAGAAGCGGCCGACGGCGGTGGCGATCACCACGGCAGCCAGCAGGCCCCAGCGCTGGGTCAGGACCAGTTCATTGGAAATGTTCTGGCCGGTCTTGAGGCCGATGAACAGCACGAACAGGCCAAGCGAAATGGCGCCGGCGTAGAGGGCTTCGCGCAAAGCGCGCTGCACGGGGGTGGCGACGATGTCGCGCTCCGGAGATGGGTTGACGGCCATGGTCTCAGACCTTTTCGACTTCTGGCCGGCCCAGGATGCCGGAAGGCAGGAAGATCAGCACGATGGCCAGGATCGAGAACGCCGCGACGTCCTTGTAGTCGATCGAGAAATAGGCGGACCACATGCTTTCGATGAAACCGATCAGAAGCCCGCCGAGCACGGCACCCGGCAGCGAGCCGATGCCGCCCAGAACGGCGGCGGTGAAGGCCTTCACTCCCGGTGTAAAGCCATCCGAGAAGGCGATGACGCCGTAATACATCAGGAACAGCGTGCCCGCGACAGCCGCAAGGCAGGCGCCCATGATGAACGTGATGGAGATAGTCCGGTCGACGTCGATGCCGAGCAGCGATGCCATCTTGCGGTCCTGCTCGCACGCCCTTTGCGCTCGCCCGAGCGAGGTCTTGTTGACCAGATACCAGAACAGCGCCAGCAGCAGCGCGGTGACGATGACGATGATGATCTGCTTCAGCGACACGCTGATGCCGTTGATGTTGTAGACGGTCGACACCATCGGCGGGATCGGCTTGTTGCGCGGGCCCTGCGTCACCTGGACGAAGTTGGACAGCGCGATCGACATGCCGATGGCAGTGATCAGCGGCGCCAGCCGGAAAGAACCGCGCAGCGGCCGGTAGGCGACCTTCTCGATCGTCCAGTTGTAGAGGCTGGTGAGCAGCATCGCCACGATCATCATGAGCAGCAACGCAAGGACCACCGGCACGGAAGTGAACAACGCGCCGAGGATGAGGAAGACGATCAGGGCGGTGAAGGCGCCGACCATGAAGATGTCGCCATGGGCGAAATTGATCATGCCGATGATGCCGTAGACCATCGTATAGCCGATTGCGATCAGCCCATAGATCGATCCCAGCGTCAGCCCGTTGATAAGCTGCTGGACAAAGTACTGCATGTGTACATGGCTCCCCTGGAATGTCGCCCATGCAGACGCATTCCTTTTGGTATTTCCCCTAGTCGTAAAGTTTCGAGCCCGGATTGCAACGTGATTTTTCAATCGTCATGCGTGTTTTCCCGACACGCCATCGAATTGCCCGTTTTTTCCGATCCGGCCCCTGGACTATCGCGGACCCTACCATTGGCATAACGCAATGTCCTTGATGATTCGACCGTATCATGCGCTCCGTTTCGAAGAAATCGCCGTCAAAATTAGGTGATTAGAAGAATCGTTGCGCCATCGGCATGATCCATTTTTTGCTCCGTTGGTTTCCGAGGAGTAAGGATTCCTCCTATTTGACAATGAAGCCATGCGCGAACGGATCACGGTCATCAATGAAGATCGTGTTCAATCCGGTCATGCGCGCCCAACCGCCGATCGAGGGAATGATCGCCGGCTTGCCGGCCACCGAGACTTCCTTTTCGACCCTGCCCTTGAACAGCGAGCCGATGATCGATTCATGCACGAAGTCGTCGCCGGCCTTGAGTTTGCCCTTGGCGTGCAGTTGCGCCATCCGCGCCGAGGTGCCGGTGCCGCAAGGCGACCGGTCGATCGCCTTGTCGCCGTAGAAGACCGCGTTGCGGGCATCGGCTTCAGGGTCGGTCGGCTTGCCGGTCCACAGCATATGCGACAGCCGGTTGATGCCCGGGTTCTCCGAATGGACGAAGGAATACTTCTCGTTGAGACGCTGGCGCACCACCGGGCTCCAGGCGATGAAGTCGCCGGCAGAATGATCGGCCATGTCGCGATAGTTCTTCTGCGGTTCGACGATGGCGTAGAAATTGCCGCCATAGGCGACATCGACGCTGATTTCGCCCAACCCAGGGCATTCAACCGTCAACCCCTCGGCATGGAGGAAAGACGGCACATTGGTGATCCGCACCTCCTCGACATAGTCGCCAACCTGCTTGTACTCGGCGGTGACGAGACCGGCCGGCGTGTCGAGCCGCAGCATGCCCGGCGTCTTCGGCTTGATCAGCCCGTGCTCGATGGCCATCGTCACCGTGCCGATGGTGCCGTGGCCGCACATCGGCAGGCAGCCCGAGGTCTCGATGAACAGGATGGCGATGTCGCAATCGTCGCGCGTCGGCGGATAGAGGATCGAGCCAGACATGACATCGTGGCCGCGCGGCTCGAACATCAGCCCGGTGCGGATCCAGTCATACTCGGCGAGGAAATGCGCCCGCCGCTCCATCATCGTCGAGCCCTGAAGCAGTGGGCCGCCGCCGGCGACCAGGCGCACGGGGTTACCGCAGGTATGGCCGTCTATGCAGAAGAAGGATTTCTTGGCCATGACACTCCTCGGAACTTAAAACCGTTGCGGGCTGAAGGGGACTAGATCGATCGGCGAAGTCTGCGCCAGGACGAGATCGCGGATCAAGCTGCCTGTGGCCGCCGACTGGGTCAGGCCGAGGTGGCCGTGGCCAAAGGCATAGATTACCGACGGGCTCTTCCGCGCACGCCCGATGACAGGCAGCGAGTCCGGCAATGACGGGCGGAACCCCATCCATTCGCGGCCACCCGACGGATCGAGCCCGGGCAGGAATGTCTGCGCCTTTTGCAGCAGGGCTTTCGATCTGGAATAATTGGGCGGCCGTTCGATGCCGCCGAGTTCAACCGCGCCGCCGACCCGCAAGCCGGTCTCGAGTGGCGTGATGACGAAGCCATGGCCGGAAAAGATCAGCTGCCGCTTCACGTCGAAGGCGGTCTTCGGCAGCGTCGTGTTGTAGCCACGCTCGGTTTCGAGCGGGATGCGGTCGCCGAGGTTTGCGGCCAGCAGATGCGACCAGGCGCCGGCGGCGATGACGAGATGCCTGGCCTGCCTTGTCGAGCCATCGGCGAGCGTCAGTGTTGCGCCGTCTTGGCCCGCTTCAACATTGTCGATCCGGGCCTTTTCAAAGCGCGCGCCCCGCGACTCTGCGTAAGCCCAGATCGCCTTGCCGAGCAGCTTGGGGTCGGCGACCGTCTTCCAGCCGGGAACGAACGTGCCCTTGATGAAACGCGGCGACAGACCTGACTGCAGGTCGGCCAGATCGCTGCCTTCGACATGGCGGAAGCCGATGCCGAAGCGTTGC
>JBDSLV010000008.1:0-4009 GCA_039916205.1 Mesorhizobium sp. | reverse complement strand
TCGCCCAGTCCTCGGACCAGTCGAACTGGAACGCTTCACCAGGATCGAACGAAAGCGGCACGAATGTTCCGCGCCCTGTCGTCTGTAACTCCCTCTGCAGATCAGCCTTCCACTCCCGAGCGAAAGCGGCAACACGACCATAGGAACCCTCATAGCCAAGGCTCAGCAAATCGGCATGCAACTGCTTCACCGTGCGTTTCTGTTTGCGGTTCTTTTTGGCTTCCGTTCTCAGCCAGGCTGACAATCGGTCGGCAAATGCGTCAAGCCTGCTCGGCCGCTCTGGAACCTTGAACTTCGGCTCCACCTCACCCACCCGCAGGTATTTGCGCACCGTATTCCGCGACAGGCCGGTCCTGCGGCTAATCTCTCGGATCGATAGATGCTCTCGAAAATGCCAGCGTCGGATCACGCTCAGTAATGCCATGTCGATCACTCCGTAGCCCCCGCTGAAAACACGCAGGGCAAGGTTCAAACATGGGTCAATTCTCGGTGGAAATATCCTGTGTTGCCGGGTCAGTTCTCAGTGGCAATCAACACTCCGGTCCTGTCTGAGCGAACCGGATCAGAACCCGCCGACGGACGGGAACGACCGACGCGATCCGCATCTGAAGAGGTTGCGCGCGCTAGAATTTGCGCCCAATCCTGGTAGTAATCCGCATTATATGCGCTGCGACAGCTAATTCGCGCCGCGCGGCAGATGGGTTTGGAACTTTACTGGGTTTGAATTGTTGAGTTATAGCTTTTGATGCCGTTATTTGGGGTCGGAAGCAGGCTGATGAGTGTCGAAGGTGTCGATCGCATGGTCGTTCTCGACGACTTGAAAGCAGCGCTGAAGATGATTCCTTAAGCCGCAGGATTTTGCTGATGAGCCTTTATCGCTAACTCCTTAATGCATTCTGCGTTCGCACCGCAATGATCCATGATTTCGCGCGCTTTGAAAACCGAGATACCGTACTGGGTTGCGATTTGCCCTGCCTCGGAATCTACGGGTTCGTCTATGTCATCTTGGGGCGTATTCATCGTTCGATGTCCTCAAGGCCGAAGGTATATGAGTAATTAATATCAAGGTCGACCAAAGGTTCCCGCAACATGGTTTTAGCTGACGTCGGCGTCTGACAAGGCAGCCGTTGAGGGGTGCTGCCCGGAGGACTTTGGTGACCACTCGGCTCGGTCAAACGATCCTGAAATCCCACAGGAGCGGCAGGCTTGGCACGGTCATTTCTGACCTCGACGTGGGGGGTCCCGCAGCGGTACATGATGGCTCCATTTTGAAGAGTGGGCGCGGATGTTGCGCCTGTGGGTGGGATTTCGGGCTTCAGTCTGGCGACACGACCGTCATTGGTGCGGCATCACCAATTCAACCTGACAACTGGCTGACAGCTGGATGGGCGTCACCGATCGGGCTCGCGCCGGCTGTTTTGATCTGGCGCAAGGACGGCGGGTGACACCGCAAGCAGGATGACGGCAGGATGACGAGCGCTTCTGCTGCCGTCCTGAAAGAGGATCGCTATGAAAACCATATCGAGGAGAGCAGCGCTCGGGCTTGCTGCCGCAATGCTCATGGCCGGGAGTGCCGGCGCGGTTCACGCTGCTTCGCTTGTACAGATCTCGCTGTGGGACAAGGGCGCGAGTACTGAGATGCCGATGGGGCTCGCCTATGCAACGCAAGGTTTTGATATCGCCAAAGCAACTATGGGCATCAAGGCTTTGCCAAGTGCGGTGAAGGCCGGAGAGGTCACATTCAATGTGAAAAATGACTCCAAGGATACCATTCACGAAATGATCGTGATGTACCTTGCCGATCCAAGCAAGCCGCTTCCTTACATTGAGTCCGAGAACCGGGTCAACGAAGACAAGGCCGGCGACAAGGGCGAGGTATCGGAGCTCGATCCCGGCAAATCAGGCACATTGACCGTAAATCTGAAGGCTGGGAAATACCTCCTTATCTGCAACGTGCCAGGCCATTATGGCGCCGGCATGTGGGCCGAATTCATCGTCGAGCCATAAGGCCTGAAGCCTCAAGCGCTTGGGGTGCCTCCCGCCTTCGGCTCGTCACGCTAAGCCCTCGTGACGGGCCAAGGGCTGCATCCTTGGCCTCGGGACTGGTTCTTGCTCAAGGTTGTCATTCGGTTCGTCAGTTCAATCCGACGCCAAAATTTCCGACTGTTTAGAGGCGTCCCGTGCGCCGCCGGACTGGCGCTGCCCGCAGGTTCCTTCGGCCCGGGCGAACCCCGCCAATTTCGCGGCCTTGCAAACAGATTGATGGCTCCAGTCGCATTCCAAAAAGCTCCCGAGATCCGACCGCCCCTGGGGGCGATTGCCTTCCATCTTGCTCATAGGATTTGGCGATCATCATATGTTGTGAGGAAGTTTATGGTGCTGTCGACCTTCCCAGCACTTCATGTGCGCTGGTCTCTTTCCACCGCGCCCCCGTCTTCAGCCAGAAGATCGCTGCAGTGACGGCTCCGCGGCCGTCACAAGCGCCTTGCGGTAGAGGCTCTCCGCCACTGTGACGTCAGCCTTCAGATGGCTGGCCTTGTTCATGTCCTCGTCCACGGCGATGCACGCAGCCGACAGACCGTAGCCGGAGCCCCTCGACACTGGCGCGCATGATCCGTCTGGCCAACTAGACGTGTTACGCCCAGGCCTTCGCTCTCCGCACCCGAACGATGAAACGCGTAGCTGGATTACGCTCAAGGCGATGCTAATATTCCACATTCCTTATGGAACGAAGATCGGCAAATCAGATTGAAAATAGTCCGCCGGCCTTTGGTAGGTGCGGATGGCTTGCTCTCCGCCAGAGGCCGGCCGACCCGCGCGGTGCTCTAGGCATGGCGCGGGTCACCGAACGGAGAGGACGACGGCAATGAGACGTGCACTTCATATTCTGCTGGGTTTAGTCATCACGATGATGCCCACATCGCTGCTAGGGGCAGGGGCATGGCAGGCCTTCGGTATTAAGCACCTGAGCTTCGTGTTCGACGTTCCACCGGGTTTGTACTAACCCAGCGTTCCGATCAAGGCGCCGCCTTTGAGAGCAAAAACGATGCGTTTCTTGCAGTCTGGGGCGCTCAGCTCGACAAAGCGACTTTTTGCAATGAGATTGAGCATCGCATGGCCGTGGACGAAAAGGACGGCTGGAACTTGACCTATAAGCGAGTGACGCCGCAATGGGCGAGCTATTCAGGACTAAAGGACGGCCGAATCCTGTATGCCCGGGCCATAAAAATCTGCGACAACCGCGCAGCCCTATTCACCGTCGACTATAGCCGCAACGAAAAGATCCCCTATGATCCGGTCGTCGTTCGCATGGTCAGGTCGCTGAAGACCGAGGGTTGTTAACTAGGTAATCATGTGACGGCCAGCGAGCGACGGCCGCACTTCGCGCGCAGGATGACGGCCCGGTTGTATAGGGCTTCTTCTGCCATCCTGTCCAGAGGGAGCCCGCCTATTTGCGCCGCGACTGGTAGTGCCAGTTCGTCGCCGTCGCCTATCCGCCTGACGTCGAGATGATCGGCAGACCTATCTGGGCCAGCGGCCAGGACGCAACGCCGCATGAGCCCGCACCTATGCGCCTGTCGTGACCTGGCTCGACCAAACCCTTGCCTGTGCGACGGGAAGCGATCGAGCACCGTCGACCTCGTCGCCAGCGCTTATGAGCGCGAACTATTCTGGCTTCGCTGAAATCAGTAGTGCCGCGCGGCCATGAGAGCGTTCGCCTCGGAGAATTTAGCCAAGACCGCTTCGACTTCCTGAGCCGACTCTTTGGTGCTTTCGAACTGACGTATCAACTTATGCCTCAGAAGCCCGAGCCTGGCAGCGCGTATATCGAGCCGCTGCGGGCAATTTTCGGGTTCAATGTCGGGATCATCATCGGTCAACTGGTGCTCGGGGAGCGATACTTGTCAGGCGCTCCTTGGCTTGAGTCAGTCGCCGCTGAGCGGATCGAATCGTGCAGCACAGGTACAGGTAAATACGCCGCAGTCAGATACTATCATCTCTTCGGCTC
>JBDSLV010000007.1:0-11812 GCA_039916205.1 Mesorhizobium sp. | reverse complement strand
GAATCGCCCTGGATCGAACCGCGCATCAACAGCGAGGCGAGTTCAGGCAGGCCGAACAGGCCGAGAAAGACCACGACGATAGGCAGGCCGCCCCACAGATAGATCTGGCCGAAGGTCCAGCGGTCGGCGCCGGCAATATGGTCGAGCCCGACAAAGGAAGCGAGCATGCCTAGCATCGCCGCCGCGATGCCTTTCAGCGGCTGGCTGCCGGCCAGCAGCGCGACAATGGACAGCCCAAAAGCGCAGATGGCGAAGAAATCCGGCGTCTTCAGATAGAGAACCAGCGGCCGCATGATCGGAATGGCGGCGGCAAGCACCAGTGCACCAAAGACGCCACCGATCATCGAGGCTGAATAGGATGCACCGAAAGCACGCGCCGCCTCGCCCTTCTTGGCCATGGCGTGGCCGTCGAGGACCGTTGCCGCGGCCCCCACCGAGCCGGGGACCCCGAACAGGATCGCCGGAATGGTGTCGGACGTTGTGTTGACCGAGCCCATGCCCAGCAGCAGCGCGAAGGCCGCGTACGGATCCATATTGTAGGTCATCGGGATGAGCAGGGCCATGCCGAACAGGCCGCCAATGCCAGGAACAGCGCCGACGATGAGACCGGCAAACACGCCGGCGACCAGCATCAGCAAGCGACAGGGCTGCGCCATTTCAACAAGGGCAGTGAGAATCAGATCCACGGGCTAAATCTCGCCAGCTGCTATTTCACGAGATTTCTGGCCGCCTCGAACACGGCCGGATCAGCCTTGAGCTGTTCGGCGACACGTGCCGCGATCTCTTCGCCCGTTGTGACCTTTATGGACAGGCCGTTGAGCTTGGCGGCGTCAGCGAGAAAGTCTGGATCCTTGCTCATCTCGACATAGGCCTTGCGCAAGGTATCGAGCGTTTCCTTGGGCGTTCCTGGCGGAGCAAAGAGCGGCAGATAGAAGCTGCGGGAAGACTCGATCAATTCGGCCGCCTTGCGCATCACCGGATCCTTGATCTGCGTCGAGAACCGCAAAAGCGCCGGTGCGGCTGTGACGGTCCCCGGTCCGAACGTTCCGATAAGGTTGAAATCGGCGAGTTGGTCGGCGATGCTGTAGTAAGCCTGAGCGCAAAAACCCGCGACCTCGCCGCGCTGAGCGGCAAGGGTGATGTCGGCGGACCCTTCGAACCCGGTCACGATACCGAATTTGGCGTGCAGGCCATTCTTGACCATCGCCGCGATGATGTAGCTGGAGCTGCTCCTGCCGGAAGCGCCCATCAGAAAATCACCGGCAAGAAATTTTTCCACCGTGTCGATGCCCGAACTCTTTGTCGTCAGGCAAAGGCAAGGCTCGGAAGACAGGGCGCCTACCCACTGCATGGAGAGCGGATCGAAATTGGCGTTTGCTGAATCCAGCACGGGCGCGAACGGCATGGCCTCGCCAACCGAGGCGATGACGCTGCCGTCGGCGGGTTCGCTGCCCAGCATCATCTTGGTCAGTTTCAGGCTGCCGCCGCCCGGCACGTTCTGCACGATGATATCAGGGTTGCCGGGCAAAAATTGGCCAAGGTGGCGCGCCACCATGCGCGAGGTCAGGTCGTAATTGCCGCCTGCACCATAGCCGACCTTGATCGTGAGCGTCTTGAACTCCACCGCCTGGGCCTGCGCGCAGGCCGCGAAGGCAAGGCCGGCAAAAAGGACCGAGATGGCGCGAAACGCACCAAAAACCGCACCGAACATGTCAACCCCGCATAAAACCCCGACGTCCGTAATAAAGCCTTTCCGGCCTGGATTGAAACAATTCTATTTGATCACTGGCAAGACGATCGGTGTCATCCCTGCTCAACCCGATCGGGCCATGCTGGACCGCGGGACGAAAGCCGCATACATCGCAATCTATTTCACCAGATTCCTGGCGGCGTCGAATACCGCCGGATCGGCCTTGAGCTTGTCGGCGACCAAGGCAGCGATTTCTTCGCCAGTGGTGATCTTGATGGTCAGGCCGCCCAGCTTGGCGGCATCGGCGAGAAAATCCGGATCCTTGCCCATGTCGGCATAGGCCTTGCGCAAGGCCTCAAGCGTCTCCTTCGGCGTTCCTGGCGGCGCGATCAGAGGCAAGTGAAACTCCCGCGACGATTCAATCAGTTGGGCGGCCTGGCGGGTCAGCGGGTCCTTGATCTGCTCCGAGAATTTCGGAAGTGTCGGCGCTTCGGGGATGGTGCTGGGCCCGAACGTCCCGATGATGTTGAAATCGTTGAGCTTGTCGGCGACATTGTAGTAGGCGAGCGCGCAAAGCCCGGCGATCTCGCCACGCTGGCTGGCGACGGTGATTTCGGCGGACCCTTCAAACCCGGTCACGATTCCGAACTTGGCCTGCAATCCGTTCTTGATCACCGCGGCGAAGATGTAGGTCAGACTGCTCTTGCCCGATGCGCCAAGCAGAATGTCGCTCCGCAAGAATTTCTCCATCGTGTCGATCCCGGAGCTCTTCGTCGTGACGCACAGCGACGGTTCTGCTGACAGCGCGCCAATCCATTGCATGGAGAGCGGATCGAAATCGGCATTTGCCGGATCAAGCACCGGTGCGAACGGCATGGCTTCGCTGACCGATCCAATGACGCTGCCATCGGCAGGCTCGCTGCCCAGCATCATCTTGGTCAGCTTCAGGCTGCCGCCGCCAGGCACGTTTTGCACGATGACATCAGGATTGCCCGGCAAGAACCGGCCGAGGTGCCGCGCCACCAGACGCGAAGACAGGTCGTAGTTGCCGCCGGCGCCGTAGCCGACCTTGATCGTGACCGTCTTGAATTCCACAGCCTGTGCCTGCGTGCATACCGCAGCCGCAAGGCCGGCAACAATGAATGAAATGGCGCGTAAAGCGCTAAAAAACCTGACCAAAATATCAACCCCGTGTAAGCCCGCAGCCGTTCTAGCTTATGGCCCTGGAAATCGGAATCGATTTTAGTGATCGGTTGTGTGCGCACCGAATACGTCGCGGTTCAGATGCACCATGAATCAAGCCTCTGCACCCAGTGACTCATCGCAAGAATATCTGCACGCCGCGCCGTCAAACCGGTGATGGACTTAACCTGTCACGCCGAGAAAATCGTGGAAATGCACCACCACGCCATCCCCGTCGATGAAGATCACGGCATAGGCCGGCGGTTCGTGACCGAGGCTCCAGCTGCCGGAAAAATCGAGCGCGGTCTGGTGGTTGGTGCTGCGCAGCGTGCTGACCGGAATGCCGCGCCAGCTGCCGGCGATCGGCCGGTGGACATGCCCGGCGAAGATGTGACGGACATTGCCGTGCCGCTGCAGCACCTCATGAAATGCATCGGCATCGGCAAGCCGGACATCGTCGAGTTCCGGCATGTGAATCCTGAACGGCGGGTGATGCATGAAGATGAAAGCAGGCCGGTCACGCGCCTCCCGCAACTTTTCATCCAGCCAGGTGAGGCGCGCCTCGCATAGCTTGCCTTCGACATGTCCGCTGTCCAGCGTGTCGAGCAGGATCAGCCGGCCCTCGCTGCTGTCGACGATGCTCTGGACAAAACCGCGCTCGGCTGCCGCATCTGGGAACATCTCGAGAAACAGCGCCCGGTCATCATGGTTGCCGAGCAGCAGCCGGCAAGGCGGCGCAAATTCCGCCAGCTTCTCCTTCAAGGCGGCATAGGCGGTGCGCTCACCATCATTGGTCAGGTCGCCCGAAATCACCACCAGTTCGGCGTCGGCATGGTTCTTGCCGATGTCGGCAAGGCTGGCCTCCAATCGGGAGAGCGGATCGGAGCCGTACAGAAGGCCGCCCGGCGCGGTCAGGTGAGGATCGGAGATCTGGATGATTTTCATGGATATGACTGTAGGGCTATCCGCAGGCTATGCCGAAATTGGCCTGACAAAGCTCTACTGTGCCGTCCAGCCGCCGTCCATCGGCAAGGTCGTTCCGGTGATCTGCTTGGCGGCATCCGAGCACAGGAACAGCGCCAGTGCCGCGAGTTCCTCGACGGTGACGAACTCCTTGGTCGGCTGCGCGGCGAGCAGCACATCGTGCTTGACCTGTTCCTCGGTCATGCCGCGCGCCTTCATCGTGTCGGGAATCTGCTTTTCGACCAGCGGCGTCCAGACATAGCCTGGCGCGATTGCATTGACTGTGACGCCGTCCTGCGCCGCCTCCAGCGCCACGGTCTTGGTCAGGCCTGAAATGCCGTGCTTGGCGGAGACATAGGCGGACTTGAACGGCGAGGCGACCAGCGCGTGCGCCGAGGCGGTGTTGATGATGCGGCCCCATTTGCGTGCCTTCATGCCGGGCAGTGCGGCCTTGATGGCGTAGAAGGCAGCCAGCAGGTTGATGCGAATGATGGCTTCCCATTTGTCATCGGGAAAGTCCTCGATCGGCGCGACATGCTGGATGCCAGCATTGTTGACGAGAATGTCCAGGCTACCAAAGGCTGACTCGGCCTCATGCACCATGGCGCTCACCGCCGCTCCGTCCATCATGTTGGCATCGGAGTAGCGGCATTTGACGCCGAAATCCGCTTCGATCCCGGCCCGCTCCTGCTCGATGGCAGCCGCGTCGCCCAGGCCGTTGATGGTGACATTGGCGCCTTCAGCGGCAAACGCGCGGGCAATGGCAAGGCCAATGCCGCTGGTCGATCCGGTGACGAGGGCATTCTTCGAAGACAGGAAACCCATGGTGATCTCGCGAGTGTTGGGTGGGATACGAAGAGGCGCGTTCTTGTGCGCCGCAACATGACAATGCCACAACCATATGTCGGTGCGATTACAGGGATACGACCGCGTTGGAGCTTGGGTTGCCGGGCCTGTCAGGCAGCTGACACGGCAGTGTCATGGTGCCATGCAACATAAGCTGCGGCGCACTCGCGCAGTCATTCCTGAACCGAATGGGCAACCGCCTTGCAGATCGCCGATGTCGTGAAGCGCGCCTATGCGATGCCGCTCACCAACCCTTCCTTCCCGCCCGGGCCCTATCGTTTCTTCAACCGCGAATACGTCATCATCACCTACCGGACGACACGTGAAGCGCTTGAGGCCGTCGTGCCGGAGCCGCTGGAAATCGACGAGCCGCTGGTCAAGTACGAATTCATCCGCATGCCGGATTCCAACGGCTTCGGCGACTATACCGAGACCGGCCAGGTCATCCCGGTCCGCTACAAGGGCCAGCACGGCGCCTATGTCCATTCGATGTATCTCGATGACGACGCACCGATCGCCGGTGGCCGCGAGCTGTGGGGCTTCCCCAAGAAACTGGCCAGCCCGAAGATCATGCACGAGGGCGAAGTGATCGTCGGCACGCTGCACTATGGCAGCGTCCTCTGCGCCACCGGCACCATGGGCTACAAGTACAGGGAAGCCGACCATGATCAGGTAATGGCCGCGCTCACCGCGCCCAATTTCCTGATCAAGATCATCCCGCATGTCGACGGCACGCCGCGCATTTGCGAACTGGTGCGCTACCACCTTACCGACGTGACGCTGAAGGAGGCATGGACCGCGCCGGCGGCACTCGACCTGCGTCCCCACGTCATGGCCGACGTCGCGCGGTTGCCGGTACTCGACATCGTCTCAGCCGTTCATTTCACCGCCGACCTGACCCTCGGCCTTGGCGAAGTCGTTCACGACTATCTCGCCGACCGCGCCTGAATTTCAGCCACGCCCAGATAGATGTTGGAGACCAAAGTCGTGCTCGAACGCAATCGCAAGAAGGCGGCCGCCGCCACCATCGAGGAAATCTCGGCGCAGTATGACCGCATCGCCCTGGTGTTCCAGGGCGGCGGCGCGCTCGGCGCCTATCAGGCAGGCGTCTATCAGGCGCTGGCCGACGCTGGTTGCGAGCCAACCTGGCTTTCAGGTGTCTCGATCGGCGCCATCAACGCAGCTATCATCGCCGGCAACGAGTCCAGCCGGCGGCTGCAGCGGCTGGAGCAGTTCTGGCAGACCATCTCGGGGCGCAAGATCTGGGCCTATACGCCGGAGGGCGACATCTACCGCGACATCCGCAACCGCACATCCTCGTGGATGACCATGGTCATGGGGCAGCCTGGCTTCTTCAAGCCGCGCAACCCGAACCCGTGGATGGAGCAGCAAGGCGCCGAGGGTGCCACCAGCTTCTATGACACCGCCGAGTTGAAAGAGACGCTGGAAAGCCTGATCGACTTCGATATCCTGAACGACGGCAAGAAGCGGCTCAGTGTCGGCGCGGTCAATGTCCGCACCGGCAACTTCGTCTATTTCGACACCGACAAGGTGCGCATCGAGCCGGAGCACATCATGGCCAGCGGCGCGCTGCCGCCCGCCTTCCCGTCGATCCGCATCGAGGGCGAGTATTACTGGGACGGCGGCATCGTCTCCAACACCCCATTGCAATACCTGCTCGACCAGGAAGAGGACCGCTCGTCGCTGGTGTTCCAGGTTGACCTGTTCAGTGCGCGCGGCGTCCTGCCGCGCAGCATGCCGGACGTGCTGTCACGCCACAAGGACATCATGTATTCCAGCCGCACCCGCCAGAACACCGACAATTTCAAACGCATCCATGGCTTGAAGATGCGCTTGCTCGATGCGCTGAAGCGGGTGCCGAAGGAACAGCTGACTCCGGCCGAGGAAGCGCTGATCGAGGACTATTCCGACGCCGGCATCGTCAACATCGTCCACCTGATCTACCAGCACAAAGGCTACGAAGGCCACGCCAAGGATTATGAATTCTCCGGCACTTCGATGCGCGAGCATTGGGAGACCGGACTGGAAGACACGCAGCGCACCTTGCGTCATCGCGAGTGGCTGACAATGCCGACGAATGTCGAAGGCGTCGCCATCCACGACCTGCACCGGGAAGATCCGACCTGAATTTTGGCGCGGTCAAGCAAACCCACAAGGCAAACCCACACAGGAACGCCGCTGCACTATCCCTGCAGCGGCGTTCGTCATTTGAGGTCGATTGTCTCGAGCTTGGCCGTCAAAGCCCTCGTGGAGAGCTCGGACTGACCGCGATCCACACCGGGATTGATTGTTTCCGACAAAACAAGGACGGCGCCGCTATGGCGCCGTCTTGCGTTTGCGAGGCCTTGGCTCCGCCTAGAACACCTGGCGGAAGACGATGAACAGCACGAAGGCCAGCGTGATCGAGCACGGCAGGGTCAGCACCCAGGCCAGCAGCAGGTTGCGCACCGTCGACCATTGCAGTCCCGATCCATTGGCGGCCATCGTTCCGGCGACGCCCGACGACAGCACATGGGTCGTCGACACCGGCAGCCCCAGCCGGTCGGCCATGCCGATGGTCACCATGGCGATGAGTTCGGCGGCGGCACCCTGGCCGTAGGTCAGGTGGCTTTTGCCGATCTTCTCGCCGACGGTGACGACGATACGTTTCCAGCCGACCATGGTGCCGAGCCCGAGCGCCAGGGCCACGGCAACCTTCACCCAGAGCGGGATGAACTTCGTCGCGTTGTCGACGGCCTTGTGATAGTCGGTGACGGCTTTCAGGTCGGTCGCCTCCATCGGCAGCAACTTCTTCTTGTCGATCAGCTTCAGCGCTTCACCGATCAGGTAGATGTCGTTACGGGCGTTGCTGACCAGATTGGTCGGGACCGTCTCGACCGAGGCAAAAGGCTGCAGTCCAGCCGTGGTGTTGTGAATATAGGTTTGCAGCGCGACCGTCGTCTGGTCGTTCCAGGTTCTGGTGCGCACGGCTTCCTGGACAGCTGCCTTGGCGTCGGCAACGGTAACGCCGGGCTTGACGTATTTGCCAAGCGCCTGCTCGACGCTGACCGAAGCCGACTTATAGGCTTCGAGATAATTGATGTCAGGCGTACGATTGAGCGCATAGGCCGTCGGCACGACACCGATCAGGATCAGCATGATCAGGCCCATGCCTTTCTGACCGTCGTTGGAGCCATGCGCGAAGCTGACGCCGGTGCAGGTGAAGATCAGCAGGGCGCGGATCCACAAGGGTGGCGGTGCATTGCCCTTCGGCGCTTCGTAGAGCGCCGGATTGCGGACCAGCAGTTTCATCACATAGAGCAGGATCGCGGCGGCGAAGAAGCCGATGATCGGCGAAATAAGCAAGGTTATGCCAACATTGGACGCCTGCGACCAGTCGACACCGCTGGTGGCACTTCCGGCTGGCGCCATGAACTGGTTGGCCAGCCCGACACCGATGATCGAACCGACCATCGTGTGCGAGCTCGACGCAGGCAGGCCGAGGAACCAGGTGCCGAGGTTCCACAGGATCGCGGCGACGAGCAGCGCGAACACCATGGCAAAGCCCGACGAGGAGCCGACCTGCAGGATGAGTTCGACCGGCAACAGCGACAGGATGCCGAACGCCACCGCGCCGCTTGAAGTCAGAACCCCAACGAAATTGAAGAAGCCCGACCACATGACCGCGAATTCGGCAGGCAGGGAGCGTGTGTAGATGACCGTCGCCACCGCATTGGCGGTGTCGTGGAAGCCGTTGACGAATTCGAAGCCCAGCGCGATCAGCAAGGCGATGCCAAGCAGGATCCAGGGTACTGTCTTGGCCACTGCCAGATCCTGGCTCAGCGCGTAACCGACATAGACGACCCCGGCGAGCAGGAGCACGCCGAAAGCCGGCAGGAACCATTTCGCACCGCCTGAATGATCCAGCGGATGCTCCGGTCTCGGAATGCCCGCCTCACTAGAAACTATGTCCACCATGTCCCACTCCTGTTGCACTGCAGCAAAGAACCAGGAATGACGCTATGTCCGCACAATGAACCCTGTGTGACGACGCGGAACGCCGTACCGGGGCAGGCAAGACGAAAGGATCGGCGATTGGCGCTCTTCAGACGCCGCTGGATCGCGTCTTCAGGATCGCCGAGAACAACGGATCAAAGGCACGGCTGATGGGTGCTGCCGCGGCGCCGATGGCGATCGACCAGGGATCGGTCGTGCCAAGCTGCAGGCGCGGCAAGCTGCGCCCCGGCCGGTCAGCCGTCGATGGCAGCAGCGGATGCATGGCCTCGACCAGACGCCGGGCCAGCGCCTCGGGTGCACCGCTGGTCAGGATAACCGTTTGCGGATCGAAGATCGTTTCGATGAGATGCACGCTCCAGCGCAAATCATGCGCCGCGCCATCAATCCAGGTCATGACTTTACCGTCTTCAGCCGCGGCCAGCACGCCGATCCGCTCATAGAGATCTTCATCGGCGGGATCGAGGCCGAGATGCTGGTAGAGCGAGGCAAGCGAGGCGCGATGCTCGAGCGGCGTGGCACCGGGGCCGGCCGGCGACAGCAGCGCCATGCCGATCTCGCCGGCATTGCCATTGCCGCCGCTGTAGAGTTCGCCATTGAGGATCAGTCCTGCACCGATGCCGTAGCCGACATAAAGGCAAACCGCATGATCGAGACCGTGCGCCGCGCCCACCATGCGCTCCGCCGTCGCGCAGGCGGCGGCATCGTTCTGCAGCCCGACATTCAATCCTGTGCCTGCCGCCAATGTCTCCAGCAGCGGAAATTTCTGCCAGGCCGGCATCATCCACTTGTCGTCCGAATCCTGCAGCCCGAAAGGACCTGGCATGGCAACGCCAAGGCCGACCAGCCGCTCTTCGGATTGGGCGGAGATACCGGCCAGTTCGCGCCTGACGCCGGCGATCAGGCCAAGGATGATATCGACACCTTTCGATGGATCATCGGATGGCATGTTGGCGTCCGCGCGGGCCAGCACGCTGCCGACCAGATCGACAGCGACAGCCCGCGTCAGGTGGCGATCGATCTGCAGTCCGATGGCGAAGGCCCCTTCGGGGACCAGCCGGTAGGGGGTCGAAGGTTGCCCCCTGCCCTTCTTCACCACCTCAAGCCCGACGACGAGGCCATCGCCTTCGAGATCCTCGATGATGTTGGAGACCGCCTGCTTGGTCAGCTGTGTCGCCCGCGCCAGATCGGCCCGCGAAAGGGCGCCGTTGAGACGCAACGCCTCGATCATGACGCGGCGGTTGTGGGCGCTCGTGCCTTCCTGATTGGTGCCGCTTTTGGCGCGGATCGGGCTGATGTCGTCCACCGGCGTTTCCCCTCTTGACTCCATTAGAATATTGATCGACTAATTAAGTCAAGCGAGTTGACTTAATAGCGAAACCGACCGCTGGAGAAAGACGGCCAAGGCTTTGTACCTGTCGCCGCCGATCGGTCGGAGGGAACATAGGTCACGCGACAGCAATCCGGGAAGGCAGCATGAACCGCCAACCCGTCAACATCGGAAATGGGAGAAGAAGATGCTGAAATCGATCGGTAAGACCCTCTTGGGTGCAGTCTTTGTTGGGGGAGTTGTGGTCCCTCACGCTTTCGCCGAAACCTCGCTCAACGCGCTTTTCATGGCGCAGGCCGCCTATAGCGAGGCCGATGTGCGCGCCATGACGGATGCCTTCACCAAGACCAATCCTGATATCAAGGTCAATCTCGAATTCGGTCCCTATGAAGGCCTGCACGACAAGACCGTGCTCGCGCAGGGCTCGGGCGGCGGCTATGACATCGTGCTGTTCGACGTCATCTGGCCGGCGGAATACGCCACCAACAAAGTGCTGGTCGATGTCTCGCCGAAGATCACCGACGACATGAAGAAGGGTGTGCTGCCGGGCGCCTGGACCACGGTCCAGTACGACGGCAAATATTACGGCATGCCATGGATCCTCGACACCAAATATCTGTTCTACAATAAGGAGATCCTGGAAAAGGCCGGCATCAAGACACCGCCTAAGACCTGGGAGGAGCTCGGCGAACAGGCCAAGATCATCAAGGACAAGGGCCTGTTGAAGACCCCGATCGCCTGGAGCTGGTCACAGGCTGAAGCCGCGATCTGCGACTACACCACACTGGTCAGCGCCTATGGCGGCGACTTCCTCAAGGATGGCAAGCCGGACTTCCAGAACGGCGCCGGCGTCTCGGCCCTGAAATACATGGTCGACAGCTACAAGTCGGGCCTCACCAATCCCAATTCCAAGGAATTCCTGGAAGAGGACGTGCGCAAGGTCTTCGAAAACGGCGACGCCGCTTTCGCGCTGAACTGGACCTACATGTACAACATGGCCAACGACCCGAAGGACTCGAAGGTGGCGGGTAAGGTTGGCGTCGTGCCGGCGCCGGGCGTGACCGGCACCAGCGAAGTGTCGGCGGTCAATGGCTCGATGGGCCTTGGCGTCACGGCGGTCTCGAAGCATCAGGACGAGGCCTGGAAATACATCACCTTCATGACCTCGCAAGCGACGCAGAACCAGTATGCCAAGCTCTCGCTGCCGATCTGGGCCTCGTCCTATGATGACCCGGCGGTCACCAAGGGCCAGGAAGAGCTGATCGCCGCGGCGAAGCTCGGCCTGGCCGCCATGTATCCGCGTCCGACCACACCGAAATACCAGGAGTTGTCGACCGCGTTGCAGCAGGCCATCCAGGAATCGCTGCTCGGCACATCCTCGCCGGAAGATGCCCTGAAGACCGCCGCGCAAAACAGCGGCCTCTGAGCTGCTCCCATCCCCGATACGGGCGGCCGAGTGCCGCCCGTGCTATGCCCAGATCACAGATGAATGAAGAGAGGCTGCTCCTGTCGGGCACCTGGATGACAACCCGTGCATGGCTGCTGATGCTGCCCTTGCTCGTGGTCATGGTCGCCGTCATCGGCTGGCCGCTTGTCGATACGATCGGCCTTTCCTTCACCGACGCCAAGCTGGTCGGCACGGCGGGCAATTTCGTTGGCCTCGACAACTATTCGAACATGCTGTCGAGCTCGAATTTCTCGCGCACGCTCATCACCACGACGCTGTTCGCGGTCATTTCTGTCGCCGCTGAAATGGTCATCGGCGTGCTCGCCGCCCTGCTGCTCAA
>JBDSLV010000006.1:0-29148 GCA_039916205.1 Mesorhizobium sp. | reverse complement strand
CCGGGCGGCATACTTTGACGCCCCTAGCGGACGCTGGCGACCGCGTCGGCGCGGCCGTCGTTGATCGTCACCCAAACGCCGGAATTCTGGTCCGACTGGCGCTTGAGATACGTGTAGTCGGTGTCCGTCCAGGACAGGACCTTGGTTTCAAGGTTGTCGAGGATGAATTCTCCGAGGCTGGTGCGCACGGTCAGCACGGCGTGGCCGTCGCCGTTCGGCTGGCGCGCAACCGTCATCAACAGATTGCCCGCGGGAACACCGGCATCCATCAGCTCGCGGCGCTTCTCCAGCGCGTAATCCTCGCAATCGCCATAGCCATTATCTGGATAGGCCCAATATTCCTCGACACCGTAGTTTTCCATGTCGGTGCGCGGCTTGACGCGGGTGTTGACCGAATTGTTGATGTTGACGATCGTCGCCCACAGTTTGCGGGTCAGTTCGACCGGCGCGCCCTTGGGCGTCTTTTCGCTGCATTCGCCAGGAATGCGCTGGCAGAATTCATAATGCCCAACAGGCTGCGTTGTACGGCCGCCGGTATGCATATAGGCCGGTCCTGCGGCATATGCTGATCCCCAGGCGGAAAGCTGCATCGCCATTGCCACCAGCAACAGCTTGCCCCTCGTTTTCTTCATTGTTGTAGTCTCCCCGTTTGAGGAGACATTGACACGGGTGGATTTATTTGACGCAAAAGCGCGAAGTAGATATTAAGTAAAACGCCTGTAGAATAAACATAAAATTTGAATCATTTGAGTATTAAATTGTTCAGGCGTTCGCTTCAAACCACTGCCGCTCGATAGGTTGGTGACCCCCGGGGAGGGCTGACAACTCGGGACGTCACGGCCTGGAAGGGTGATCAGTCGCCCGCTGCCCGGGATCAAAAAACAGGGCTGGCCAACAAAAAAGCCGGCCACGAGGGACCGGCTCTTCGGATACCTTTGAAAATGATCAGGCGCGCGGTGTATTGAACTCGGAGTCGAGCGTTTCGGGGCGCTGGATGACCGCGAATTCGACGGCGACGCCGTCCTCGAAGTGACGCACGATCTGCCCGCGCATGGTGCCGAGCGTGACCTGGATGCCGATCGCCGGCTTGACGTCGATCTCGATCGCCGCTCCCGAGAGCGAAAGATCGATGATGCGGCATTGATACTGGCGCCCGTCCGTAAGCTGCAGCACACTGGTTGGATTGCGTGGCGCCACGCGTTCATGGCGGCGGTCTTCCGGCAGATCAAGCTCGTGCTTGTTGGCAAGCCAGGTCAACTGCGCGGCGAGCTTGTCCTTCTTGCGATCGGACGCGATGACCGTCATCGCAAAGCCGTCCTGCAGGGTGCGGGTGATCACGCCTTCGATGCGGCCGATATGATCGATGTAAGCAATAACCTTTTCGCCCGGCATGCCGATTCGTTCGGTGCGAAAGGCGACATTGCCCGGCGACATGTCGACGACCTGACAAGGATGCTCGGTGCGGTCTTCCAGCATGAAGCGTCCGTAAATCTTAACCCGGACGCGCTGAAAGTTACGCCTTTCAGCTCGGGACGGCGCGTAGTCGACCGCCGCTGACCTCATGACTGACTACACCCCGTTTGGCATCCCTGCGCGCTGATGCGAGGAACTTCACAGGAGAAATACAACAAAGCGAGTTAACAAAGGGAAAAAGCAGGCGGCTGATGGCACGAGAATCCGGTTATTCTTCACGCCCGCCGTCAAATACCACGAGGTGACGGATTCGGCGCGCTTTGCCGAGCGCCGAGATCGTTTCGGGCCCCTCGAGTTCCGAAGGAACAAGCGACGGAACGGCGATGGCCGGCCGGCTTTTCAGCAGCATTGGCTCCTTTTCCGGATCGATGATGCGGATGGTGTCGATCAAGGCATCGGTGATCGGATCCGCGCCCAGCCAGAAAGGCCTCTCGACGGCGCTGATAACACCGAGGCAACGCGGATTTTCGACGCCGCCGTCAAGCGGCAGCGCCAGAAGCTCGAACCTGTTGGAGCGGCCGTTGCGGCTGAACCCTTCATAGGTGATGAGCACCACGGATTTCTGCTCGAAGACGCCATGGATAAGGCGGGAGACAAGCCGCTGGTCCTTCTCGCGCCACAGCGAGGGAAACGAAAACCCCTTGAGCTCACGGCCGTAGCAGGCGCACAGCCGGGTGCCGGCCAGGCGAAACACCGCCTGTCCGCGCGTGTCCCGTTCCAGGATGAATGTGTCGGCCAGCAGCGACTTGATATCGGCAGGCTCTACCTCCGAACGCTTCGGGGCAGGGCGACCATCACGCAGGCGGTTCCAATATTGGAACAGCGTGATCGATCCGTTCTGGTTCATGGTTAGGTTGCTCCGCGCAATCTGTCGTCTGATGTCCCATCGGTGAACAGAAGGGCGCCCTCCGATGGTCTACATGCGTTGCGGAGCAGGAAGCGTGCCAGCGTCGTTAACACTTGTTCACGGGTCGGGGCCGTTAAGGTTAACAAGTGGTTTACGTTGTGCTCGGGCAGGCCCTGTGGCACATAAAAACCACTCCAGAAGCGGTCGTTTTGCAACGATCGGCAGCACTTCGGTTAAGATTTTAGGGGAGCAGGGGGCTCGACCAGCCGTTCAAGGGAAACCTTGGACGGCTTCTTTTTTGATTCGCTGCGTGGCGATTCGCCGTTTGCTGTTCTTCGGGCCGTGATCTAGATGCTCAAACCCCGAATCCCCGCACAGGGTGCAACTGCAGATGAGCGAACCGGTAAGCCCCTCGGAAATCGAGCCGATCGAGGATGTGCCCGAGCAACGTCGTGAGCCGGTTTTCAACCTGCCGCTGGTGGTGTTGGTGGTGATCGTTGCCTGCGTCGTCGTTCATCTGCTGCGGGAATACGTGCTGACTCAAGGTCAGCAACTGACGGTGCTATACGACGGGGCCTTCATTCCTGTTCTTTATACGGGCCAATACGGCTTCGACTGGTTTCTGTTTTCTCGCCCCTTCAGCTATGCCTTCCTGCATGGCGGCTTTGCCCATCTCGCCATCAACATGGTCTGGCTCGCCGCCTTTGGCTCGCCGCTGGCCAACCGCCTCGGCACGTTCTGGTTCGCGGTGTTCTTTGCCGTCACCGGTCTGGCATCGGTGGTGCTTTTCTGGGCCGTGCATCCGTACGGCGAAGCGCCGCTGGTTGGCGCCTCGGGGGCGATTTCCGGCATGATGGGCGCTGCGGCGCGCTTTGGCTTCCGCACCGATCGTTCGTCCGGCAAGGCTGCCTTCAGCGGCCCGATGTTGCCGATCGGCATGGTCTTGCGCTCGCGTGGTGTCATGACATTTCTGGCGGTGTGGATGGTGATCAACCTCGTCACCGGCCTCGTCGGCTTCGCGCCAGGGGTTGCCGGCCAGATCGCCTGGGAGGCCCATATCGGCGGCTTTGTCGCCGGCTTCTTCGGCTTGCATTGGTTTGATCGGCGCTGGCAACGGATCGACAGCCGCGAACACTGACCGCGCACTTGAAATGCGACCGATCACGGCGCACGATGTTCACTCTTATGTGAAAGCCGGTCAGGGCAGGAACCGGCAAGCCAAGCAGAGGAGGACGCCATGACGGTTAAGGCAATTCTCGAGAGAAAAGGCCATGACGTGTTGACGCTCGGGCCGAACGAAAAGCTTAGCGAAGCCATTCGCATCCTTGCCGAACACAAGATCGGTGCACTGGTGATCACCAATGGCGATCGCAAGATCGTCGGCATCCTTTCCGAGCGCGACATCGTGCGGGTTGTCGCCAAGGAAGGCGGAGCGGCACTCGACATCGCGGTGCGCTCGGCAATGACGCCGAAGGTGAAAATCTGTAATGAAAACCACACGGTCAACGAGGTCATGGAAATCATGACTCGGGGCCGCTTCCGCCATCTGCCGGTGGAAAAGGACGGCCTGCTCGACGGCATCATCTCCATCGGTGACGTCGTCAAGCGCCGCATCGAGGATGTCGAGCGCGAGGCCGATGAGATCAGGGCCTATATCGCAACGGCCTGACGCAAACAGAGAGTTCCGCCGGCCGAGTCCCGGCCGGCGGAATTATCCTCATCTGTTGTCGAGTTCTGAACGGACGAGTTCGAGCCCGCGCCGTGTGATGCGGTAGGGACCGCCACCAGACGAAGAAACCGCCTTCTTCCGCTTCAGCTTTCGGAGCAGTTCGAGATCGACGCCCGAATAATGCCAGCCGTCGCGGGTCAGGCATTTGACGGAGGCGATCCGCTTCTTTTCATTCTTTTCGATTTCGATGTACCCGCCCTGCGCGAGCAGGTGCAGAATGCGCTGTTCCACAGCGTCCTTAGCGCGTCCTCTTGGACGCGCTAAGGACGCTGTGGAACTTTTGATTTGGCGCATGATCCTTTCCGAAATCGATACCGATTTTTGGGGTCATGCGCTGCGCGAAATATCCATGTGAGAATTCCCGGGAAAACAAAAAATGCCGCCGCCGCGAGGTCTCGCGGCACGGGGTTTCAAGTTTTCTGCCCTGCCTCATCGAGAGGTCAGGGCCTCACCGGGACTGTGCGTAAGTGGACATCCACTCTCCATTGGAATGGAGAGGGATGTAGCCGAAGCCGTTCGAAAACGCCAGTCTCTGGCTTTGCGCTTGTCTCATGCAGCGGTTTGCACTAGCGAAGTTGCACACCAAGATATGCGTTCACGCATAGTCCGCAGTTCCAATATGTAGGCCGTCATGTCCCTTATCGACACCCGCACACCCGACGCGAAACGCCTGATCTCCGGCGCCACCGGCGACTGGGAAATCATCATTGGTCTCGAGGTCCACGCGCAGATCACCTCGGAGGCGAAGCTGTTCTCCGGCGCCTCGACGGCTTTCGGCGCCGCACCCAACGCCAATGTCAGCCTTGTCGACGCGGCGATGCCGGGCATGCTGCCGGTGATCAACGAGGAATGCGTAAAACAGGCGATCCGCACCGGCCTCGGGCTGAAGGCACAGATCAATCACAAGTCGGTTTTCGACCGGAAGAACTATTTCTATCCGGATCTGCCGCAGGGCTACCAGATATCGCAGTTCAAGCAGCCGATTGTTGGTGAAGGCACCGTCATCATTTCAGTTGGTCCTGATCGCCAGGGCGAGTTCGAGGACATCGAAGTCGGCATCGAGCGCCTGCATCTGGAGCAGGATGCCGGCAAGTCGATCCATGACCAGCACCCGACCATGTCCTATGTCGACCTCAACCGCTCCGGCGTGGCGCTGATGGAGATCGTGTCGAAACCCGACATGCGCTCCGGCGATGAGGCCAAGACCTATGTCACCAAGCTGCGCACCATAATGCGTTATCTCGGTACCTGTGACGGCAACATGGACGAAGGCTCGCTGCGCGCCGACGTCAACGTCTCGGTTCGGCGGCCCGGTGGCGAGTTCGGCACCCGTTGCGAGATCAAGAATATGAACTCGATCCGCTTCATCGGCCAGGCCATCGACTTCGAGGCGCGCCGCCAGATTGCCATCCTGGAGGACGGCGGCAAGATCGACCAGGAAACGCGGCTGTACGATGCCGTCAAGGGCGAGACGCGCTCGATGCGCTCGAAGGAAGAGGCGCACGACTATCGCTATTTCCCCGATCCCGATCTCCTGCCGCTCGAATTCGACCAGGCCTATGTCGAAGCACTGGCGAAAGACCTGCCAGAACTGCCCGACGACAAGAAGGCGCGGCTGATCTCCTCGCTCGGCCTGTCGACCTATGACGCGGCGATCCTGGTGTCGGAAAAGTCGATTGCCGACTATTTCGAGAAGGTCGCCGCCGGACGCGACGGCAAACTCGCCGCCAACTGGGTCATCAATGATTTCCTTGGTGCTTTGAACAAGGCCGGCAAGGATATCGAAAACGCTCCACTTTCGCCCGATCAGCTTGGCGCGGTCATTGATCTGATCAAGGACGGCACCATCTCCGGCAAAATCGCCAAGGATCTGTTCGAGATCGTCTGGAACGAAGGTGGCGACCCGCGCGTCCTGGTCGAAAGCCGCGGCATGAAGCAGGTCACCGACACCGGCGCCATCGAGAAGGCGGTTGACGAGGTGATTGCCGCCAACCCCGACAAGGTCGAACAGGCGCGCGCCAAGCCGACCATGGCCGGATGGTTCGTTGGCCAGGTGATGAAGGCGACCGGCGGCAAGGCCAATCCGCAGGCCGTCAACGATCTGGTCAAGGCCAAGCTCGGGATCGAGTAAGGCGATGTTCGTCCGCACCGCCGGGGAACGCGATCTTGTTGCCATCCGGGCGCTGCTGGTCGAGACCTGGCACGCAACCTACGACGCCATATACGGCGTCGAGAAGGTCACGGAAATTACCAATGAATGGCACTCGGTTGCCGCGCTGAAGGCGAGGCTGGCGCGGCCAAATGCCGAGTTTCTCGTCGCTGATGACGGCAAGCGCACTGGCGGCATGGCCTTTGCCGAAGCGATCGAGGGCGGCGAGGTGCTTGTGCTGAGGCAGCTCTATGTTCTGCCCGACATGCAGGGCCGGGGCATCGGCGGCATGCTGCTCGATGAGGTCATCGAAAGTTTTCCCGAAGCCCACACCATCCGGCTCGAAGTCGAAGAGAAGAACACGCGCGCTATCGCCTTCTACCAGGCGAACGGCTTCGTTCGGGCCGGCAGTGTTGACGATCACGGCGGGACCGGCATTCCGGCGCTGATCTACGAACGAGCGCTTGCCGCCTGAGCCCGCCGCTTCGAAGGCCTGGGTCAGGATCACGTTCCTGCGAGCAGGCCTGCGGATAGCACCTTTCGTTTGACGCCCCCAAAGTCCGGCAGCAATGCTGTTGAGCCGTTGCTGCAAGAACCGGCATTTGGCCGATGGCATGCATACGGCGTGGGGGATCATCATGCCTGACTTGCCGGAACTGATGCCGACGCAGGTGTCGGACGAAACCTTTGGCGGTGTCACCTATCACATAGCGGGCGAACTGGTGCCGGTCCTGTCCGTCGATGTGACGGATGCCGGTGTATTTCGAACACCACATCCTGCTGTGGAAGCACTCCACCATCACCATCGGCCTGAAGTCGCTGAAGGGTGCGCTGAAGCGGATGATGGCCGGAATGCAGATCTTCGTCACCGAGGCCTCGGGGGCGGGCATCATTGCGTTCAGCCGCGACGGTCCGGGCCATATCGTGCCGATCCATCTCAGGCGTGGCGAAGAGGTCCAGGTGCGCGAGCACCAGTTCCTCGCGGCAACCGGCAATGTCGATTACACGTTCGAGCGTGTGCGCGGCCTGGCGACGATGCTGTTCGGCCAAAGCGGCTTCTTCATCGATCGCTTTCGCGGCGATGCTGGCGATGGCATCGTCTGGCTGCACGGCTACGGCAATGTCTTCGAAAAGACGCTCGCCGCCGGAGAAACCATCGACATCGAGCCTGGTGGCTGGCTGTTCAAGGATGTGTCGGTCAAGATGGAGACGAAGATCGATCGTCTTTCGAGCGGCTTCTTCGGCGCCAATATGAATTTCATCGTCAATCGCTTCACCGGGCCGGGCCGGGTGGGCATCCAGTCGATGTATCTGCACATGCCAACCGAGGAATAGGCGCCTATTCCGATCTTTTACTGGCCGGAGAGGGCTAGGTGGAGGACACGCCCACATTGTCGATCAGCCTGGTCTTGCCGAGCCAGGCAGCGGCAAGCAGGCGTCCGTCACGATCCCTGCGCCACGGAGCGAGCGTCAGGCTTTCACGCGCCTCGACATAGTCGATCTTGCCGAACCCTGCGGCGGCGAGAGCCCGGCTCGCCGCGTCGGTCGCGACAGCCGGGTCAGCGCCGCCCGCAAGTGCCATCGCCGTTTCACGCAGGATCACATTGAACTGGCGTGCGATCTTGAGTTCGGCTTCGCTGAGATAGGCGTTGCGCGATGACATAGCGAGACCATGCTGGTCGCGTATGGTCGGCGCACCAATGATGTCCACCGGCAGGTCAAGATCCCGGCAAAGCTGCCTGACGACACAAAGCTGCTGATAGTCCTTTTCGCCAAAGATCGCCCGGTCGGGCGTTGCCTGCAGCAATAGCTTTGCCACGACCGTGGCGACACCATCGAAGAAAGTCGGACGAAAGTCCGATTCCAGCCCGGACGATGGGCCGCCGACCGAAATTCTGCTGGCAAAGCCGGCCGGATACATGTCGCCAACCGTTGGTGTGAAAGCGAGGTTGGCCTTCGCCTCGGCCAACAGATCGAGGTCGCGGGCGAGTTGGCGCGGATATTTGTCGAGGTCTTCGGTCGGTGCGAACTGCGCTGGATTGACGAAGATCGAGACGACGCAGCGGTCGGCTTTTTCGAGCGCCATCCTGACCAGCGAGATGTGACCGTCATGCAGCGCGCCCATGGTTGGGACCATGGCGATGCTGAGACCATCGCGCCGCCAGTCGCGGATTTGCGCACGAAGAGCGGCAACGCTTTCGACGACGATGGGCTGGCTCATGCCTTGTCCTTGCCAGATGTGGCTGTGAAGACATGGCCAGGGCCGGGGAATGTCCGATCTCGCACCTCTGCTGCATAGTCTTTGGCGGCGCCCGAGATCACGCTGCGCAGATCGGCATATTGCTTGACGAATTTGGGTACGCGATCGACGGTCAGGCCGACCATGTCGTCGGTGACCAGAACCTGGCCGTCGCAGTCGCCGCTGGCGCCGATACCGATTGTCGGAATCGAGATGTGCCGGGTGAGGTCAGCGGCGACATTTTCGACCGTGCCCTCGATGACCACCGAAAACGCACCAGCCTGTTCGACGGCGGTTGCGTCGCGAAACAGCGCCGCCACGTTTTCCTCGGTCCGGCCTTTGATCTTGTAACCACCTTCGCTTTCCACGGATTGCGGCTGCAGGCCGATATGTCCCATGACTGGAATGCCGGCGGCGACGATCGCCGCGATCTGTGGGGCAACGTCGACGCCGCCTTCAAGTTTCACCGCCTGGCAGCCGGTCTCATCGACGATACGCCGCGCCGAGGCGACAGCTTGCGCCGCCGATTCTTCGTATGTGCCAGCCGGCATGTCGATGACGACGCAGGCCCTTGCCGACCCGCGCATCACTGCCTGGCCATGAGCGATCATCATCTCCAGCGAAGCGCCGAGTGTTGTCTTGTGGCCATGCAGGACCATGGCCACACTGTCCCCGACCAGAAGCAGATCGACATGCTCGTCGAGCAATCGGGCGACCGGATATGTATAGGCGGTGAGGCTGACGATCGGCACACCGCCCTTACGGCGGCGAATGGCGTCGACACTGATCCGGGTGTCAATTGCGGACAACTCTGGGGTCAATCCAAGCTCCCTCAGTCAAAGCCACCGCCTGGATAGGCGCAGGGGCGCGGGCAGACCTTTAGAAACACCGGACGGGCTTGGCAAGCGTGCTTCCACTAGCCACCATTCAGCCCAATAGCGGCCTCGTGGGGATCACGGGCTTGTGCGGCATCACGGCCACCATTTGCATCGTCCCTGCGGCAAAACCCTTGCCTTCGCGAAGGCCTGACGCCATAAGCAGGAAACAGGCGCCGGCGGCGCGAGGGTTCAGAGATGAAGACTTTCCTTCTGCAGTTTTTCACCTGGTGGAACAGCCAGACGCTGGGAACGCGCCTCCATACCTGGCGGCACGGCAAAAGGGTCGGGCAGGACGACGTCGGCAACGTCTACTATGAGGGCGGTGTCGATTCAGAAGGCCGTACCCGCCGCTGGGTGATCTACAAGAATTACTCGGAAGCCTCGATGATTCCCCCCGGCTGGCATGGCTGGATGCATCACCGCGTCGATACCGCACCGCCGAGCGACGACTACCGCCCGCGCGATTGGCAAAAGCCGCATGAACCGAATCTGACGGGCAGCCCTGCGGCCTATCGCCCGAAAGGCTCCGTGCTGACCAATCAGCATCGTCCGCAAGTGACCGGCGATTATGACGCCTGGACGCCGGGCTCTTGATCGGCAGCCGGTCTTTTATCGCCACAATTGACGTTTAGCAGCTTGCTCATCTGACAGCGGCGACTAGCCTTGGTGTACGGAATCACCCGGGCGCAACCACCGGTATTTTTGCATGAGCGTTTTCGGCCGAATCTCAATGGGCGGACTGGCAGCCACGGCTGCTGTTCTTGCGTTCAGCACAACGGCGTTCGCCGCGGCCACGGCACCGGCAGCGCCCACGACCTCCGAACGCATCACCAACCCTGTCGCGGAATTCGCCGGCATCGACAAGATCACCGGCCGGATCATCACCTTTGATGTCTATGTCGATGAGACCGTGCAGTTCGGTGCTTTGCAAGTGACGCCACGCGTCTGCTATTCGCGGCCGCAGACGGAAGAGCCGAAGACCGATTCCTTTGTCGAGGTTGATGAGATCACACTCGACAGAAAGATCCGCCGCATCTTCACCGGCTGGATGTTTGCCGAAAGCCCGGGCCTCAACGCTGTCGAGCACGCCGTCTATGACGTCTGGCTGAAGGCCTGCAAGCAGAAGTCGGATGTGCCCGCACCCACCTCGGCCAAAGCCGAGACCGCCAAGCCGAAACCCGCGGCTGCTCCTGAGGCGACTGCTCCTGATACAACCGAGCCCGCCGAGCCGGATGCGACCACCACCAACTGATCCTTTGGAACCGCCATGGCCTCCATACGTTTGGCCAGGGACGAGCGCGCATCAATGCGCATGGAGGGTTTCCGATGTCAGCCATGAAGCCGATCACCGCCAGCAAGAAAGAGCTGCTTGAGCTCGAGGAAGGATTCTGGACCGGCGACTCCGCATTTTATGCGGCCAATGTCGACACCGACTGTCTGGTTGCCTTCCCGAAAATGGCGCAAGCGATGAGCAATGCCGATCTGGCCGAGACCGCCAGCAAGCCAAACCGCTGGCGCGATCTCAAGATCGACCTCAAGGGCATGGTTGAACCGGGCAGCGATATCGTCATGCTGACCTATGAAGCGCATGCAACCCGGGAAAACGGCGAGCCCTATGCAGCGTTGGTCAGCACCGGCTATGTCCACCGCGTCAACGGCTGGAAGATGATGTTCCATTCGCAGACGCCTTTGGACACCACCGCCAAAGGCTGACGGAAGCAATTTCCTAGGGAAAAAAGACCGCTTCGCCTTTCAGCGCGTCGGCCAGCATCTTCTCATACTTGCCGCGCGGCACGTCGACGGCGCCGAAGCGCTTGAGGTGCTCGGTGGTGAACTGCGTATCAAGTAGAGCGAAGCCGCGCGCCTTCAGGCGCTCGACCAGATGCACGAGGCAGGTTTTCGAGGCGTCCGTTTCCTTGGAGAACATGCTTTCGCCGAAGAACACCCGGCCCAGCGACACGCCATAGAGACCGCCGACCAGACGCTGCTCGTGCCAGGCTTCGACCGAATGGCAATGGCCCATGCGATGCAACTGCACATAGGCTTCGCGGATCGGGGCGTTGATCCAGGTCGAATTGCGTTCCTCACGCCGTTCGGCGCAAGCGTCGATCGTCGCTTCGAAATCGAAATCGAAACGGATGTCGAACAGGTTCTTCCTGATCGTCTTCTTCAAGCTCTTCGGTGTGTGGAAACCGTCGAGCGGGATGATGCCACGTGTCTCCGGCCGGACCCAGAACACTTCGGGGTCCGCGGCACTTTCCGCCATTGGAAAGACGCCCGAGGCATAGGCCTTGAGCAGAAGGTCGGTGGGGATGCGATAGCCGGGCGCATAAGGGCGGGTCATCGCGTCCCTGACCTAGTCCTCTTTGGCCAGATACTTTTCCAGCCAGTGGATATCGTAGTCGCCATTGGCGATATCGGCATTGCCAACGAGGTCGCGAAACAGCGGCAGCGTCGTCTTGATGCCATCGACGACGAACTCGTCCAGCGCACGCCTGAGCCGCATCATGCATTCGACGCGGTTGCGGCCATGCACGATCAGCTTGCCGATCAGGCTGTCGTAGTAAGGCGGGATCTTGTAGCCGGAATAGACACCGGAATCGACGCGGATGCCGAGGCCGCCGGGTGTATGGAAATGCGTGATCGTGCCGGGTGAAGGCGTGAAATTGCGCGGATCCTCGGCATTGATGCGGCATTCGATAGCGTGGCCGTTGAACTTGATGTCTTCCTGCTTGACTGAAAGTCCACCACCCGAGGCAACGCGGATCTGCTCGTGCACGAGATCGATGCCGGTGATCGCTTCCGTTACCGGATGCTCGACCTGCAGGCGCGTGTTCATCTCGATGAAGTAGAACTCGCCATTCTCGTAAAGGAACTCGATCGTGCCGGCGCCGGAATAGCCGAGATCGGCGATCGCATTGGCGCAGATGCCGCCGATGCGAGCCCGCTCTTCAGCATTGAGGGCCGGCGAGGGCGCCTCTTCCCATACCTTCTGGTGACGGCGCTGCAGCGAACAGTCGCGCTCGCCGAAATGCACGCCACGGCCAAAGCCGTCACCGAATACCTGCACCTCGATATGGCGCGGCTTCTGCAGATATTTTTCGATGTAGACGGCATCGTCGCCGAAGGCAGCACCGGCTTCCGTACGCGCCGTCTGCAGGGCGATTTCGAGATCGGCCTCGGTCAGTGCGACCTTCATGCCGCGCCCGCCACCGCCGGCTGACGCCTTGATGATCACGGGGTAGCCGATATCGGCGGCAATGCGCCTGGCCTCTTTTTCATCGGTGACCGCGCCGTCCGACCCGGGCACAACAGGGATGCCGAGGCGTTTTGCTGTGCGCTTGGCCTCGATCTTGTCACCCATGATGCGGATGTGATCGCCCGATGGGCCGATGAAGGTGATGTTGTGGGCGGCCAGGATATCGGCGAATTTGGCATTCTCCGACAGGAACCCGTAGCCCGGATGCACGGCGTCGGCGCCGGTGATCTCACAGGCCGCGACGATCTGATGGATGTTGAGGTAGCTGTCACGCGACGGCGGCGGGCCGATGCACACACTCTCGTCGGCTAGCCGGACATGCATGGCATCGGCGTCAGCGGTCGAATGCACCACCACGGTCTGAATGCCGAGCTCCTTGCAAGCGCGCAGAACCCGAAGGGCGATTTCGCCGCGATTGGCGATGAGGATTTTCTGGAACATCCGGTCCGCTCTACTCGATCACGACGAGCGGCATGCCGTATTCGACCGGCTGCGAATCCTCAAACAGGATCGCCGTCACCGTTCCGGCGCGAGGCGAAGGAATCTGGTTCATCGTCTTCATCGCTTCGATGATCAGCAACGTCTGGCCTTCCTTGACCTTCTGGCCGACCTCGATGAAAACCTTGGCATCGGGCGATGGCGCCAGATAGGCGGTTCCGACCATCGGCGATGTCACCGCATTCTTGGAGAGATCCGCCACGGCCGGGGCCGCCAGGGTGGCAGTCGGCGCCGCGGCTTGTGCATAGATCGGCTGCGGTGCGGCGATCGCGTGAACGGCTGGCGCCTGCCGCGACACGCGCACCTTGAGGTCACCCAGTTCGACCTCGATTTCGGTCAGGTTGGTGTCGTTCAAGATGCCCGCGAGGTCGCGGATCAGCTGCTGGTCAACACCGGTCTTCTTTATAGACATTTTCGAGCCTTCTGTTTGTTGGCCGGTCATAGGCGTGCCGCCAGCGCTTGCAGCGCCAGTGTGTAACCGAGCGGCCCAAAGCCACAGATCATGCCGACGGCGACCGGCGCGATCATGGAGACGTGGCGGAATGATTCCCGCGCATGGATGTTGGAAAGATGAACTTCGGCGACGGGCATCGGCGCGATGGCTCGGATGGCGTCGTGAATGGCGATGGATGTGTGGCTGTAGGCACCCGGATTGATGACAATGCCGACGGCTTTGTCGCCGGCTTCCTGGATCCAGTCGACGAGGTCGCCCTCGTGGTTCGACTGGCGGAAATCAATATCGAGGCCAAGGGCCTTGCCGGCTTGCTTGCAGTCATCGGCGATGGCGGCCAGCGTCTTGCCGCCATAGATCCCCGGCTCGCGCGTGCCAAGCGCGTTGAGGTTGGGACCGTTCAGGACGAAAACCGTTTTCAAAAAAGCCGACCTTTCCCGGCGCCGGCATCAAGCCCGCGCGCCGGACCCTCTATAATGGGCATAGACGCCCGCGAAAAGAGCGCAAGTGCGTTCTTTCACTGTCCACAACAGGCGGAAATGTACCCGTGAGCAAAATCAGAGCGCGGCTTTCGCCGCCTCGATCTTTTCAGCCAGCACTTCCTGTCCGAGCGCACCGAAGATCACCTCGTTGCCAACCACATAGGACGGCGTACCGGTGATCGCCAGCTTGTTGGCCAGATCGTAGGTCTTGGTGAAGGCTTCGGAGATCGACGGGTCCTTCATCTTCTCGTGCAACGTCTTCTCATCGGCGCCGAGCGACAGCGCGACCTTGATCGCCGACGCTTCCGTGGCGCGCCCCTGGCCGCCGAGCAGCGCATTGTGGAACTCGCCGTATTTCTCCGGCATCATCAGGTGGAATGCCATCGAGACGACGCTCGCCTTCTGCGAATCCGGTCCGAGGATCGGAAATTCCTTCAGCACGAAACGCAAATCGGAATCGGTCTTGGTCAATGCCTTCATGTCGTCGATGGCGCGTTTGCAGAAGCCGCAATTGTAGTCGTAGAACTCGACGATGGTGACCTTGCCATTCGGGTTGCCGACAACGCCGTCAAAGGCCGAGTTGAAAATCTGATCCTTGGCGTTCTTGATCACGCCGAGATGAGCGATGCGCTGCTCTTCCTTCTGCTTGGCCTCAAGCGCGTCCTGCACCTCAAGAAGAACCTCGGGGTTCTTCAACAGATAGTCGCGGATGATGCCTTCGACTTCGGTGCGATCAATTTTCGTGTCGGCCACCGCCGCCTCGACAGGCTGTGCCGTGCCGGCCTTTGCGATCTGAGGGCTCCCGGCGACGAATCCGAAAGCCAGCATGGCTAGGGCGACAGCGACCCCCGTGGTGCCCAGCAGCAGTGCTTTTTTCATCGTCTTTGTCCTTTTTACCTGTTTTCCGGCCCGCTATGTCTGGCTGTGTCGCCGCGCACGGCCGGAAGGTTCATTTTATCTTGGTTGATGGTGTGTAGTTTATGATGTCCTGAGCCCGAATCCAACGCGGCTCACCGCGTTTCATCTGTTGCTGCGCGCGCATGGCGAAAATCTTCGCGTCCTTGTAGGCACCGGAATAGAAGTGGCCTTCGGCGGTGGCAAGTTCAGCCCCTGGAATATCACCCAATTCGCCATAGGCCTGCGCGAGGTAACGATAGCCCGCGGTATTTTCCTTGTCGCGCCCCAGTCCGTTGTTGATCTGCACCACGGCCTTTTTCAGGGACTCGGGCGTGCCTATGGCCATCAGCGCCTGGCCGAGCGAAACCGGCAGCAATCCGGACCGCGCCGGATCGAGGCTGGCTGCCTTGGCATAGGCCTCCGCGGCATCCTTGGGCTTGTTCGCTTTCATCAGGATGTCGCCGCGCAATTCCTGGAAGTAGGCGTTTTTCGGCTGCGCCTTGATCAATGCATTGGTCTTGGCAAGCGCGGTGGCGATATTTCCGAACAGGTAGGCTGTCTGCGCATCGCCATATTGCGCGGCGAGGCTTCCTGGCATCTTGCGTATGAGCCTTGAGGCCGCGGCTTGGCCTTCCATGTAAGCGGCGATCTTCACCCGCATCATGTCGTGCCGCTGCTGCAGTGCCGGCGGATCGAGCTTGTCGACATTAGGGCTTTGCTTCACCAGCACTTCCAGATTGGCGATGCGATCCTGCGGCATCGGATGGCTTATCCGGTAGGGATCGACCTGCGCGCCCGACAGCGACAGCGCCGTCTGGAAGCGATGGAACGTTTTCAGCATGCCCATGCCGGATTGACCGGTGGCGTTGAGATAGGTGATCGCCGAGCGATCGGCGGTCATCTCCTCGGTGCGCTGATAGGCAAGGATGCTGCGCTGCGCCATCTCGCCGCCACCGGCGGCAACACCCATGCCGGCGCCCGCCAAGCCCCTGCTGTTGGTGGTTGCGCCTGCAACGATGGCACCAGCGCCCAGCAGGGTCGCGATGATGGCCATCGTCTTGGCGCGTTCGAGCTGGTCGCGCAGCTTCTGCTGATGGCCGCCGGCGATATGGCCGGCCTCGTGTGCGATGACGCCGATGATCTCGTTGGGCGTTTCAGCGGTCATCAACGCGCCGGTGTTGATGAACAGCCGGCGCCCGGTGACGAAAGCATTGAAGCTCTGGTCGTTGACCAACACGATGTCGATGCCGTCATTGGCAAGTCCGGCCGCCTTGAAGATCGGCCGCGCGTAGTCGCGCACCAGCGCCTCGATCTCGGCGTCGCGCACGACCGGCACGTTCTGCGCGAAAGCATTGACCGAACCCGCGACCGTCGTCGACATGGCAAGCGAAAGCGTCGCGAAGACGCGCGCAGCCCTTGCAATCGTTGATCTGGGTCGGCTCAACATGTCGTATCCACTGGTAGACGAGCGGGCGAAAGATGAAAAGTCGGCGCTGGAAACTTCCTCAACTTGTGATCCTCACATCAATCGGGCATTTGTGCGGCGCGGCTGCCGAAGCGTGGTGCGGGCGGCCGGAGCAAATGAGATGAAAATGGTCGTTTCGCTTTCACGCCGTGGCAATGTCGAGCCGTTCCATGCCATGGACATTCTGGCTGAGGCAAACCGCCTGAAAGCACAGGGTGCGCCGGTCATTTCCATGGCTGTCGGCCAACCGTCAGATCCCGCACCGATCGGGGTAAGGGAGGCTGCCGCCAACGCGCTGAAGATCGGTCGCATCGGTTACACCGATACATTGGGCCTGGCAGGCCTGCGCGAGGCGATCGCCGAGCACTATGCCGATCACTACGGGCTTGAAGTCGCACCGAGCCGAATCGCTGTCACCACCGGGTCGTCCGCCGCCTTCAACCTGGCTTTCCTGGCGATGTTCGATGCTGGCGACCGTGTTGCCATCGCGGCGCCCGGTTATCCCGCCTATCGCAACATCATGGCGGCGCTCGGCATCGAGGTTGTCGAGATCGAGCTCGGCGGCGAAGCCTATCTGCATGCGGGACATCTTCAGGCCGCGCATCGCGAAAAACCGCTGAAGGGCGTGCTGTTCGCCAGCCCGGCCAACCCGACCGGCGCGGTCATCCCCGCCGATGAGTTGTCAACACTGGTGAAGACCGCGGAGGAACTTGGCATCGCGGTGATCTCCGACGAGATCTATCACCGGCTCGCTTATGCCGCGCCCGATACGACGGCGCTCGCCTATGGCAACGGCGTGACCGTGATCAACTCGTTTTCGAAATATTATTGCATGACCGGCTGGCGCATCGGCTGGATGGTGCTGCCGGAAGAACTGGTGCGCCCGGTCGAACGTGTTGCCCAGAGCCTCTACATTTCGCCACCCGAACTGTCGCAGATCGCCGCGATCGAGGCGTTCAAGGCGACGGAGGAGCTGGAAGCGGTGAAAGGCCGCTATGCCTGGAATCGCGAACTGCTGATGAAACGCCTTCCGGAGCTCGGCTTTCCGCTTGCCGCCCCGATGGACGGCGCCTTCTACGCTTTCTGCGATGTTACCAGGCATACCAACGACAGCATGGCCTTTGCCCGCAAGATGTTAGCCGAGGCACACGTGGCGGCGACACCCGGCCGTGACTTCGACACGCAGGCCGGGCACCGTACGATGCGTTTCTCCTATGCCGGAAGCCATGACGACATGGTCGAGGCAATGGTCCGCATCGAACGCTGGCTGAAGTAGCGGGGACGCCATGCCGGAACTCGAGCAGGCCCTGGCCGAAGTCGCTGCCGAAATGGCTGCGCGGACGGATCGCGGCGATGTCGCCACCTACATTCCGCAACTCGGCAAGGTCGATCCGAAGAAGTTTGGCCTTGCCGCCGTCACCAATGACGGCCGTGTGCTGATGGCGGGCGATGCCGATCAGGCCTTTTCGATCCAGAGCATTTCGAAGGTGTTCACCCTGACTCTGGCGCTCGGCAATGTCGGCGACGCCTTGTGGAAGCGGGTCGGACGCGAGCCGTCGGGCAATCCGTTCAATTCGATCGTTCAGCTCGAGCACGAGAACGGCATCCCGCGCAATCCGTTCATCAATGCCGGTGCCATCGTCATCTCCGACATCCTGCTCGCCGGCCACCAGCCACGCGAGGCGATCGGCGAGATCCTGCGTTTCATCCAGTTCCTCGCCGACGACGAGACGATCATCATCGACCGCGAGGTCGCGGCTTCCGAGCGCGCCACCGGCTATCGCAATTTCGCTCTTGCCAACTACATGAAATCCTTCGGCAATCTCCATCATCCGCCGGAGCTCGCGCTGGGTGTCTATTTCCACCATTGCGCCATTGCCATGAGCTGCCGGCAACTGGCGATGGCCGGCAGGTTTCTCGCCAATGGCGGCAAGAACCCGGCGACGGGGCATTCAGTGGTGTCGGCCGAACGCGCGCGCCGCATCGGCGCCATGATGCTGACCTGCGGCCACTACGATGGCTCGGGCGACTTTGCATTCCGCGTCGGCATTCCAGGCAAGAGCGGCGTCGGTGGCGGCATCTTGGGTATCGTGCCGGGCGTCGCCTCACTGGCGGTCTGGTCGCCAGGCCTCAACGCAAACGGCAATTCCAAACTGGGCTCGATTGCTCTGGAGAAGCTGGCGAAGATGATGAACTGGTCGATCTTCGCGCCATAGCCGGCTGCGATCTCTTGGAGCGGAAGATACGAAAAATCCCGCGTTGCCTTTCGAGCAACGCGGGATTTCTTTTGTTAAATAGCCAATCTAAATGGCTGAACGGCTTAGAAAAAGCCCTTCCGCTGCCACCAGCCGGCACGCTTCGGTTTGTCCTCGGTCTTGGCCGCCGGCTCATCGGCAACGGTCGAGGAGACCACCGGCGCTACCGGTGCATCGGCTGCCACCGCCTTGCGCCGCGAGGCGCGAGCCTTCGGTGCTGGTGCAGTCGCGCCTACCGCTGCTTCCTCCGCGGCAGGCACCGGCGCTTCGGCGGTTGCTTCAGCGGCCGCCTCGACAACCAGCGTCTCGGCGACGACTTCCGCCGCGGCCTTCTTCGGCTTGGCAGCGCGGCGTGGCTTCTTCGGCTTTTCGATCGGCGCGTCGTCATTGGCTGGTGCCAGTGCGACAGGCTCTTCGACCGGTGCGGCGACTACCGGCTCGCTGGCGATCGCCTCGGTTCCGGAGGCCTCGCCTTCGGATGCGTCCACCGCTTCACCAGCACCTGCCTCGGTCTCGCCTTCACCGTCTTCACGGCGATTGCGTTTGCCGCCGCGCTTGCCGCGCCGGCGTTTCTTGCCCGCGCCTTCGTCCGAAGCGTCGACGGCTTCAGCGGTTTCAACAACGGCGAGCGGAGCGTCGTCGTCCGCTTCCGTGCCATCATCGTTGGCAACGCCCTCCGAATCGGAGAACTCGCCGGACGGCGCCGAGATGGAAGCCCCATCCCCGGGAGCGTCATGTTCGCGGTCGCGATCCTTGCCGCCACGCCGCCTGCGGCGCTTACGGCGCTTGCGGTCACGGCCTTCGCCTTCCTCGCCATTGGCAGGCCGCGGCTGTTGTTGCTGCTGCTGCTGGCGTGGCTGCTCGGCTTGCACCGGTGCCTCGTCATCCTCCTCGACAACGACAATCTCGTCCTCGGGCTCTTCCTGTTCGACATAGGCCGGCAGGCTGCGCGCTTCGACGAAGCCTTCCGGCTTCTCGGCAAGCGCACCGCGGAAGATCGCGTAGTGCTGCGAGCCGACCGAATCGTCGGCTTCGATGGTGATGGTCAGCCCGAAGCGGCTCTCAAGTTCCACCAGCGTGCCGCGCTTGTGGTTGAGCACGTAGAGCGCGGTGGCCGCAGGGGTACGCACAGTGATGTGGCTGCGCGAATCCTTAAGCAGGAACTCCTCGATCGCCCGGACAACCATCAGCGCCACCGACGAATCGGAGCGCACATGGCCGGTGCCGCCGCAATGCGGGCACGGCTTCATGGTCGATTCCAGCACGCTGGCGCGGATGCGCTGGCGTGACATCTCCATCAGGCCGAAATGCGAGATGCGGCCGACCTGGATGCGAGCCCGGTCGTTCTTGAGGTGATCCTTCAGTCGCTTCTCGACGGAGCGGTTGTTGCGGTTCTCCTCCATGTCGATGAAGTCGATGACGATCAGTCCGGCGAGATCGCGCAGCCTGAGCTGCCGCGCCACTTCCTCGGCCGCTTCCAGATTGGTGTGGAGCGCGGTGTCCTCGATCGAGTGCTCCTTGGTGGAGCGGCCCGAATTGACGTCGATGGCAACCAGCGCCTCGGTCTGGTTGATGATGATGTAGCCGCCGCTCTTCAGCGTCACCTGCGGCTGCAGCATGCGGTCCAGTTGCGCCTCGATGCCGTTGCGTACGAAGATCGGTGTCGTGTCGCGGAACGGCTGAACCACCTTGGCGTGGCTCGGCATCAGCATGCGCATGAAGTCCTTGGCTTCGCGATAGCCCTCCTCGCCCGAGACGAGAATCTCGTCGATATCCTTGTTGTAGAGGTCGCGCACCGAGCGCTTGATCAGGCTGCCTTCCTCATAAACCAGAGCAGGGGCCGTGGACTGCAATGTCAGATTGCGGACGTTTTCCCAAAGCCGCATCAGATATTCGTAGTCGCGCTTGATCTCGGCCTTGGTGCGGCTTTCGCCGGCGGTGCGCAGGATGACGCCCATGCCTTGCGGCACTTCCAGATCGGCGACGACTTCCTTGAGGCGCTTGCGGTCGACCGCGCTGGTGATCTTGCGGGAAATGCCGCCGCCACGTGCCGTGTTGGGCATCAGCACCGAATAACGCCCGGCGAGCGACAGGTATGTGGTGAGTGCCGCGCCCTTGTTGCCGCGCTCTTCCTTGACGACCTGTACCAGCAGAATCTGCCGGCGCTTGATGACTTCCTGGATCTTGTACTGGCGGCGCACCGGCTTGCGGCGGTTGCGGACTTCTTCAAGCGCGTCCTCGGCGCCGACCGACTCGATCTCGTGATCGTCCGGATGCGAGGACTGCACCTCTTCCAGCATGCCGCGATCATTGTCGTTCGATGTGGCTTCGCCGTTGTGTTCCCCATGCGGAACGGCTTCGGAAATCACATCCGCTTCGACTGTCGCCGCGATTGAAGTAGGCCCGCCCTCGGACGCTTCGGTTTCGCCGTGATCGGCGGCTTCGTCGCCCTGCGCGGGCGCATCCGAGGCGTTGTCGGCGTGTTCGGAAGCGTGACCATCGTCAGCGACCGCATCGGCGCCATCATCGTTGTGTTCGCCGGTCTCATTCGAGTCGGCGGCATCCGCATCGCGCTTGTGCTCACCGCGGTCCCGGCTCTTGCCGCCACGCCGGCGGCCGCGCCGCCCACGATCCCGGTTCTGGCGGTCGTCGCCGTCACCGTCTTCGTTCTCCTCGTCTTCGGCTTCCTGCGCTTCCGCGCGCAGCAAAGCCTGCCGGTCGGCGACGGGGATCTGGTAGTAGTCGGGGTGTATTTCACTGAAGGCAAGGAAACCGTGACGGTTGCCGCCATATTCGACGAAAGCTGCCTGAAGGGAAGGTTCGACGCGTGTTACGCGGGCGAGGTAGATGTTTCCTTTGAGCTGCTTCTTGTCCTGGGATTCAAAGTCGAATTCTTCAATACGGTTACCGCGAACGACGACAACGCGTGTTTCCTCCGGGTGGGAGGCGTCTATCAGCATTTTGTTGGGCATTATTTCGTTTCCCCCCGGCAGCCGTCAGCCACAGCTTGCGAGGCAAAGCCCGCTGCTGCGTGTCTGGACCATGGGTGCCGGATAATTGAACGTCCGCCGGCCGCCGCCTGAGCGCCATGTCGGTGCCGCCCGCAGCCAAAGTGGCGCGGTTTGATGCGGACCTTTCCATGATTGCGCTTGAAGCCATCGTCACCAGCAGAACCTTTTGAACCAAAGCCCGGGCGAACCGGACCAGCTTGTTTGCTCATACAGAGCCGGCGCGGGAACAAACCCGGCCGTTTTCCTCACGCAGGCGATTCCCCCGCCACGGGCGCACACCTGCGAAATTCGTCGCGATCACCTGAAGCCTTTTCGCATGAAGCGAAAGGAGCCGCCTTTCGTCTAACCCTGTAGCAGGAAGCTGCGGAGGAGGGCGGTTCCAGGATTGCAGTGATCCACCATCGCTTTTATGATTTGGCGGGGTGGAAGGCAACCCCGATTTCCGATGCCGGCAAAAAGCAGTTCCGTAGCGTAAGAACAGGCTAGACCTTGCATGAAAAGGCTTGGTTAACCTTATCTGGATACCAATCGTTAATCGAGTTCGCGGCCTAACCGGCACTTCGACGAAACGAACTGGCGCTTGCCGCCAAACCGGAGCGACTGGAAAGAGATGGGACTGGCAGACTTCACGCACAAGACTTGCCGTGCTGGAAGCCATGTCTTGCGCGCGGCCTGGCTCTTGCTGTTGATCGCAATTTCGCCCGTCCTGTCATCTGTCTCACATGCCGAAGATGCATCGCGCATCGCAACCGGCTACAAGATGGCGGGCGATGCCACCAAGATGCGCATCGTCATGAATTTCGATCGCGAGCCGGATCTCAAATGGTTCCTGTTGCGTGGTCCTAGTCGTCTGGTTGTCGATCTCCAGAATACGAAATTTGCTATTGATGCCAAGGATTTGAAAGCGCGTGGCCTGGTCAAGGGCGTGCGACTTGGCGATCTCGGCGACGGCGTGTCGCGGCTGATTCTCACCGGCAAGGGGCCGTTCGCGGTCGACAAGCTCGACATCCTCAAGGACGACGCGGGCACCGGCTACCGCATTGCCATCGATATTTCGGCGGCGTCGGACCGCGAGTTCGATGCCGCACTTGCCAATCAGGCGCTGACAACCGGTTCGACTGTATCGACCGAGAAGGGCGGCCGTGTTGGCACGGGGCCAGTCTCCAATCCGGGTCACCGCTTCACCATTGTCATTGATCCTGGCCATGGTGGCGTCGATGGCGGCGCCGAAGGCCTGAACGGCACGATCGAGAAGAATGTCACGCTGGCTTTCGCGACCGAACTGCGCGACAAACTCGCCGCGGTCGGTAACTATGATGTGTTCATGACCCGCGATACCGACGAGTTCCTGCGGCTCGACGACCGGGTCCGCATTGCCCGCCAGCACGAAGCCGACCTCCTGATCTCCATTCATGCAGACACAATCAGCGTCAAGGGGATCCGTGGCGCGACCGTCTACACCGTGTCCGACAAGGCTTCCGATCCCGAAGCGCAGGCGCTGGCCGATCGCGAAAACCTCTCCGACCAGTTCGCCGGCATGGAGATCAAGAATGACAGCAAGGAAGTCACCGACATCCTGATCGACCTGATCCGTCGCGAGACGCACAGTTTTTCGATGAGCTTCGCCCACACGCTGGTCGGCCAGCTGTCCACCAGTGTCGGCCTCATCAACAACCCGCAGCGATCGGCAGGCTTCAAGGTGCTGAAGGCGCCTGACGTGCCGTCCGTCCTGGTGGAACTGGGCTATCTCTCCAACGCCAAGGACGAGGCGCAGCTGCTCGACGCCGATTGGCGGGGCAAGGCGGCTCAAAGCATCACCAACGCAGTCGCCCTGTTCGCATCCGCCCGCACCGGAACGGCAACGGGAGGCTGACATGTTGCGCGCCACCTGCAACCAGGGCAGCGTTGCACGGCGACAACACCTGCAGCTTTAGTTTCCGGCGCCGGGAACCAAAATCCCGGCCTGCCGTATTTTGTCCACATGGTGGCGACATGGGTTTTCGAATACGGATTGGGACCGTCTCGAAAGCTTGCGCGGAAGGCGGCTTCGTTTAGGAAATTCCCGAACCAAGGACTGGAGCGGGTATGATTCGTCTTATTGGCTATTTCTTCGGCATCGGCACGACGCTGGCCCTTTTGGTCGCGGCGGGCGTTGCGATTTATATCAGCCATCTGTCGAAGGATCTGCCCGACTACGAGGTCCTGGCCAAGTACGAGCCGCCGGTGACCACCCGCATTCATGCCTCCGACGGCGCGCTGATGGCTGAATATGCCCGCGAACGGCGCCTCTATCTGCCGATCCAGGCTATTCCTGACCGCGTCAAGGCAGCCTTCCTTTCGGCGGAAGACAAGAATTTCTACAATCATCCTGGCATTGACGTGACCGGTCTTGGTCGTGCCATTCTGGTCAATCTGCAGAACTTTGGTTCGGGCAGGCGCCAGGTCGGCGCTTCAACGATCACCCAGCAGGTGGCGAAAAACTTCCTGTTGTCGGCCGACCAGACCTACGAGCGCAAGATCAAGGAGATGATCCTCGCCTTCCGCATCGAGCAGGCCTATTCGAAGGACCGGATTCTCGAACTCTATCTCAACGAAATCTTCTTTGGCTTCGGCGCCTATGGCGTGGCCGGTGCGGCGCTCACCTATTTCGACAAGTCGGTGAACGAGTTGACGGTCGCCGAGGCGGCTTATCTGGCGTCCTTGCCGAAAGGCCCCAACAATTACCATCCCTTCAAGCATGCCGACCGCGCGCTGGAGCGCCGCAACTGGGTCATCGACCAGATGGTCGCTAACGGCTATGTCACCCATGATGAAGGTGAGAAGGCCAAGGTCGAGCCGCTTGGCGTGACGCCGCGCCGCACAGGCCCGTATCTCTTCGCCGGTGAATATTTCACCGAGGAAGTGCGCCGCCAGATCATCTCGCGTTATGGCGAGAATGCGCTCTACGAAGGTGGCCTGTCCGTTCGCACCACGCTTGATCCGAAAATTCAGCTCATCGCCCGCAAGTCGATGCAGAACGGCTTGATGAAATACGACACGTTGCGCGGCTATCGCGGGCCGGTGACGTCGATCGACGTGTCTGGCGACTGGGGCGTGACGCTCGGCGCCGTAAAAGGTCTCGATGACGTTCCCGAATGGTCGCTGGCCGTTGTGCTCGACAGTTCGGCGACCGGGCTGTCGATCGGCCTTCAGCCGACGCGCCAGATTTCGGGCGATCTCGTCAAGGAACGCGTCGAAGGCACCGTCAGCAAGGACGACATGGGTTTTGCCATGCGCCATGTCGTTGACGGCAAGACCGTCAAGGCCAAGTCACCGGAGGATGTGCTGAAGCCGGGCGACGTCATCTTCGTGCAGAAGAACGATGGTGCCGATGGCGGTTACAGCTTGCGTCAGGTGCCTGAAGTTGAGGGCGGCCTGATCGCCATGGACCCCCACACCGGCCGCGTGCTGGCCATGGTCGGCGGCTTTTCCTACGCGCAGTCGGAATTCAATCGCGCGACTCAGGCCATGCGCCAGCCGGGCTCCTCATTCAAGCCGATCGTGTATTCGGCAGCGCTCGACAATGGCTATACGCCGGCCTCGGTCATCATGGACGGACCGATCACCATCCAGAGCGGCAACACGACCTGGACGCCGAAGAACTATGACGGCACGGTTGCCGGCCCGGCGACCTTGCGCTCCGGCATCGAAAAGTCGCGCAACCTGATGACGGTGCGCCTCGCCAACGACATGGGCATGAAGCTGGTGGTGGAATATGCCGAACGCTTCGGCGTCTACGACCATCTGGCACCGTATCTGCCGATGGCGCTTGGCTCCGGTGAAACGACTGTGATGCGCATGGTCTCGGCCTATTCGATCATGGCCAATGGCGGCAAATCGATCAAACCGTCGCTTATCGACCGCATCCAGGACCGCTACGGCAAGACCGTGTTCAAGCAGGACGAACGTGGTTGCGAAGGCTGCAACGCGCCCGAATGGAAAAACCAGCCGGAACCCGAACTGGTCGACAATTCCGAGCAGGTGCTCGACCCGATGACCGCCTACCAGATCACTTCGATGATGGAAGGCGTGGTCCAGCGCGGTACCGGCGCCACGATCGGCGAACTTGGCCGTCACATCGCCGGCAAGACCGGAACGACCAACGACGAAAAGGACGCCTGGTTCATCGGCTACACGCCCAACCTCGTTGTCGGCCTCTACATGGGTTATGACACGCCGCGCGGACTTGGCCATGGCGCCACCGGTGGCGGTCTCGCCGCGCCGATCTTCAAGGACTTCATGCGGGTGGCGCTGGACGGCACGCCCAATGTCGACTTCCAGGTGCCGGAAGGCATGAACCTGGTCGCCATCAACCGCAAGACCGGCATGCGTGCCGCCTCGGGTGATCCCGGCACCATCATCGAAGCCTTCAAGCCGGGCACCGGTCCCGCTGACAGCTACTGGGTGATCGGCATGGGCGCCGACGGCTCCAATGCCACCGGCGGTGCGCTGTCACCACAGGCCAACCAGGCCATCCAGGACGGCGGCGGCGGCCTCTACTGACGAAATTCAGGGCTGAATGGGCTGGCTTCAGGCTGGCCCATTTCGCTTTACAGGGACGGATGCGATCCCTATGTATCGCGCCGGCCATAGCGTCATTTCAGCAACAGGATCGAACACCAAGCCATGCGCGCGGAAACGCAGAACATTGTCGACGAGATCAGGCAGGCGATTACCCTGCTGAGGAGGCATCTTTGACTGGGATCAGGCCATAAAGCGGCTTGAATACCTGAATGTGCGTGCCGAGGACTCAAGCCTCTGGAATGAACCGCTCGAGGCGCAGAAGCTGATGCGCGAACGCCAGGGTCTCGAAGAGGGGATCGCGGCGGTCAAGGGCTTCACCCAGGCACTGGAAGACAATATCGGCCTGATCGAGCTTGGCGAGGAAGAGAAGGACGACGGCGTCATCGCTGAGGCGGAGGCGGCGATCCGCTCGATGCAAGGCGAGGCGAAGGCGCGCCAGATCGAGACGCTGCTCTCAGGTGAAGCTGATGCCAACGACACCTATCTCGAAGTCCATGCCGGCGCCGGCGGCACCGAGAGCCAGGATTGGGCCTCGATGCTTTTGCGCATGTACACGCGCTGGGCCGAGCGTCGCCGCTTCAAGGTCGAAGTGCTGGAAGTGCATGACGGCGAAGAGGCCGGTATCAAGTCCGCCACGCTGCTGATCAAGGGCCACAATGCTTATGGCTGGCTGAAAACCGAGTCCGGGGTCCATCGCCTGGTGCGCATTTCGCCCTATGACAGCAATGCGCGCCGGCACACATCCTTCTCCAGCATCTGGGTCTATCCTGTCGTCGACGACGCGATCGACATCGACGTCAACGAATCCGATGTTCGCATCGACACCTATCGCTCGTCCGGCTCGGGCGGCCAGCACGTCAACACCACTGATTCGGCCGTTCGCATCACCCACCTTGCCACCGGCATAGCGGTTGCCTGCCAGGCGGAACGCTCGCAGCACAAGAACAAGGCCAAAGCCTGGGAAATGCTGCGCTCGCGCCTTTACGAGGAAGAGTTGAAGAAGCGCGAGGCGGTAGCCAATGCCACGGAGGCATCGAAGAGCGATATCGGCTGGGGGCACCAGATCCGTTCCTACGTTCTGCAGCCCTACCAGTTGGTCAAGGATCTGCGCACTGGTGTCGAAAGCAGCAGTCCGTCGAGCGTGCTAGATGGCGATCTCGATGATTTCATGGAAGCGTCGTTGTCGCAGCGCATCGAAGGCGGCGCTGGCGAAGCCGTGGCCGATCTGGACTAGACAAGAACGCGAAACTTGACGTCGATCGGGATTGGACGATGGTCCGTAAGCTTGCCGGAAAATGCTTCTGCGGTGCCGTGCACTATGCCGTGGCCGACGAATTCATTTACGCGGCGAACTGTCATTGCTCGAACTGCAGGCGCACGACCGGTTCGGCCTTCAAGCCAATCGCGGGCATCGAAAGCGACAAGCTTGATCTCACCAAGGGCCAGAACAAGCTGCTGATCTTCGGTGAACGAGACGGCAACGACACCCACTGCAAGGTTTGTGGCTCGTTGCTCTACTCGATCGTTCGCGAGGGGGCTTTTGTCCATGTGGCGATGGGAACGCTGGTCGACGAACCGTCCATCCGCCCGACCGCCCACATCTTCGTCGGCTCCAAGGCCGGTTGGTTCACCATCGCCGACGACCTGCCGCAATATCACGCGCATCTCGTGGCTGCCGGATCTGTCGGAGAATAGCCGATGTCACTTCAAAAGTGCGCGGCGATTCTTGGGCGGCATGCATCTAGCCAAGGCCCTTTTCCCGCAGTTTCCCAATCTATTGCACCGACTCATAAATCGGCTCACCATTCGCGGGTGGAGGAGACAAAGCATTGATGGCCGGGCGCGGCGTATCTGTGAACTGACGATCGGCCACTGGGAAGGACACGTTCCGGGAACGGGCAAGCGAAACGCTTGAAGCTCGTTTGAAAGGAACGTTGTCATGTCTGCTGCCACATCCAGATCGGCCGAAGCCGCTCGACCGGCCGGCCGACTTCTGTTCTCCCTGTTGGCAATCGGCGCGATTGCCATGCTGGCGACACCGGCCTTCGCTCATGATGCGAAGCCGACTGCCGCTATGCCGCAAGGCTGGACCTACCCATACTCCTGCTGCTCGGGCTACGACTGCCGCGAGGTCTCGCAGACCTCTATCAGCGAGCGTCCCGATGGCTATGTGATCAAAGGAACGGGCGAGGTCGTCGCCTATAGCGACAAGCGGATCAAGGATTCGCCGGATGGCGAATATCACTGGTGTTCCGTCGCCGGTTCCAATGATGGCAAGACCATTTGCCTATTCGTGCCGCCGTCATCTTACTGACGCCAAACCTGTTACTGACGCCAAACCTGTTACTAACGCCAAGCCTGTTACTGAGCCAAGCCTGCTGCTGACAACGGCCTGTCAGCAGAGCCTCCTGACGGACAGCTGTCAGGAACGCTCGTTTATGGTGCCCTTGCCGCTCGAGGCGGCGGGCAATCGCGAGGAACGTGTTCATGATCATCAAGGCAAGCTGTCATTGCAAGGCGACGACATTCGAGGTTTCGGAAGCGCCGCAAACGGTGACGCAATGCACCTGTTCCTTCTGTTCGAAGCGCGGTTCGCTGTGGGCCTACTACACGCCCTCGCAATTCAAGCTCATCAGCCCGCCCGAGAATGTCTCCTTCTATCAATGGGGCTCGAAAACCGTAAAGCATGGCTTCTGCGCCAGCTGCGGCTGCGGCACTTTCACGGAAACTCCAGACTGGTCGACGGGGACGCCGGATTTCGACAATCCGAAGATCAGCGTCAACTCGCGGCTGTTTGACGACTTCGACCTCGACAAGGTTGAAGTCGTGGTCATCGACGGCAAGAACCTCTGGTAGCTGCCGCGCTGCTACCCTCTGGCAATGCCGGGAATTGGTCAGGAAAAGCCCTCATTCGGGCTTTTGCCGTTCCGCTTTTCGCCGTATTTCATGTTA
>JBDSLV010000005.1:0-18677 GCA_039916205.1 Mesorhizobium sp. | reverse complement strand
TTTCGCCAGTCCCGGATCGGTGACGAACAGCGGCCGCTTGATGCCGGTGGCCGAAAGCACATCGGGCAATTCCTTGATGCGCCCGGCGCCGAAGCGGACGGTGGTGGGGTAGTTCCATTTGGAGATGAGTTTGGACATTCTTTTGTCTTTCGAAAAATCAGATGGCTTCGCGCAGATGGAAGGACTTCGGCCTTGTCAGGTTGTCGTAGCCGATGGCTGACAATGCAGCCCCCTTGCCGGTGTCCTTGACACCGGTCCAGACCAGCGCCGGATCGAGATAGTCGCAACGGTTCATGAACACGGTGCCGGTCTCGACACGGTCGCCGATCGCCACCGCATGTTCCGTGTCGACGGTCCAGATCGAGGCCGTCAGTCCATAGGGGCTGTCGTTCATCAGCGCGATCGCCTCTTCATCATTGCGCACCTTCATGATGCCGACGATCGGGCCAAAGCTTTCCTCGCGCATGACGCTCATCTGGTGGTTGACCTCGGTCAGCACTTCCGGCGCCAGGTAGGGCGAGCCTTCCCTGTCGTTAGCTACCTTCATGTTGATATGCGCTTTGGCGCCCTTGCGCAGCGCCTCGGCCTTCTGCTCGCGGATCAGGTCGGCGAAGCGCGCATGCGCCATCGGGCCCATCGTGGTTGCCTGCTCGAGCGGATTGCCGACGACATAGTTCTTCGTCTCGGCGATGAAGCCTTCGACGAACTGATCATACACCTTCTCGTGCACATAGACGCGCTCGATGCCGCAGCAGCACTGTCCCGAATTGTAGAAGGCGCCGTCGACCAGATTGGCGACCGCATGGTCGATCTTGGCGTCGGCCAGCACATAGGCCGGGTCCTTGCCGCCTAGTTCGAGGCCGAGCGACATGAAGGTGCCCGCCGCCGCCTTCTCGATGGCGCGGCCGCCGCCGACCGAACCGGTGAAGTTGACATGGTCGATCTTGCCCGAGCCGAGCAGCTTTTCGGTCTGGCCGTGGTTCAGCACGACATTCTGGAACAGGCCCTTGGGCAGGCCGGCCTTGTCGAAAGCCTGCTGGAAACGCTCGCCGACCAGCAGCGTCTGCGCCGCGTGCTTGAGGATGACGGCATTGCCGGCCATCAGCGCCGGCACGATGGTGTTGACGGCGGTGAGGTAAGGATAGTTCCACGGTGCGATCACCATGACCACGCCGAGCGGGTCCTTCTTCACATAGCGGCGGAACCCGTCCTTCGGGTTGGAAGCGGGCACGGACTTGAGCGCCGCTTCGGCGATCTCGACCATGTAGTTGGTGCGTTCCTTGACGCCGCCGAACTCACCGCCATAGCGCACCGGGCGTCCCATCTGCCAGGCGATCTCTGGGACGATCTCATCGGTCATCGCCACCAGCGCTTCCAGCATGGCCAGCATGTACTTGCCGCGCTCGACGATTGGCGTCCAAGCCCATTTTGCCTGCGCCGACTTGGCGCGCTCGACCATTGCGCTGATCGCCTGGTCCGTCGCAACGGGCCGCTCGGCATAGATCGAGCCGTCGATGGGGGAGATAAGTTTGACCGTTTCGGCCATTTTGTAAGTCCTCGCACTTTGTAACAATCGAAATGAATTGAGGCCGCTCGATCTTCGGGCCTGCTTGGCAACACCCTCCCTCCGCATTTGGCGGTGAGAGGGGTGTTGAAGGCAACGTTGATGTTGCCAGACTGTCTAGTACCGCTCAAACCCGCGATGCAGTTCCCAATCCGTAATGCGCCGGTCGTATTCGAGCTGCTCCCAGCGCGCCGTATGCACGTAGTGCTCCAACACATCCTCGCCGAAAGCCTGCTTCAGCATTTTCGACTTCGTCAGCGTCTCGGTCGCATCGCGCAGCGTCTTTGGAATCTCCGGCAGGCGCGACGCCTGATAGGCATCACCAACGAACGGCTTTTGCAACTCCAGCTTCTCATCGATGCCGGCAAGTCCGGCGGCGATCAGGGCCGCGAAAGCCAGATAAGGATTGAGGTCGGCGCCGCCGATACGGCATTCCATGCGGATGCCCTTGGTGCCCTCGCCGCACAGCCGGAAGCCGGCGGTGCGGTTGTCCTCGCTCCACATGATCTTGGTCGGCGCGAACGTGCCGGCCTGGAAGCGCTTGTAGGAGTTGATGTAGGGCGCCAGGAACCAGGTGAATTCCTTGGCGTATTTGAGCTGGCCCGCCGCCCATTGCTGGCCAAGCGTCGATAGCGTCCAGTCGGCGTTCTTGTCGAAGAACAGCGCCGTCTTGCCATCGGCGCTCCACAGCGAATTGTGGATGTGGCTGGAATTGCCGGCCAGCCCATAATTGTACTTGGCCATGAAGGAGATGGCCTTGCCTTCGGACTCGGCGATCTCCTTGGCGCCGTTCTTCAGGATGACGTGGCGGTCGGCCATGTCGAGCGCCTCGGCATAGCGCACATTGATCTCTTCCTGGCCCGGGCCCCACTCGCCCTTGGAATTCTCGATCGGGATGCCGGCGGCCTCCATCTCATTGCGAAGCCGGCGCATGACGCCTTCTTCCTTGGTGGTGATGCCGATCTGATAGTCGCCGATATAGGGCGAAGCCGTGTCGAGGCCCTGCCAGTGCTTCTTGCGGGCGGAATCATAGGTCTCGCTGAACAGGTAGAATTCGAGCTCGGAGGCGAAGTAACCGATATAGCCGCGCTCCCTGAGCCGCTTGACCTGCTTCTTCAGCATGGCGCGCGGCGAATGCGGCAGGTCGTCATGGGTGTGGTGGTCGAGCACGTCGCAGATCACCAGCGCCGTCTTTTCCAGCCACGGAATGCGCCGCAGCGTCGCCAGGTCCGGCTTCATGACGAAGTCGCCATAGCCCTTCGACCAGCTTGCGGCCTTGTAGCCGGGCACCGGCTCCATATCGATGTCGGCGGCCAGCAGATAGTTGCAGCCATGCGTCTCGTCATGGGCGGAATCGACAAAATACTGCGCCAGGAAACGCTTTCCCGCCAACCGGCCCTGCATGTCGACGATGCAGGCCAGCACGGTGTCGATCTCACCGCTGGAGACCGCTTTCTTCAACTGATCGAACGAGAAATTTACGGCCATTCTTTTGGCACTCCAGCGCTTGTCGTTAAGGGCTTGAAAGGGAGACCATGGCCGGCACGACGCCGGCCATGGCCATGATTGTCTATGTCAGTGGCCGGTTTCGCCGACGGCCATTTCGGCTGCCTTGATCGCGGCCTGGCGCGCGGCGATGATGTCGCCGAGCGGCGGGCCCTGGAAGCGGCGCCTCTCGAAGCCGAACCAGACGAGCGCCGTCAGGATGAAGAAGCCGACGGTGATGTAGAGCGCCCAGTCGTTGGGCGGCTGGATGCCGATGATGAAGATCAGGATCATCGACACGATCGACAGGAAGGCGAACAGCATGAACACGCCGCGGCCCATGTTCCAAGGTCCCATCTTGTCCCACTTCGGCGTTCCCCAAGCCAGCATGCCAAGCACGATCGGCACGGTGAAGGAGAGGAACAGGAAGATGACGGTGCAGGACACGACGATCGTGTAGGCCGAGGTACCGGCGACCGAAACCAGCGTCGAACCCCAGACGAACAGCACCGACAGGATCGAGGCCGTCCAGATCGCCGCCACCGGCGTGCGGTAGGTCGGGCTGACCTTGGCGAGCGCTGCCGAACCGGGCAGGCCGCCGTCACGCGAGAAGGCGAAGATCATGCGCGATGCGGAGGTCACGGTCGCGAGACCGCAGAGCAGTTGCGCCAGGAACACGACGATATAGACGAACTCCTTGACGCCGGGGCTGACGCGCTGGTCGAAGGCCCAGAAGAACACGTTCCAGCCCTGCTTGGCGGCATCGTCCATGTTCGGGATCATCAGCACGAAAGCGGCCAGGAACAGATAGCCGAAGATTGCCGACCAGACCACGGACATGACCATCGCCCGCGGCACCGAGGATGCTGCCTTGATGGTCTCCTCGGAAGTGTGCGCCGAGGCATCGTAACCGGTGATCGTATAGATCGGCAGCAACAGACCGAGCGCGAACACCCAGGCATTGGACACCGCCGGCCAAACGCCGCCGCCGGCATCGCCGGAGTAATTGTGGAAAGTGAAGAGACGGCTGAAGTCCCAGGTCTCGGCGGAGAACATGCAGACGACCGCAATCAGGATCGCGCCGAAGAAAATCAGGTAGCCCGAAAAGTCGGTCAGTTTCGCCGTCAGTTTGATGCCAAGATGATTGATCAGCGCCTGGGCCCCGGTGATGAGGACCAGGAAGATCATCTGGTTGGTCAGCGTGCCTTCGATGCCGAGCGCCGGTCCGAAAGCGCCGACGAAGAAGGTCCATGTGCCGACATTGATGGCGCCGAGCACGGTGATCAGGCCGAGCAGGTTGAGCCAGGCCGTCACCCATCCAGTGCCACGGTTGCCGAGGATCGACCCCCAGTGATAGAGGCCGCCGGCCGTCGGATAGGCCGAGCTGATCTGCGACATGGCCACGGCGAAGGTCAACGATATAAAGCAGCCGACCAGCCAGCCAATGCCGATGCCGATGCCACCGGCACCGGACGTGCCTTGTGCCAGCGAATTGATGCCGCCCGACAGGATGCAGATGATCGAGAAGGAAACCGCGAAATTCGAAAAGCGGCTCAGGCGCCGCTCCAGTTCCTGGGCATAGCCCATGCTGTGGAGGGCTTTTACGTCCTCCGCCTTGTCAACTTCAGTATAACCCGGTGCTGCCATTGGAAGTCCCCTGTTGGTTCTTAGCTAGCCGTTTGAACTGACTTTCCGACTGAATGCGATCTGGGGTGCCCAGCCTCCTCGTGGGGCTCCAGATCCGAAAAAATGCCTGTGAGCAGATCCGCCCATTTCCGCTGCCCGGCTTCGCCGGAAATTTCGTCGTTGCGGATTTCGATCATGGCGCAGGGCAGCCCGCGCGAACGCGCATGCCGTTCCAGCGTGAAATAGACGCGGTCATCGGGTGAATAGGGTTCATTGATGCCGACAGTGACACCTGCGAGCCGCTTCAGGGCCGAGATCAGCGGCGCCGCCAGCCGGCGATCGTCGTCATGGATGATGCCGATGTGCCAGGGCCGGTTGCGGCCCTTGTAGACTGGGGTGAAGGAATGGACCGAGACCAGCCGCGTCTCCTGCCCGCGCGCCAGCCTGTCGGCAATGACACCCTCGATGGCGCCATGAAAAGGTTGCCATGACAAGGCAATGCGCTCGGCGCGCTGCTTGTCCGACAGGGCTGCATTGCCCGGTATGACGGTGGTCTCGCTGACCGGCGGCACCAGATCGGGCGCGTCGAGCGGGCGGTTGCAGTCGATCACCAGACGCGAAACGCGGGTTTCGACCAATGTCGCATCGAGCGCCTCGGCCATGCGGCGGGCGACAGGCAATGCACCGGGGTCCCAGGCGATGTGGCGCGACAGGTCTTCGGGGGCGAGGCCAAGCGTTCCGAAATGGGCTGGCAGGAAATTGGAGGCGTGATCGCAGGTGAGCACGAAAGGACTCGATCCGCCGGGGTTCGTCACCCCTACGGTATCAGCCGCTGCAAGGCTGGCGGGCCGTGCTTTCTCCATACTCTGCCGTCCCCAGGGAGCGCTGTACCGTATGTTACGTATTTTGCCTCATTGCGTCCCTATGGATGATTTCATACAGTTTGCCCGGCTTTGTCAAATGCGATTTCGCAAAAGGCGGTGGGCCAGATCAGAGGTGGGGAAAAGATGATTTCCAGCATTGCCGAATTGATCGCCGACCGCATCGGCACGATGCCCGCCGGGGAGCGGCGCGCGGCACAGACGCTGATCGCCAACTACCCGCTGATCGGCCTGAAGACCGTCGCAGAATTCTCCGCCGCGGCCGGCGTCTCCTCACCGACCATCCTGCGTTTCGTCGCCCGGCTCGGTTTTCAAAACTATCCGGAATTTCAATCGACCTTGCAGGATGAACTGGCGGCGCAATTGCAGTCGCCAGCAACCCGCACGCTCAATCCCCCAGTGCCGAACGGCAGTGCGGTGTCGCCGATGCTTGAGGCCACACTCGACAACATGCGCGAGACATTCAGGCATCTCTCCGACAAGCAGCTTGCCGACATCGCCGCCAAGCTTGCGGACCGGCGCGGCAAGACATTCCTGGTCGGCGGCCGCTTCACCGATCCGCTGGCGCGTTACATGGCCGCCCATCTCGCCATCATCCAGCCGGATGTCTTTCATCTCGCCGGCCAGGAAAGCATCTGGCGCGACCGGCTGATCGACATGGGCAAACGCGATGTGCTGGTGATCTTCGACATTCGGCGCTACCAGGAAAGCCTGATCCGTTTCGCCGAGAAGGCGCATCAGCGTGGCGTGCAAATCGTTCTGTTCACAGACCAGTGGCTGTCGCCGATCGCGCGCTTTGCCCGCCATGTGATTGCCGGGCGCACCGCGGTTCCGTCGGCATGGGATTCTTCTGCTGCCCTTTTTGTCGTCGCCGAAACATTGATCGGCGCCGTCACCCGGCAACTCGAGGTGGACGGCGCCAGGCGCATCCGCGAAATGGAAAACCTGCGTTAGCGGCTGCCGCTCAAAGCCTTTGCCCACGGGCCTGATCCGCAGGTGCCGTATGACGCTAACGTCAAACGTTACGCATATTTAATGTGCGTGGGCACTGGAGAGTTGTCATAAAGGCGCGATATCGGGGTTGGCTTCTTGGCCTTGGAATAACCTCGCTGCGTCTGCTTCTTCTCGGGAAACCGGTAGACGGAAGGATTGTCTTGCCAACCGGAGTGCCGATGGCCGCCTGGAAACAGATCGTTTTTGCGCTTGTGGTGCTGTTGGTGGCTTCAGCCGCCTGGCTGCGCTTTTATCCCGGTGCGCCGGATGTTCTGGCACGCCTGGGGATCGACTGGGCCCATGCGGCAACGCCCCCGGTTGAAACCGCCGCCGGCAACGCGAAACAAGGCGGCAACCGCAACGGTGGCCAGCAGGTCAATGTGGTCGCCTTGCCAGCCGTTTCGGCAACCATCAATGACCGTTTGCAAGCGATCGGCACCGGCCGCGCCAATGCCTCGGTGACGGTCAATCCCTACAGTGCGGGCCGCCTCGCCGAACTGCTCGTTGAATCCGGCGCCCATGTCGACAAGGGTCAGCTGATCGCCACGCTCGATTCCGACACCGAAGTGATCGCGCAGGACCGTGCCAAGCTCGCCCTGCAGGATGCGCAGGCCAAGCTCGACCGGGTCAAGTCGCTTCAGGCCTCCAACGCAGCGACAGCGGTCGCCGTCGCCGACGCGCAGGTAATACTGGCCAACGCCAGGCTGGCACTGCGCGATGCCGAGCTGGCGCTGCAGCGCCGTTCGATCCCGGCCCCGATCGCCGGCACCGTCGGCATCCTGCCGATCTCGGCCGGCAATTATGTCACCAGCCAGTCGGCCATCGCCACGCTTGACGACAGATCCAGCATCCTGGTTGATTTCTCCGTGCCGGAACGCTTCGCCGCCGCCGTGAAAGTCGGCGCCCAACTGTCGGCAACGCCGATCGCCAATCCCAACAAGGCCTATACCGGCACGGTCTCCGCCATCGACAACCATATCGACGAGAAAAGCCGCACCCTTCTGGTCAAGGCGACGATCGCCAATCCATCGGATTCGCTGCGCGCCGGCATGTCGTTCGGCATCACCATGAAATTTCCCGGCGACAGCTATCCGGCGGTCAGCCCGCTGGCGATCCTCTGGGGCTCGGAAGGGGCCTATGTCTGGGCCGTCGAGGACGGCAAGGCCAAGCGTGTTCCCGTCCGCATCATCCAGCGCAACACCGAGACCGTGCTGATCGACGCGGAAATCGACAGCGGCGATATGGTGGTGACCGAAGGCACCCAGAATGTAAGCGAAGGCGGCGCGGTCCGCATCGCCGATGAGGAACAGCGCGCCGCCGGCGCCGAAGGCTCATGAGCGGCACCGTGAACGCCGCCAGCGATACAGGCTTTACCGCGCTCTTCATCCGCAGGCCGGTGATGGCTTTCGTGCTGAATGTGCTGATCGCGGTCGCCGGTCTTGCCGCCTTCTATGGCGTCGAAATCCGTGAACTGCCTGATGTCGACCGCGCCGTCGTCACTGTTTCCACCACCTTCACAGGGGCAGCAGCCGAAACCGTCGACCGTGAATTGACCGACACGATCGAAGGCGCGGTGGCCCGCGTCTCCGGCGTCAAGTCGATCTCGTCGACCTCGTCCTTCGGCTCGAGCCGGGTGACCATCGAGTTCAACGATGGCGTCGACCTCAATGTCGCGGCGTCGGACGTGCGCGATGCCGTCGGCCGCGTCGCCAACCAGATACCCGATACAGCCGACCCGCCGCGCATCGTCAAGGCCGACGCCAATTCCGATGCCGTGATGCGTCTGGCGGTGACCTCAGACACGATGTCCGTGCAGGATATGACCGTCGTCGTCCAGGATCAGATCGAGGACGAACTGGCTGCCGTGCCGGGCGTTGCCGACGTGCAGGTCTATGGCGACCGCGACAAGATCTTCCGCATCGACGTCGACCAGAACAAACTGGCCAGCCAGGGCTTCACGGTCGCGGATCTGCGCGCGGCACTTGCCTCGGTGGCCTTCGATTCCCCGGCCGGCTCGATCACCACCACCAACCAGGACCTGATCGTGCGCACGACGGCGGACGTGACGACGCCTGAAGAATTCGGCAACATCATCATCGGCGGCACGACGCGCATCCGCGATGTCGCGACCGTAACGCTGGGCCCCGACATCGGCCAGACCACGCTGCGTTCCGATGGCAAGACCGGCATTGGCATCGGCATCATCCGGCAGGCGGAATCGAACACGCTGGACATCTCGACCGGCGTGAAGGCGGCCGTCGCCAAGCTGCAGGCGAACCTGCAAGGCATGTCGATCAAGGTTACCAGCGACGACGCCGTGTTCGTCAACGGCGCCGTACACGAGGTCGAGATCGCGCTGGCGCTTTCCGTCTCCATCGTGCTGATCGTCATCTATCTCTTCCTGCTCGACTGGCGCGCCACGCTTATTCCAGCGCTGTCGATGCCGGTGGCCATGATCGGGACCATCGCCGCGATCTATCTCGCCGGCTTCTCGATCAACATTCTCACGCTTCTGGCCCTGGTGCTCGCCACCGGCCTGGTCGTCGACGATGCCATCGTCGTGCTGGAAAACATTGTGCGGCGGCGCAACGAAGGTATGGGGCCTCGCGCCGCCGCCGTTCTTGGGGCGCAGGAAGTGTTCTTCGCCGTCATCGCCACGACGCTGACGCTGGTCGCCGTCTTCGTGCCGATCTCCTTCCTGCCCGGCCAGACCGGCGGCCTGTTCCGAGAATTCGGCTTCGTGCTGGCCATGTCGGTGCTCCTGTCCTGTGTCGTGGCGCTCACCCTTTGCCCGATGCTCGCCTCGCGCATGCTGTCCACCGCATCGCTGCACCACGAAGGCGGCACCGGCATCGGTTCGCGCATCGGCGGGGCGTTGAACGCGGCCTACCGCCGTTGCCTGCATGCCTGTCTCGGCGCGCCATGGATCGTGGTTCTGGTCGCGGTGTTGTTTGCCGGCACGGCGTTCGCGCTGTTCGGCACCATCCGCCAGGAATTGACGCCGACCGAGGACCGCGCCGTCGTGCTCCTGCGCATCAACGCACCGCAAGGCGTCAGCCTCGACTACACGACGCAGCAGATGCAGAAGATCGAGAAGCTGATCCAGCCGCTGCGCGATTCCGGCGAGATCGTCAGCACCTTCGAGAACGCCGGCCAGAACGGCGCCTACAACAACGGGTTCATGGTGATGACGCTGGCGCCCTGGGATGAGCGCGGCCGCAGCCAGCAGCAGATCATGGCCGAGATCAGCCAGCTGACCAAACAGGTGCCGAGCGTGCGCATCTTCCCGGTGCAGCCCAACAGCCTCGGCATCCGAGGCGCCGGCAACGGCCTGCAGTTCGCCCTGGTCGGCAACGACCGCAAGGCGCTTGGCGACGCGGCCGTGAAAATCATCGCCGAGATACAGAAGGATCCGCGCTTCCAGTCGCCCCGGCTGAGCATAGATCCAACGCAGCCGCAGCTGGCTGTCGCCATCGACCGCGAGCGTGCCTCGGACCTCGGCATCGACATATCAGGGCTCGCCAACACCTTGCAGGCCATGCTCGACGGCAACGACGTCGTCGACGTCTATATCGCCGACCGCAGCTATGGCGTGAAGCTGGTCTCGACCACCAACCCGATCAACGATCCGACCGACCTGGAAAACATCTTCCTGAAGACGGGCGACGGCCGTTTCGTGCCGATGTCGACCATCGCCACACTGACCGAACGCGCCGTGCCGCCGTCACTGACGCGTGAGCAGCAGCAGCCGTCGGTGGCGATCACCTCCAATCTCAGCGGCGATTTCGCGCTGGGCGAAGCGCTGACCCGCGCCGAGGAAATCGCAACCCCGCTTCTGCCGGCGGGCAGCCGCATCCTGCCACTGGCGGAAGCCGCGACACTGGGTGAAACCAACAGCGCCATGGTGACCATTTTCGGCTTCGCCCTGATCATTATCCTGCTGGTGCTTGCCGCCCAGTTCGAGAGTTTCGTCAGCGCCGTCATCATCATGGCCACGGTGCCGCTCGGCCTTGCCTGTGCCATCTTCGCCTTGCTGCTCTCAGGCACCAGCCTCAACGCCTACAGCCAGATCGGCCTTGTGCTCCTCGTCGGCGTCATGGCCAAGAACGGCATCCTGATCGTCGAGTTCGCCAACCAACTGCGCGATCGCGGGCTTGGCGTGCGCGAGGCGATCGAACAGGCTTCGATCATCCGCTTGCGCCCTGTGATGATGACGATGATCTGCACCGTGCTCGGCGGCGTGCCCCTGGTCCTGGCCGCGGGTGCCGGCGCCGAGGCACGCGTCGCGCTCGGCTGGGTGATCGTCGGCGGGCTTGGGCTGGCGACCGTATCGACGCTGTTCCTGACCCCTGTCGCCTACTTGCTGCTTGGCCGCTTCGTCACGCCAAAGGCGCATGAAGAAGCCCGCCTGAAGCGCGAGCTCGAGGAAGCGGCTTATACGAATGTGGAGCCGGCGGAGTAGGGAAATTCCGTCCGGAATTTCGTCAAGATAGGGCGGCTACTTCAGAAGGCGTCCTTCGATCGACCAGCGCGCAGCCAGGAAATTCAGCACGGCGGCAACGACGACGCCGCCGATCTTTGCCGGCCAGACGCCGATGACGCCGGCAAGTAGCGCCAGCGACAGGCTGGAAACGCCGAGTGATACCAGTGCGCCCAGCGAGATGAAGCGAAAGAACGCGTTGTGCAGCGGGATCGCCCGGTCGCGCTCGAACGACCAGAAACCGTTCGCCGCGAACGAGAAGGCGACGGCCACCACCCAGGCGCCAAGATTGGCGGCGAGCGGCGGCGCATGCAGGCTGACCAGCAAAGTGAAAACGGCGAGATCGATGGCGGTGTTGGCGAGCCCGACCACGGCAAAACGGATGATCTTGTCACCCGTCGAGCGGCGAGGCTGGTCGGCGTCGCTCATCCCTCGCCACCGATGATGCCGACGCCGGCGCGGGCAAGGCTTGCACCGAACTCTTCCGATGCCAGGAATGCGAACTCGACCTCGCGTACGTTCCGCATCGGGTCACGCGCACGCAGCGTTTCGTCGACATGGCCCGGATGGCACATGAACAGTCCTTGCTCAGGCAAAGTCTCGATGGCCGCCTGCAACACCGGGGCGAAGCCAGCGGGTTGCCGCCAGTCATAGATGCCGGCGAGCGGCCTCATGACATCGAAGCCGGCGGCCTCCATCGATCGGTTGAACCCCGCGGCCAAGGCAGCGATCGCGGCGACCTTCACCGCGATCGCGATCTTGCCTGGCCGAGCCGGCGCGCCGCGCAAAGCCGGCATGGCGGCGCTTCTGGGAAAGCGGCTCAGCAGCCATTTGCGCACGACAGGCAGGAAATGCACATGCTGGTGGCCATCGATGAAATCAGGCTGGCGCCCAAGGGCCTCGACGAAACGGCCATATTGGGCGTCGAGCTCGGCATGGACGTCGCGATCTTCGATGCGGCCACGCAAGACCGGCAGTGCCAGCGAACGATGCGGCGGCAGGCGACCTTCCGGCGCCAGGCTCGACCGCCCGGTCACGGCAGGCTGGTCGGTCAAGGTCAGGTGCAGTCCGAGCGCCGCTTGTCCGCTCAGCGGCCTGATCCGCGCCGCCTCCCCTTCCCATTCCGGAAAGCCGGTCATGCAGCTGGTGCCCGTAAGACGTCCGCGCTTGAGCAGGTCGAGAATCGCGGCTGAAACGCCGGGCGCCAGGCCGTAGTCGTCGGCAATCAGGCGGATACGCCGCGTCATGAATCAGGAGCGCTCAGCGTGCCTGCGCCGCTGCGCACGACATCGCGCACGATATACACCGGCCGGTCCTTGCTTTCGCTCAAAGTGACCCAGACATATTCGCCGATCAGGCCAAGAAGCGTCAGGTTGAGACCGCCGAGCAGAACCACGGCAACCAGCAGGCTCGGATAGCCTGGCACGGCAATGCCGTAGAAGATCACTTCGAAGAACACCTTGGCGCCATAGACCGCACCCGCCAACGCAGCGAGCAGCCCGCAAAGGCTGATCAGGCGCAGCGGGATGACCGAAAAGGAGGTGAACCCCTCCAACGAGAAGGCAATCAGGTTGAGCCGGCTCCATTTCGACGTGCCGCTGGCTCGATTTTCCGGCGAATAGAACACCGCCTTCTGCCGAAAGCCGGCCCAGGCAAACAGACCCTTGTTGAAGCGCCGCTTGTCACGCAGGGTGGTCAGCGCACGCGCGACAGTGCCGCGCATGACGCGAAAATCACCGGCGTTTTCGGGAATGTCGAAACGCTGGCTGCTGTTGATCAGGCTGTAGAAAAGCTTCGCCAGCTGACCGCGTCGCCAGCTGGCTTCACGCCGGTCATTCTGTGCGTAGACGACATCGATTTCCGGATCCGCCACCAGTTCGGCGATCAGCTTCAGGCTGATGTCCATGGAATGCTGAAGATCGGAATCCATGATCAGCACCATGTCGCCGTGCGACTGGTCGAGGCCGGCGAGCACGGCGGCCTCCTTGCCGAAATTGCGGCTGAGACGAACGATCTCCCACGACCCCGACAGCGCCTGTGAGAACTGCGCGGCACCGTCGTCGCGACTGCCGTCGTCAACCAGGATCTTGTGAACCTTCATGCCGAAACGCTGCGTCACCGCAGCCTCAAGCTGGGCAAGCAGCCCGGCAAAGGCCGACGCCGATTGCGCCTCATTGAAAAACGGCGCGACGATGTCGAGTGTGGATTGCTGTTCAGCCATGTGTCACGGGCCCGGCACTGACGACTTTTTCCCGGGCTTTTGCCCAGAACCACCATATCAACCCGCAAGCAATGACAGTCACCGCGATCGGCCGGAACCATGGATAGAAAAAGTCATTCAGCTGGCGGTCGATGCCGGTCAACCCGGCCAGGAATAGCACCGTGGCCAAAACCATCGCCAACGCGCCGCCCCGCTCTTGCCGCCACAACAGGGCGATAGCAAGACCGGCGGGCACGGCGATCATGGCATAGGTGTTGGGTTCGACGCGCGGATTGAAGACGCACATGTAGAAAGCCGCCGTCACGAAGATCGCCAGACCGGCAACGCCACGCTCGAGTTTGCGATCGAACCAGAGAACCGCCGAAAGTGTAAGCAGGGCCGCCACCACGCGCACCACCGTGGCATCGATGGCCGGGATGGGCAGCCCGATCTTGGTGAAAGGCGCGGTAAAATCAGTCGGTATGAAGTGACCACCGCCGTCGGCGGCCATCGAGGTCAGCATCTGGAAGAAATCGCGATACAGGGCGTTGATGTAATCCGCCGGGGCGAAGAGGTACGGTATGGCGAGCACGGCCAGCACCGAGAGCACCAGCACCGGTATCAGCCGGGGGCGCAATGCACCCGCCAGCAGCAGCATGACGATCGCCGTCGGCTTGGCGATGATCGCCACCGAGGCCCAAAAAAAGGTTTCGGCGCGCCGCCCTTCAAGGGCCGAAAAAGTGAGAAACCAGCAGGCGGCGGCCAGCAGGATCGTGGCTTGACCGTTGCGGATCGCACCCGCCGCCATCGGCAAGGCGAGGCAAAGGCCGAACGAAAGCAGCCACATCAGGTCCTGGCCACCGACCTTGCGCACCTGCCGGATCGCGGCAAGGGTCAGCACGGTAAAGCCTAGCACCCGCCACAGCTGGTCGCCAAGATATGGCCCAAGCTTGGCGAACGGAATGTAGAGCGCAGCGAAGGCTGGCGTGTAGAGATAGCCCATCGCCAGCTCGACATTATAGAGCGGGCGGCCCTCCAGGAACGCCTCGCTGCCATGTCGGTAGACGAACACCACCGAACGGGAATCGGGCGACAGAATGGCCAGGGCAAGCACGACCAGCAACGCCAGGATCCACAGGCCAAACCCCAGACGGTCGAAAGTCTGCTTGGATATTATCATGAAATACTCACACACCCGCCCAGGACAATTTCCCATCACTGCCCCGGCACTCGATGGCGGCGACATATCACGGACAAAGCCAACCGGCATAGAGGGCTCGATGGCCGCGAAGCTCGTTGAACCGACATTATGTTTCGGGGCGGATGTCCGGTTCAGAGCTCCATCTGGCTAATTGCCCGTGAATTCGGGCAAGTGGATGTAAGGGTTACGCTGATCATAGGGGTAATTTGGCTCACCCCTTCCGGCCGAAACGGCGCCTGGGATCAGCACGCCATTCGGCCCGAACTGATAGTCGACCCCAGCGCAAAGGTAGGCGAGGTCCTGGTAGTTGAAACTCCGCAGCGCGCTGCCACCTTGGAATGCCGCCGCCTTGAGTTGCTCAGGCGAGAGACTGCCGATCGTTCTTTCGCGATAGGCCTTGACCTTGGCCCTGTTGAGCTTTGACGACTGACACAGGGCACCAATCACCCGAGCCAACATGATGTTTCTGACGGCGGTTCCGGCCGGATCATCCAGAGGAACAGAATATTTCTTGAGAAAGTAGTTTGTATTCGGATCGTTCGTCATCGCCTTGCGCCAAAATGGCGGGAACTTGTCTTCCGCCTTTGCTTCAAGGGCGCAGGCCATCGAAATCAAGAAAATCGGAAGACACCACCATTTTCTCATAGGCTTCCTTCTTTCGGCAATTCTACCGGAGTTGATATCATGGCCCACGCTCATTCACGGCTTGATGAAAACCTTGCCGTTGGGCCTGGCGAGTTCCGCCGGCACCCGCGCCATCGCTTCAGTGAGCGGCACCACGGCCGTCACGTCGGTCGACCAGCGCCCGTCGGAAAAGCGCTTCTGCGCTTCCAGGATCGCCGGGCCTCGGCGGTCACGAAACTGGCGCATCCATTCGCTGAGCCAGAAGCCCTCGATATGCTTGTGCTGGAAGATCATCTGGCCAGGTTCCCGGATGACAGTGGTGTCCGGATCGAGCCGTCCATAGATGATCCAGCGTGAGCGCTTCGGCATGGCGTCGAAAATGGCTGACGCCAGCGGTCCGGTCACCGCGTCAAGGAAGATGCACGGCTGCTCGGCCTTCATCACCTCGCGCAACGCCGTCTTGAAGTCCGCTGCCTTCTCGTTGAGCACATGGGCGGCGCCCATCTCCTTCAGCAGCGCGACCTGGTCGTCGCGGCGCACGGTCACGATCGGCCGGAACCCCTCTTCCTTGGCCAAGCCAATGATCAGCTTGCAAAGCTGGCTGGCGCCGGCGGTCATGACGAAGGCCTTCTCGCCCGCCTCCTTGACGATATCGAACATGGCGATCGCGGTGAGCGGATTGACGATCATCGCCGCGCCGTCCTCGTCACGCACCGTGTCGAGAAGCAGGATGCAGGCGGCGGCTTCGGCGACGGCATAGTCCGCCCAGGAACCCCAGTTTGAGACGCCGGTGGCGAAGGCGATGCGCTTGCCGGCGAGGCTCTTGGCGTATGGCTCTTCGCCGGTGGCGACGACAGTGCCGACACCCTCGAAGCCGGCCGGCTGGCCCTTTGCACGTGGCTGGCCGTATTGACCCTTGATGAACATGACATCGGACGGATTGATCGAAGCCAGGCTCACCTTGATCAGCACCTGGCTCGGTCCCGGCGCCGGTACGGCGATAGTGCCGGGCACAAGATAGGGTTCCATCGCCTCCAGCACGCTGCCGCTCGGGGTCTTGGTGTAGCCGTCGCCGGTCAGCAACAGCGCCTTCATTTCGGACGGGATGGTCATCGGCGAACTCCTTGGTCGGTACGAGCGATGGCGCTCAGACCTTTTCCTGCGTGTATTTCTTCAGCTCCGTGCGCGCCACCTGACGGCGATGAACGGCATCCGGCCCATCGGCGAGACGCAGGGTTCTCAGATGCGTCCACGAACGCGCCAGCGGCGTGTCCTGGCTGATGCCTTGCGCGCCGAACATCTGCACCGCCTCATCGGTGACTTTCAGCGCCACGCGCGGTGCCACGACCTTGATCTGGCTGATCCAGGGCGCCGCCGCGCGCGCATCGCCCTGGTCGATCATCCACGCCGCCTTGAGGCAGAGCAGCCGCGCCATCTCGATCTCCATGCGGCATTCGGCGATGATGTCGAAATTGGCGCCGAGCCTGGCCAGCGGCTGGCCAAAAGCCTCGCGCCGCACCGAGCGCTTGCACAGCATCTCCAGCGCCATCTCGGCCTGGCCGATGGCGCGCATGCAGTGATGGATGCGGCCGGGGCCAAGCCGCCCTTGCGCGATCTCAAACCCCCTGCCCTCGCCAAGGATCAGGTTCGATGCAGGTACCCGCACATTGTCGAAGCGAAGGTGCATGTGGCCATGCGGCGCATCATCCTCGCCATAGACCTGCATGGCGCGCAGCTTGGTCACACCCCTGGCATCCGACGGCACCAGGATCATCGAGTGCTGGCGATGCTTTGGTTCACCATCGGAGGTTTTCACCATGACGATATAGATGGCGCAGCGCGGATCACCGGCGCCCGACGCCCACCACTTCTCGCCATTCAGCACATAGTCGTCGCCTTGCCGTTCGCAGCGCAACGAAATGTTGGTGGCGTCGGATGAAGCGACATCCGGCTCGGTCATCAGGTAGGCGGAGCGGATCTTGCCTTCGAGCAGCGGCTCAAGCCACTCTTTCTTGTGTTCCGCCGAGCCGTAGCGTTCCAGCACCTCCATATTGCCAGTGTCGGGCGCCGAACAGTTGAACGTCTCGGCGCCGAGATGCGCCTTGCCCATTTCCTCGGCCAGATAAGCGTATTCGACCGTCGACAGGCCGTAGCCGCGCTCGGAGCCGGTCAACCAGAAATTCCACAGGCCGCGTCCCTTGGCGGTGGTCTTCAAGCCTTCTAGGATTTCGGTCTGGCGCGCGCTGTAGACCCAGCGGTCGCCACCCTTGCCGACTTCGGCCAGGAATTCCTCGCCAAGCGGCATGATCTCGTCGCGCACCATGGCCGTGACACGCTCATGGATCGGCTTCAGCCGCTCGGTCATGCCGAGATTCATCTCCGTCATCGGTCGCTAACCCTTCATGCGCGCCAGGCATTTTGTCGGTGGCAAGGATGACCGTACTTCGGATAGCCTTGTCAACGCGAACTCTTTTGCCCCGCATGCCGAGGCAGAACGCGAGGGAATTGCTATGAGCTATCTGGACGAGCTGTTTTCGGTGGCCGGCAAGACCGCCCTGGTGACCGGCGCCGCCACCGGTATCGGCCGCATGGCCGCAACCGCCCTGGTGAAGGCCGGCGCCACGGTGATGATCGCTTCGCGCAAGGGCGAGGATTGCGTCAAGGTCGCCGGCGAGTTGAACGGGCTTGGCGCCTCCGGCCAGGCCGAGGGCTTTGCCGGCGATGTCTCCAGCGAGGCCGGCATCGCGGCATTGGTGGCAGAGGTCAAGGCACGGACCGCGAAACTGGACATTCTCATCAACAATGCCGGCGTCTCCTGGGGCGCGCCAATGGAGAGCTTTCCCTATGCGGCCTGGGCCAAGGTGCTGGGCGTCAATGTCACGGCGGTCTTCCATCTCACCCGCGAACTGCTGCCGCTGCTCGACGCCGCCGCCAGCGACAGCGATCCGGCGCGGGTGATCAATCTCGGTTCGGTGATGGGCACGCAACCGCTGGCCGACGACGCCTATTCCTACACCGCCTCGAAAGCCGCCGTTCATCACCTGACGCGGACCCTGGCGCTCGAATTCGCCGGCCGCCGCATCACCGTCAATGCTTTCGCTCCCGGGCCCTTTCAAAGCCGGATGACGGCGTTCGCCACCGGTACCGACGAGCAGGCAAAGCATGTCGGCGGCCATGTTCCGATCGGCCGCATCGGCACGCCGGATGACATTGCCGGCGCAACGCTCTATTTGTGCAGCCGTGCGGGCAGCTATGTCACCGGCGCCATCCTGCCGATTGACGGCGGACAGTCGGTGCAGCATGGACTGACGCTGTTCAAGGAATGACATGCCCGGCCGCAGAGCCGGCGTGTGGAGTGGAGGACAGAGCGTGGAACCGATCAGTCTTGATGTGCTTCTGGCCAATGTCGGCAAGGAAGTCGGCGTATCGCCATGGCGCGTGGTCACGCAGCGCATGATCGACCAGTTCGCCGACGCCACGGACGATCACCAGTTCATCCATTGCGACCCAGAGCGCGCCACGCGCGAAACGCCGTTCGGCGGCACGATCGCGCACGGCTTCCTGTCGCTGTCGCTGCTGTCGGCGATGACCTTCGAGACCATGCCGCCGCTGGAAAACAGCAA
>JBDSLV010000004.1:0-12526 GCA_039916205.1 Mesorhizobium sp. | reverse complement strand
GGTGGCCGAACAGGTCAGGGTCAGGAATCTGGCCGAGAATGTCGCACTGGAAGACATCGAACACCTGGTCATGCAGGCAGCCCAACTCTTTGGCGCGGCGATAGAATTCGATGGTCTGAGCGCCATTGGCAAACTGGCGAATGGCGCCAGCGAAGACGGCATTGAGCGCAGGACCGCTGCCGTCGAGTTGCCGCACTCCGGTCCGCTTCAGTAAGTCGGGCACGGTCGCCCTGCGGGCCGTGATCATGGGAGTGGAACAAGTCTGACCGTCGGAAATTAATGCGTTACCTGACATGGGAGGATCATGTGAAGGATTTGCGCAGTTTTCTTGCCGAACTGTCTTCCACCTGGCTCTTGCGCCACAAGACCTTGCGCCACAAGACACGGATACCAAACAGCACGGCCAAGACCGTCCCCCGCACCGCTGCTCCGCAGCCAGTGCGGCAACGGCCGGCGCACAGGCCCAAGCCTCCGTCCACCCGCGACGTCGCGTCGAACATGTGACCTGAGTGCAGATGGATCATCCCTCTGACCCGGCGCGTGCGATCTCCCATTTGAAAGCGCTGTCGGAGGTGTAGCTGAGCTGCGCGTCAGGGTCGCGAGAGTCCCCAGTCGCTCCGGCTCGAAAGCGCAGCGGCGTTTCCGTCATTCTCGCCATTGCGATCCCGGTCGAACACGTATGCGTTTCCGGCACAAACAACACCCCCGGCGTAAATCGCCGGGGGTTTTGTTTGGTCAGCGGATCAGAACTTGTAGCTGAGGCCGACCCGGATATCGTTTGTCTGGAGGCTGACGTCCGCGACCTGGCCAAGACCGGCCGCTATCGAGAGATCCTTGGTGCCGAAGTCAGAGTAGCGATATTCGACCCGCGCGATCCACTTGTCGGTGAAGGCATGCTCAACGCCCGCTCCTACCGTCCAGCCAATATGGGTTTCGTCGTGGTAGGGTATTTCACCGGCGGGGCCGGTGGAGATCGCGGTCACTTCATACTTGGCCGCCGCAACGCCGGCGGTGATGTAGGGCAAAGTCCGATCGAAAGCTTAGCCGGCCCGCAGCCGCGCTGAACCCGACCACTTGAGTTCGCTCCTGAGCAACGCGCCGGCACCGGCAAAGGTCGTCAGTCCATCCACATTGCTGTACGCAATGTCGGCCTCGGCACCGAGCACGAAGCGGTTCGCCATTTCTTGATTGAAGCCGATATGGATGCCGCCAATAAAACCGTTCGGATCGAGGGCAGCCTCGATGCCGCTGCCGGGGATGGAAAGATTGGACTTTCCGGCACCGAAACCGACATGAACGCCAGCGTAGAGGCCGGACCAGTCGTAGGCGGCGGGCAAGGTTTCATTGATGTCCGCCGCGGACGCCCAGCCGGCGGGCGCGAGAAGGATGGCTGTAGCGAGAAGAACCGTTTTCATTGTTGTTTACTGCCCTAAAGGTGTTGCGTTCCGCGCTGTCGAAATGCTTCGCGGAGACGCAAGCGTTGTCGAGGTCCCCGGTTTTGCATTGTTCACCGGTGACGTCTTGGGCAGCACCGCACCGGAATTGTCGGGGAAAGCGCCGCGGCACTTGCCCGGTCAGTGTGGCCGTTCAGCATCACCCGAGAGGCCCGGCGCGAGGCAGGAGGATGCCGGTCAGAATCTGTAGGCAAGACCCAGGCGCAGGTCGCTGCTCCTGAGGTTGGTGCTCGACCGGCTGCCAGCACTCCACAAACCCTGGAATTCCTTGCTGCCGTAGTCGGTGTAGCGATACTCGGCCCTGAGCAACAGCGTGTCGGTGGCGGCGTACTCCACGCCCGCGCCGATATTCCAGCCGGTCCAGGTCCCCTTGGCCCGTTCGTGTTCGGATCCATCGCCGTGGCGCAGCGTGAACTCATATCGCGCCGCCGAGATGCCGCCGGCGAGATAGGGCATGAAGCGACCCACGGCATAGCCGAGTCGGGCACGAAGCGCGCCGTTCCATTTGACCTCGGAGACGAACTGGTGATCGAGGTCCGTGGTGCCATCGGAGAAAACGATGTCGGACTGCCCATCGATGCCGGAGAAATTCATATCCGCGTCCACGCCAAGCACGAAATTGCCCTGGAATTGGTGATTGTAACCGGCGTAGACGCCGCCGAACAAACCGGTCGGGTCGGGCTCCGCGGAACTCCCGCTGTTTGAGAGGTAGTGCGAGTTGGACCAGGCATGTCCTGCCTGCAGACCGACATACCCGCCCGTCCAGACAAAACCGGCGGGAACGATATCCGGCGCGGCCTCGATCACCGCCGCGTCGGCGGCGAAGGCCGCCCCTGTGGCGACGAGACCCGCTCCAGCGACGGCAAAGAAAACAGTCGGCACCAGAAGAATGGATTTCATTGCATGTTACCCCAAAATAGTTGCGTCGCCGTATCTTGCGGCGGTGCCCCGCACGCCTTGCCCATCCAGGCGATACGGGTGTTCGAGCCTGTTGTGTGGTGTTGCATTGTCCGCCGCCCGCGTCTTGGGTTGGAGCGCATCGGAATTGTCCGGGAAAGCACCGCCGCACTTGCTCGGTCAGTGTGGCCGTTCAGCATCATCAGGTGCGGGTACCGTGCTGGAGCCTTGCCGCGCGCCGGCGCACAGGCCCAGGCCTCCGTCCACCCGCGACGCCTCATCGCACTCAGTTCCCAAGGGCTACCATCGGTTGGGAAAATCGTGCGGAGCGCGTGGTTAGCGCCCCGCCGTGGCGACCTTCTTGCGAACGGTTGGGTGGCGCCGGCGTTTGACGGCTTTGACTGGCACTGGCGGGTCGTTGGACAGCGCTCCAACCACGGCGCCGAACATGCCATGCGCCACGAAGTCCGCGTTGATGCTGCTGGCAAGCTCATCGGTTGCCTTCTCGTCGGCAGCTTCCGACCAGAACACGATCCCGACCCTGAGCGCGGCTTTGGCGCGCTTCAGCCGGCGAACCAGAAAACGGGCATGGTTGAGTGAATCCCTGTTGAGGAAGCCGACCACGACCGTGCCGACCTGGCCGAGTTCCAGCCGGCGAATAGCCGCCGGCTCCATGTCGGCGAAGCTCGCCTTTGAGACCGTCGCACCTTGCACTTCCAGCACCTGCGCCAGCATTGCCGCGGCGGCATCATCCAGTTCGCCACGCCCCCCGGCGCAGAGCACGGAGAGGCCAGCGCCTTCAGGCAACTCAGGCTCGTCTACGGCATCCCCAGCCTCGCGGGGTCCGGCGTCGGCGGCGGCATCCGGCTCCTCGTCCTCGTCGGCCTCCTCCCTTGCATCATCCTCCAGATTTGCCACCAGGGCCTGGGCACTGGCCGCGACTTGCCGTCGTTGCTGATCGCCCATGACGCCGCGTACTCGGTCCTGTTCGCCCAGCATGAGGGCGGGAATGGCCACCTTGCCGTAGAAGTCGACAAGGTATTTTTCCTCCAGGATCTCTTCGGCATGGTCAGTGGCCTCGTCCGGGTCACCGGCCAACAGCCGCTGGTAGAGCCTGGCGTGCGGTTCAAGCACGGGTTCGTTGCCGAACAGAACGTCAAGGAACTCGAACTGCGGCACGTGCCGGCCGAGCACCACGAGGCAGACTGTCAGCGGTGTTGACAGAACCAGGCCCAGTGGCCCCCACAGCCACGTCCAGAAGATCGCGGCGACAATGATGGCCAGTGGCGACAGGCCGGTGCGCGAACCGTAGAGCCAGGGCTCGATGACATTGCCGGTGATTAGTTCCATCACCACGAACAGGCCCGCGGTCCACAAAAGCAGCGACCAGCCTGGTGCGACGGCCAGCGCCAGGAACAGCGGCAGCAGCGCGCCTATGACAGGGCCGATATACGGAACGAAACGCAGCGCCAGCGCCAGCAATCCCCACAACAGCGCGTTGGGAATGCCAAGAACCCAGAGCCCGATGGCGATCGGAATGGCGTAGACGGTGTTGACCACCAACTGCATGATGAGATAGCGGCCAACCCGCTTGCCGGCGTCCTGCAGCGCCTGCGTCGTCCGGTGAAGATCGCCATAACCGACAAGGCGGATGAAACGGTCGCGAAGATCCTCCCGCTCCATCAGCATGAAGATGACGACGATGATGATCAGCCCTGCCGAGGCCAAAGGACTGATCAGCGGGCCGACGATGCTTTGCAGGACCTCGAGCGGCCGTTCGCGCGAGACGATCTCGACCGGCACCGGCTCGCGCTTTGGTTTGTCGGCGCCAGGTTGTGAAGGATCCTGCGTGTCGATTTCCTGGCCGACACGCTCGATCACGTTGCTCAACCTGGAGATTATCCCTCCCTCCACCCCCGTCTGTTTCAGCGAATGGATCTTGGTCAGGATGTTGGTCTGGTAGACCGGGATGTTCTGCGCCAGTTCGCTGACTTGCGAGGCAATGATGAAACTGAACAGGCCAAGGGCCGCGAAGGCGGCCAGCACACTCATGATGACAGCCGGAAGGCGAGGCATGCCGGCTCGTCGCAAGGTGGAAACCACGGGAGCAAGCGCGAAGGTCAGAAGCAGCGCGATGGCGATCGGCAGGAAGACCTCGCGGCCGAAATACAGCGCGGCAACGGCGGTGACGATGCTGGCCACAGTGGGCAATGAGGTGCGCGGATGCGACCCGATCGCCGCGGCAATGCCTCCCAGTGCTGAATCCGACGATTGCATGCCGTTTGGACGATTGGCCGCCACTTGATATCTCCACCCTGCCAACCGCGATGATCAGCTTATTTTAGCTGGCTTGCAACTTGCTCCCTGCATGCCTTGCCAGCGCATGCTCGATCAGCACGTCGATGATCTGGCCGTAGCTGATGCCGCTCACAGCCAGCGCCTTGGCGAACATCGAGATGTCGGTGAAGCCGGGAATGGTGTTGACCTCGTTGACCAGCAGGCTGCCGTCGGCGCGCAGGAAGAAATCGACGCGCGCCATGGCCTCGCAGCCAAGCGCCTGGAAGGCCTGCCGGGCCATTTCCGCAGCCTTGCCGGCAATGGCCGCCGGGACATCGGCGGGCGCCTTCACCAACGCCCCGTCGGCATCGAGATACTTGGCCTCGTAGGTGTAGAACCCGTGCCGGCCGGCCGGAATGATCTCGCCGGGCAGCGACACGGTCAGTGTGCCGTCGGCCCGTTGCAGCACCGCGCACTCGATCTCGCGGCCTTCGACGAACTCCTCGATCAGCGCCTTGCCGTCATAGCGGAAAGCCGTGTCGACCGCGCTCTGGAACCCGTCGCGGTCCTCCACCTTGCTGACGCCGAAGGACGAACCCTGGCGCGCCGGCTTGGCGAAGAAAGGCAGGCCAAGCGCGCCGGCAACCTCCTGGAAGGAGCCGACATCGCCGCGATGCACGGTGACGGAGCGGGCAACGGCAAGCCCGGCCTCGCGCATCAGCCGCTTGGCGACATCCTTGTCCATGGCGGCGGCCGAGGCCAGGATGCCGCAGCCGACATAGGCGACATCAGCGACTTCAGCGTAGCCCTGCACCGAGCCGTCTTCGCCGAACGGACCGTGCAGCACCGGAAAGACAACGTCGACCGGTGCCAGGTCAGGCTGCTTGCCATCGCGCGAAACCGCGACCAGCCTGCCCTTGCCACCCGGCAACAGCGCGACTTCAATCCCCTCGCCGGATGCAGGAACCACCGCGCCGTCATCGCTTTGCCCCAGCAGCCACTGGCCGTTTCTGGAGATGGCGATCGGCACGACTTCGTAGCGTGTCCGGTCAATCGCCTTCATCACATTGGCCGCTGAAAGGCACGAGACGTCATGCTCGGCCGAACGCCCGCCAAACAGGATGGCAACCCTAATCCTTGCAGTCATCGAAATCCCTCAGGTCCTGAAAATCACATGGCGACGGCAATGCCGCGATTGGCGAAAAAGCGGTCGAAATCCGCTGGGGCCAATTCTGCGTTTTCCTGTGTGGCGCTGGTATGGCCGGACGGATTGTGAAAGCGAAAAAAGGCGTCCGAAGCCAAGGTTACGAGCACAAGGTGTCCGCCCTTCCCCGGCGGCTCGCGCTCGGGCCAGCGTATCCCGGCGCTGACCGACGCGATAAAGAAGCGCTGCTCCGCCAGGATATCAGGTATGTCCGACGTGGCGATGCCGGTCAGCACCTCCGCCCGCAGGCCGAACGCCTCTTTCACGAAGGTGACGAGCGGCGCGTAGATCAGGCCCTTGATCGACTGATCGGCCTCGTTGACGACATAGCCGCCGTATCGAGTGCATTGCCTTGCCAGTTCCAGCGTCGGTATGGTCTCGCCGCGCGCCGCCAGGATCATCTTCAGGCAGGCCATGCCGCAGACATGGCTGGCCCAGACGACATATTCGTCCAGCGTTGCCGCGCCTGAACCCTTCCAGGCCGGATCGCGCCGAAGGGCGACGGCGGCACCTTCGGCCAGCACGTCCAGTGTCATATCCGGCGTTTCCCACTGGCTGAAAAACGGCACCGATACAGGCAGTGGACGCATGCGATCCCCGGGGCAAATCAGTCTGAACTCCTAAACGAGTTGAGACCGAACCGCCCATTAAGAGCAATCCCCTGACAGATCCATCCCCGACTTCGATTGGCCAAAACCGGTCAGCCAAAATCCGGTCAGCCAAAAAACCTGGTCAGAACGTGATCTTCACCGAGGCGGCGCTGCGCGTCGCCGGCCCGTGATGGACGGCCTCGATATTGTTGCCGTCGGGATCGAGCAGGAAGGCGGCGTAGTAGCCGGGATGATAGGGCCGCTCGCCCGGCGCGCCATTGTCCTTGCCGCCGCCCTCAAGCCCGGCCTTGTAGACGGCATCGACCATGGCGCGGTCCTTTGCCTGGAATGCGAAATGATGCCGCCCGGTGAGCTTCCCTTGCGCCGCCGGGCTGTCGACGCTGGAGATGAACAATTCGTCGGCCCAGAAAAAATCGGGGCCAACGCCACCGACCGGCACGCCCAGAACGTTGAGCACCGCCTCGTAGAAGCGCCGGCTGGCCCCGAGATCTCGCACCACAAGCTGAATATGGTCGACGAGACGGCCGCGATGCAATTCCTGGGTTTCCATCCAAGCTCCTCCCTTGAAGCCGCTCAATCTAGGTGCCGGCGCGAGTCCGTCAATGCAGGCATCGATGTCAGCTGACAGTCCCGCTCCGTGCTGGCCCAGTCGAACGCCGGCGCGTCGAATTGCCCAATATCTGGCGATCTGCCGCAAACCCGTTCCGCTTGCCGCGTCTGTTTTGAAATCTTCTCGCTCATTTAATTCTACAAATTCCGTAGGCTTAATAGGAGTGTTGTTCTCGCAAGGAGCCTGCGATGTCGAAACTTCTAGTGGTTGGTGTGTCGGGCAACCTGACCCGCCCATCGAAAACCAAGGCGTTCGTCAGCCACATCGCGTCTGGGGTGGCACAGAACACCGGCGGCGCGCCGACGGTTTTCGACATCGAGGATCTCGGCCCCTCCTTCGCTCGGGCACGCTGGCTGCGCGACCTGGATCAGACGGCCCGCAACCTCGTCGACCAAGTGACGGCCGCCGATGTGCTTGTGGTCGGTTCGCCGACCTTCAAGGGCAGCTACACCGGCCTGTTCAAGCATTTCTTCGACCTGCTCGATCCCGCATCGCTGCGCGGCAAGCCGGTCATCCTGGCGGCAACCGGCGGCGGTGAGCGTCATTCGCTTGTTGTCGAACACCAGTTGCGGCCGCTGTTCGGCTTCTTCGAGGCACAGACCCTGCCGACCGCGATCTACGCCTCCGACAAGGATTTTGTCGATGGCGCGCTGGTGTCGGAAGCCATCCAGGCCCGTGTCCGGCAAGCGGTCGCCGAGGCGTCGAGGGCGGTGGGCGCACCCCGCCGAGTCGGCCTCGCCGCCTGAGGCAAGCCCTGTAGCGAGTTCAACTAAGAATTCCCTCTCAACCAACCCAGAAGGAGCCAGCGATGACCAAGACAGCAAAGCCCAGGCAAATCAAACTTGGCGCCTTCCTGCCCGGTGGTGGCCAGCATATCGCCGCCTGGCGCCACCCGGACGCCGCGGCCGACGGTGCGACCAATTTCGAGTTCCACAAGCAGTTGGCGCTGACCGCCGAGCGCGGCCTGTTCGACGCCTATTTCCTCGCCGACAACCTGACGGTCGGCCTCGGCGCCCGCGAGGGCGGCAATGCCAAGATCGCCGGTTTCGAGCCGGTGACCCTGTTTGCGGCGCTGGCGCCGCTGACCACCCATATCGGCTTCATCGCCACGGCGTCCACCACCTATGAAGAGCCTTACACGCTGGCGCGAAAGTTCGCCTCGCTCGACCTGTTGTCGAATGGCCGGGCCGGCTGGAATGTCGTGACCTCGGCCGGCGATGAGACGGCGCGGAACTTCAACCGCGACATCCAGCCCAACCACGCGGAGCGCTATGCCCGCGCGCACGAGCATGTCGATACCGTCAAGGCGCTGTGGGACAGCTGGGAGGACGACGCCTTCATTCGCGACAAGCAATCCGGCCGCTTCTACGACAAGGACAAGCTGCACGACATCAATCACAAGGGCGAGCATTTCAGCGTCAAGGGCCCGCTCAACGTGCCGCGTCCCGTTCAGGGCCACCCGGTGGTGGTGCAGGCCGGACAGTCCGAAGACGGGCGCGGGCTCGCCGCGCATTCAGCCGAGGTGATCTTCACCGCCCACCAGAAACTCGAGACGGCGCAGGAATTCTACCGCGACATCAAGGCGCGCGTGGCCGAGGCTGGCCGCGATCCCGGCCAGGTGCTGATCATGCCTGGCGTAGCACCATTCGTTGGCCGCACTAGGGAAGAAGCGCAGGCTAAATACCAGCTGCTCAACGACCTGATCCTGCCCGAGGATGGCGTCGCCCTGCTCAATGGGCTCGCCGGGCAGACGCTCGACATCACGGGCTATCCGCTCGACGGCCCGCTGCCGCCGAGCAAGGAGACCGAGGGCATGAAGAGCCGCCAGGCGCTGATCCGGCAGATCGCCGACGAGCACAAGTTCACCATCCGCCAGCTCTACCAATGGGTGGCGACGGCGCGCGGCCACTACACCATCGTCGGCAGCGCCACCGATGTGGCCGACCAGCTGGAAGAATGGTTCACCAGCGAAGCCGCCGACGGCTTCAACATCCTGCCGCCATGGCTGCCCGGCGCGCTCGACGACTTCGTCGACCTGGTCATCCCCGAACTGCAACGCCGAGGCCTGTTCCGCACCGCCTACGAAGGCCGGACGCTGCGCGAAAACCTCGGCCTCAGGCGGCCGGAAAATCCTTGGACCGTGGCCCGCGCACGCTCGACCGTGCTGGCCGCCGAATAACTTCCCGAACGAGAGGGCAAGACGATGAGTTTGCAGCACATCGAGCGGCCGATAGTCATCGGCCGGCCTGGCACGAACGGCAGTGGCATCGGCACTGACGCCTTGCGCCTTGGCTTCCGGACTATCCGGCACTTCCTGTCACGCTATGGCGTGCTGGTCGCCTTCCTCCTGCTCTGGCAAGTGTCGAGCAGCGCCGGATGGGTCAATGCGGCGGTCTTGCCGCCGATCGACATGATCGCCGCCGCGCTGTGGAAGGGCCTCGCCGGCGGCACCTTGCTCGGCGACATCGCCATCAGCCTGCAGCGCGCCGGAATTGCCTTTGCCGCCGCCGTGCTGATCGCCATCCCGCTTGGCTTGTTCATGGGCCAGGTCCGCGCGGTCGAAACGGCGCTCGATCCGATCCTGCAGGTGTTCCGGCAGACCTCGGCGCTGGCGCTCTATCCCGTGTTCATCCTGCTTCTGGGGCTCGGCGAAACCTCCAAGATCTTCGTCATTTTCTGGGCCACACTGTTTCCGCTGCTGCTCAACACCACCAGCGGCGTCAAGGAAGTCGACCCGAAGCTGCTCGAAATGGCGCGCGTTTATGGCGCGACGCGGCTGACCGTGTTCCGCCGCGTCGTATTACCGGGGGCCGTGCCCTCGATCTTCGTCGGCTTGAGGCTCAGCGCCACCACCGCCCTGCTGCTTCTGATCGCCTCCGAGATGATCGGCGCCAACAAGGGCATCGGCTTCCAGGTGATGAACGCCCAGTACAATTTCCAGATCCCGCTGATGTTCGCCGCCATCGTCATCCTCGCCGGCCTCGGACTGATCGCCAACCAGGCGCTGGTCACGCTGCAGCGGCGGTTGTGCCGGTGGAGCCAGCCGATCGGGTGATCTTTTTACCAAGCGGAGCCCCGCCTTCGTCAAACGCTACAAATCCCCTCAACACAGGAAAGACCGGACCATGAAAATCACGCGCCGTTCCCTGCTTGCCCGCGCACCGCTTGCCGCCGGCATCATCGCCGTCGGCCTGCCGCGCTTCGCCTTCGCGCAAGCAGCGCCCGTCAAAATCCGCTATCTCGCCAGCCGGGGCGGTATCGCCCCGCATGAACTGGCCGGCGAACTCGGCTACTACAAGGGGCTCGGTGTCGAGCTGGAAAATGTCGGCTATGCCGCCGGCGGTCCGGAATCGCTGTTCGCGCTTGCCTCCGGCAGCGTCGATCTCGGCTCGGCCGCCACCGCCGCGGTGATCAACTCGATCTCGGGCGGCAACGACTTCGTCGCCGCCTATCCGAGCAACGGCATCAACAAGGACGTCAAGAGCGTCTTCTACGTGCTTGACGACAGCCCGATCAGATCGATCGCCGACATTGCTGGCAAGACCATCTCGGTCAACACGCTCGGCGCGCATCTCGACTATACGGTGCGCGAGGCGCTGCACAGCGTCGGCCTGCCGCCGGACGCGGCCAATCTCGTCGTCGTGCCGGGGCCGCAGCTCGAACAGACCTTGCGTTCGCGCCAGGTCGATATCGCGGGTCTCGGCTACTGGCAGGCGACTTTTGCCGGCGCATTGGTCGCCAATGGCGGCGTGCGCGGCGTCTTCAATGACACCGATGTGCTGGGGGAACTGGCCGGCGGTTTCGTCGTGCTGCGGCGCGACTTTATCGCCGCCAACCCGGACGCCGCCCGCAACTTCGTCGAACAGGCGGCGCGCGCCTCCGACTGGTCGCGCCAGAACCCCGATGAGGCGCGCAAGGTTCTGGCCACCATTCTCGACAAGCGTGGCGAGAACGGCGATCTCGCCCGCTACTGGACCGGCTTTGGCCTGCGTGAAGGCGCAAAAGCCAGCGACCACGACATCGACTTCTGGGTGAGCGTGCTGGAGCGTGACGGCCGCCTGGCCAAGGGCAAACTGAAGGCCGCCGATATTCTGTACCGGCCAGGCGAAACCAAGACCAACTGAGGCTGAGATGACCAGCACCAATCGCGGCGGCGAGGTCTCGATCCGCGACCTCTCCAAATCCTTCAGCCTCGGCGGGCGCTCGCTTGCCGTCTTGAGGACGCTCAACCTGGACATCCGCTCCGGCGAATGTCTGGTCATCGTCGGCGCCAGCGGCTCAGGCAAGACCACGCTGTTGCGGATTCTTGCCGGGTTGGAGGCCGCCGACAGTGGTGCGGTGGCAATCGACGGCCAGCCGGTTCATGGCGTCGGCGCCGAGCGCGCGGTGATCTTCCAGGAGCCGCGCCTGCTGCCCTGGCTGACCGTGCTGGGCAATGTCGCCTTTGGGCTGGAGGTGCGCGGCGTGCCCAGGCAAGAAGCCGAGGAGCGCGCACGCTTCTACATCGCGCTGGTCGGTCTTGCCGAGTTCAGCGATGCCTGGCCGCGCCAGTTGTCCGGCGGCATGGCGCAGCGCGTCGGCATTGCCCGGGCACTCACCGTGCAGCCCGAAATCCTGCTGCTCGACGAGCCGCTCGGCGCGCTCGACGCCATGACCAAGATCGGCATGCAAGAAGAACTGGCGCGCATCTGGAGCGAGGAGAATGTCACCATGGTGATGGTCACCCATGATCTGGAAGAGGCGATCTATCTCGCCGACCGGGTGCTGATCCTGCCCAAGGAGAAAGGCGGCGCGGCGCGGCTGATCGACATCGACCTGCCCCGCCCGCGCGAGCGCAGCGAAACCCGCTTCGTGCGCTACCGCGAAGAACTGCTGCGCGAGTTTGGTTTGCACTGACACCGGTTCGGCGCCCCGGCCTATGCTGAACCTATCTGGCGCCGCTCGGGGTCGAGCCGAAGCGGCGGCGGAAACAGCGGTTGAAATAGGAAACGTCGGAGAAGCCGCTCAGCAGCGCGATCTCGCTGATACGCATGCGGTCGTTGCGCCTGTCGCTAAGCATGCGATGGGCCCTTTGCAAGCGCAACTCGAGAATGCGCTCGGCAAAGCTCGCCCCGGTTTCCTGCAAGAGGTCATGGACATAGCGCACGGAGAGCCGCAATTGCTGCGCGACCTGCTGCGCCGAGATGGCTGGATCGGCGAAGTTGTCGCGGATTTTACCCAGTACGGCTTGCAGCCTTGCCGCGCGCAAGCCGCGCATGCCGGCAAGCTCGGCCGGCTCGCCCTTGGCGCCGGTCACCAGGCCGATGAGGTCGACAATCGTTTCGGTGGCATGAGTGACAAGGTCCGGCGAAACGAGCGCGGGGCCTGTCTCCAGGAAGCCGCAATAGCGCCGGAGCATGCCGAGCGCCTCATTGTCGGCCGCCACGGTCAGCGCCAGCCGGTCCTCGACCTGGGCGAAAGCATTCTCCATGAT
>JBDSLV010000003.1:0-8044 GCA_039916205.1 Mesorhizobium sp. | reverse complement strand
GCCTCAGTTGAACTTGGCAGCCCCTTTCAGTTCGGCGGTAACAATTTCATGCCAGCGCGCGACATTGCCGGTATCAGAGGACGCTTCCTGCAAGCAGTTCTGTCTCGTCGTTTCGAAGGACGGAATGGCTATTTGCTGGCGATTGTCATGGTCGCGTTTGCTGTTCTGCTTCGATTTCTGTTGCAGGGTCTGCTCGAAGACCGGGCGACTTTTACCCTCTTCACGCCTGCTATCCTCGTCGCGTCGTTCGCTGGCGGTATGGGGCCTGGGCTGTTGTCCCTGCTGCTTTCCCTTGGCGGGGCGTTCTGGCTGGACAGTCTTCAGTCCGATCGTGCGCACAATCCGCTTGAACTCGTCGTCTTCGCGCTTGTCGGCCTGGCAATCGCCTGGATGGGCGAAATGCTGCATCGCGCCAGCAAGGCAATCGACCGGGCGGAAGGCGCGCTCGACGCCCGCGAAGCCCATCTTCGCTCCATTCTCGATACGGTGATCGACGCGACCGTGGTCATCGAAAAGGACGGCACGATCGTTTCATTCAATGCTGCCGCGGTACGGCAGTTCGGCTACACCGAGGCCGAGGTCGTCGGCGAGAATGTGCGCCTGCTGATGCCGGAGCCTTATCGCCACGAGCATGACGGCTATATGCACAGGTACCTGACCACGGGGGAAAAACGGATCATCGGCGTCGATCGTGTCGTTGCCGGCCGACGCAAGGACGGCTCGACGTTTCCAATGAAACTGGCGGTTGGCGAGATGAAGTCGGCTGGCAAGACCTATTTTACCGGCTTCATCCGGGATCTCACCGAGCGCCAGGAATCGGCGGCGCGTCTGCTTGAAATCCAGGGCGAACTGGCAAGGCTGGCACGCCTCAACGAACTTGGCGAAATGGCATCGACTCTCGCCCACGAGCTGAACCAGCCGCTTTCGGCGATTGCGAACTACGTTCAAGGCTGCGCCCGCCTGCTGCGCGACATGGATGATGTGGTGGCCACGAAGATGAGAGCTGCACTGGAAGAGACGGCAAGACAGTCGCTGCGTGCCGGGCAGATCATCCGCCATCTGCGTGAGTTCGTCACCAAGGGTAACACCGAGAAAGCGCCGGAGAACATTCGAAGCCTGGTGGAAGAGGCAGGGGCACTGGCACTCGTGGGATCGCGTGAGCGCGGCGTGCGGACGGTGTTCGACTTCGAGCCCGGACCGGCAACCGTAATGGTTGACCACATACAGATCCAACAGGTGCTGACCAATTTGATGCGAAATGCCATGGACGCCATGGGCGACAGCCTGCGCCGCGAACTTGTCGTGCGCACCCATGCCGCGCAAGATGGCGAGATCGCGGTCGAAGTCGAGGATACCGGGCCAGGTATTTCCGAGGAAATTTCCGCCCAACTGTTCAAGCCGTTCGTCACGACAAAGCCTGGAGGGATGGGCGTTGGGTTATCGATCTCCAAGCGTATCGTCGAGGCACACGGTGGAACGATGTCGGTGAGCCAGAATGCCGCCGGCGGTGCGACGTTCAGGTTCACGCTCCCGGCATTCAAGGAAGAGGACACGCATGGAGACGGGTGACTACATCGTCCACATCGTCGATGACGAGGAGGCGGTCAGGAAGTCGTTGGCTTTTCTGCTCACCATGTCGGGGTTCGCGGTCAAGATGCACGAGAGCGCAACCGACTTCCTGGCCGCGGCGCCGGGCATCAGAAATGGCGTTCTGGTGACCGATCTGCGCATGCCGGATATGACCGGCGTAGAGCTCTTGCGCAATCTCGTGACCGCCGACGTGTCGCTTCCTGCCGTTGTCATCACAGGTCATGGCGATGTTCCCATGGCGGTCGAGGCGATGAAGGCCGGCGCAACGGACTTCATCGAGAAGCCGTTTGAGGACGTTTTGCTTATTGAAGCCATCCAGCGCGCGGCCGAACAACTTGTCGACAAGCCGTTGGACCAGGACGACGTCGTATCGATACAGGCACGGCTTGGGCGGCTGAGCGACCGTGAACGTCAGGTTCTCTCCGGGGTGGTGGCTGGATTGCCGAACAAGTCGATTGCTTACGATCTGAACATCAGCCCGCGTACCGTCGAGGTCCACCGCGCCAACGTCATGGCCAAGATGCAGGCAAAAAGCCTGCCGCAGCTTGTCCGGATGGCATTGGCCGCTGGTTTCGGTCCAGCCTGAATCTCGCAAGGATTGATCTGGCGCAAGGCGCTCAGCGCCGGGTTGTCGCTGGTTGGGAGACGACTGGCGGGATGAGCCCACCAGCACATCCGGAAACCGCAAGCCTTGCCCGCCGCCCAAACCATCATAGTCGTGGCACCCGACGCCGGGCTCAGGCGTTCGCTTGAGTTCGCGCTCGAAGTGGAAGGCTTCTCGGTCGAATCGCATGGATTGCTTTCAACAGCAGTCTCGCCTGCGGCAGAAGCTGCAACCTGCGTCATCATCGATGACAGCGCCATCCGGCTCAGTCCCGCCGGAAGCCAGACGCTTGCACGTTTCGCCGGACGGGTGATCCTGCTTGTGGAAAGTCTGGTTTCGGTGGCTGGCCGCGAAGAGTTCGCGGTCCTGACCAAGCCGGTCGAGGGCAATGACCTGATTGACATGGTGCGGTCGGTTTCGGCCCGCCGCCTCCCGGCTGACTAAGTAGAATCCCTTAGGACATAACCTAATTTCACGGATCGGCATTCTGCGCGACTGCTGTGTCATTGAAATCAGGGAAACAGCCATGAACGCTATCGCCATAACGCGGCCCCCCTTCGAGACCCTGACCGCCCCGATTGCCCGACAGCCGGATGTGGCGGATGCCGGCCGGCCTGTGCCACTCTCGTTCTTCCACGCAGGCGCCGAGATCTACGCACAAGGCGAAAAGGTCGCTTCCCACTATCAGATCGAGTTCGGCGCGGTTCGTATCTACCGGCTCCTTGCCGACGGGCGCCGGCAAATCACGGCTTTCCATCTGGCGGGAGAGGTGTTTGGGTTCGAGGCGGACCTTGCCCACCACTTCTTTGCCGAGGCCATCGTCACGACGGGACTGCGAACCTTCCGGCCGGTGGCCGGCCTGGACAGGTCACGCGAACTGCTACCGCTTGCGCTTCGCTGCATGGTGCGGGCCCAGGAACATCTTTTGGTGGTCGGTCGCCAGACTGCGATCGAACGCATCGCCGCGTTCCTGATCGACATGGTTGATCGCCAGGGAGAACTCGCCCAGATCGAGCTGCCGATGTCTCGCCAGGATATCGGCGACTACCTTGGTCTCACCATCGAGACGGTATCGCGCGTGCTATCGAGATTGCGCGACAAGGATGTCCTCAGGTTTCACGGACTTCGCACCCTGGAAATCCGCAAGCCTGATGCGCTCCGTTCCATGTGCGAGTGATCTACACTCTGGAGTCGTCGCGGCAGACGACATGGCCGCATATCCGGCACAGCCGCGGATGTGCCTGCGCCGAACTGCTCTTCGGGTATCCTCCCAGTGCGCTTCGCAATTGTCGAAGACAGATCGGCCGAAAGCGATGAACAGGCGGCAATATCTGGTCGGTGGAGGCGCCTCGGTGGTCGCCGGCGCCGCGGCAACGTATTTTGGCCTCCGGACCATGGGTTCGACGGAGGAATACAACGCCTCCGTGGCCGCGACCCGCGCAGCATTGAAGCAAGCGCCTGGGACGAACGACTTGATCCGCTACGCGACGCTTGCGGCGAACAGCCACAACACCCAGCCGTGGCGGTTCAAGATCAGTGACGTCGGGATAGAAATCCTGCCCGACATGTCGCGACAGATTGAGATCGTAGACCCGGACAATCATCATCTGTTCGCCAGTCTCGGTTGCGCGGCGGAAAACCTGGCCATCGCCGGCGGCGCGCGCGGAAAGCCGGGCGAACTCAGTTTCAGCCCGGCGAATGACGGTACCGTGATGTTCGCCTTCGGGAACGGATCCCCTGTCGAGCAGGCGATGTTCGATGCGATCCCGAAGCGGCAATCAACACGCGGCGACTATGACGGCAAAGCCGTCAGCAGCCGCGACCTGCAGATGCTTTCCGCTGCAGCTTCCATGCCGGGTGTCGATCTCATCCTAATCACGGATCGTCCACGGATCGACCGCGTGCGCGACCTGGTCGTCGCGGGCAACAGTGCGCAGATCGCCGACGCCGCGTTCGTGCGGGAACTGAAGACCTGGCTGCGCTTCAGCCCTCGGCAGGCGATCTTAACGGGTGACGGTCTCTTCAGCGGATCAAGTGGCAATCCCGCCCTTCCGGAATGGCTTGGTCGGGTCATGTTCGATCTCGTCTTCAAAGCCAAAGCCGAGAATGACAAATACGCACGACAGCTCGCCTCTTCGGCCGGTGTCGCCGTCTTCGTCGCCCAAAAGGATGACCGCGAGCATTGGGTTCTAGCAGGCCGTGCCTGCCAGCGTTTCGCGTTGCAGGCCACCGCGCTCGGCCTCAAGCACGCTTTCATCAATCAGCCCGTCGAAGTCTCTGGCCTGCGGCCGGAGCTGGCGACGCTTGTCGGCTTGCCGGGGCGACGTCCTGATCTCGTCATGCGCTTTGGCTACGGAGCCGCGCTCCCCTTCTCGGCGCGCCGGCCAGCAGAAAATGTAATCCTATCTTGAACGCTCCCGTTGAGAGCCCAACCGCATCGGCGGCACGGCTCGTGACAATCAAGGCCATTCACACGGTCGTCTGGGCTTTTTTCGCCGGGTGCATCCTCGCAATCTGGGTGTTCGCCTTGTGGGGTGAATATTTTCACGCGGCGCTGTCGATCGGCGTCGTCCTGGTGGAGGTGCTCATCCTGGTCCTGAATGGATGGCAATGCCCCCTCACATCCGCCGCCGCGGGCTACACCGACGATCGACGAGACAACTTCGACATCTACCTTCCAGAATGGCTTGCGCGTCACAACAAGCTGGTCTTCGGGACCCTCTATGTGGCTGGGATAGCGGCCACGCTCGCGAGGTGGAGCAATGCGTCAACATAGAGGAAGGCCGCATGATGGCTGAGGATGATCTTCTGATCAGGAAGCGGTTGCCAGCCGCTGTCTATGATCTGGCCCGCCGACTCGGCGCCAATCCCGAGATCCGCCGAACGACGGTCAAGCTCACGCAAACAGGACGGATGAAACAACGGCTTGGCGCCACGTCCTGGATGTCATTTACCGCAACACAAACCATTTCCACGTCCGAATGTGCCTTCGACTGGCGGGCACGGTTTGGTCCCTTCGGTATGATCTCGGTGCGCGATGCGTTGAAGGGCGGCCAAGGGCGGTTGGATGTCATGGCGCTCGGCATCATTCCGCTCGCCCGCGCCGAGCGCTCGTCGGCGCTGATGCGCGGCGAGCTGATGCGATATCTTGCCGAACTTGCCTGGGCGCCCGACGCGATCCTGTTCAATGCCACGCTGCGCTGGCGCGACGACGGGCCCGACGGGCTGGCCGTGAGCGCCGGCGCTGGAGAGACGGCGGTCGAAGTCACACTCAGCCTCGACAGCGACGGGAGGATTGCCGGTGCCTTTGCCCCCGATAGGCCGCGTTCGGCCACGGCACCAATCTTGCCAACTCCTTGGCGCGGCCGTTTCTCTGACTATCACCGTCAGGGCGATATGTGGCTTCCGTTTTCGGGGGAGGTTGCCTGGGAGATCGACGGAAATGAAACCGTCTACTGGCAAGGCCAGATCGAACGTTGGGAGGCGTCGAGCGGTGGCGCTTGATCTTGGCGTCAAGGTCTCGGCATTGGGCCTCGGCGTCAACAGCGGCCGCCGCTCTTCGTCCGTGGCGATCTATCGAGGTCAAAAAACCACCTACTCACTCGCTTCCCGGCCCGACAGGTGCTCGATGAGGATCCGGAAGAATACGTGCGGTGCGCTGTCCGCCACAGCAGGCATGACCGGCTTGAGGGCACCGGGCTCCCACCAATCGGAGTGCTTGCTGAGCAGCGACCACGCATGGTCGCGCTCCAGCTTATGGCCGACGCGGTCCGGCAGTTCCTCGTATCGGCCATCGACGACCACGCTTTGCCAGCCCCGCCCTTCGCCGCGTTCTTCAACCTGAACGGACACCAGTGGATTGGCACGCATCCATTCGATCTTCTTGCCCGGCATGGAAAACGCGTAGAGATGATTGTCGGCATGGGCGTAGTGGACCGGCACGACGTAAGGCTGTCCGTCCTTCGCACATGCCAGGCGGCCGATGCGATTGGCGGTTAGCAATTTCGTACATTCCAAGGCCGTGAGCGTGCGTAAATGCATCGGTGCGATCTCCGGGTTTGTGTGCATCACTTGTGTTTTCGAGCCGGTGCCCTCAGCCGGGCCGAATCGTCTCCAGCGTTGCCAGGACTGAACCGGGTTCGATAATATCGTTCACCACAGCGATAATCGTCGCACGCCCGTCGGCCGGGGCGACAATTTCGTGCAGCGCGTCCTCTATGCGAATTTCAGCAATCCGCTGGCCAGCCCTGATCGTCGCACCGCTAGCGATGAACCATCGCTCAACGATTCCCTCAGGCATCATGGCAGACGCCCACAGCTCGCCATCGGTCTTGATGTATTGCATCGCCGTTCTCCTTTGGACGGGAGTCTTAAGGCGGATCACCCGGAGTGGGCATTGATCACGATCAAAGAAGAGGGCCGTCAAAGGCACCGTGACGAAAGCGCATGTTCTTGACCGGCGTCAAAGCGCTGGCCGTTGGCAGGTGCTTTTCATAGCCGCACAGATGGAGGCGTCGCCGAACAGACACGCCTTCAGGGCAACCTAATCGTCACCCAGTCGTTGATGATGGCAAGTTCGCGTCGCGAGCAGAACAGTGATCAGACCCTACCATGACCGATCCTGTTCTCCTGACCTTCAATCCCGGATCCTCGACGATCAAGCTCGGCCTGTTCGCGATCAGCGCGGGTGTGCCGCACCGCCTCGGAAAAGGTGTCATCGACCTATTCCATAGGCCAATGGCGCTTCAGATAACGGAAGGTCCGGCGGTCGCGAATATTCCGCTCAAGGCGGCCGTTTCCGACGATCTGCACGAAGTCATCGAAGAAACCCTCGGTTGGTTGTCGCACCACTTTTCTGTAAGGACGCTGGCTGCGGTTGGACACCGCGTCGTTCATGGCGGCGACCGGTTCGCGGGTCGCGAGGCGATAACCGACGAGACGCTCGCCGCGATCGAGGCGCTTGTGCCCCTGGCGCCGCTGCACCAGCCGCAGAGCGTTCGCTTGATAAAGGCGATCCGGCATCTGCGGCCCGGCCTGCCGCAGGTCGCATCCTTCGATACCGCCTTCCATCGCAGCCAGACCGATCTCGTGCGCCGCTTCGCGCTGCCGCGTTCGCTCTTTGACGAGGGCATCAAGCGCTATGGTTTTCACGGCCTCTCGTACAAATACATTGCCGCGCAACTGCAGCAGGTCGCGCCGGACATCGCCAGCCGCCGCATCGTCGTGGCGCATCTGGGCAGCGGCGCAAGCCTGTGCGGACTTGAAGGCGGCGTCAGCCGCGACACCAGCATGGGGTTCTCGACGCTGGGCGGCATCCCGATGGCAACACGTTGCGGAGATCTCGATCCGGGCGTGCTCATCCATCTGGTCAAGCAACGCGGCCTGTCGATCGAGGCGGTTGAGGACATGCTCTACCACCGCTCCGGGCTGCTCGGCGTTTCCGGTATCAGCGCCGATAGCCGTGATCTGATCGGCAACGACGCACCGGCCGCTCGCGAGGCACTGGATCTGTTTGCCTTCCGCATCGCTCGCGAGACGGCGGCAATCGCCAATACGCTGGGCGGGCTCGAGGGCATCGTCTTCACCGCCGGTATCGGCGAGCATCAGCCGCAGATCCGCGAAGCCGTCTGCCGCCATCTCTCCTGGCTGGGCGTTGCCGTCGATCCGGTGGCGAATGCGGCGAACGCGACGCGGATCGAGGCGCCGGACGCCAGGGTCGCCGCCCTCATCATTCCGACAGATGAAGAACAAGTGATAGCCGAGGAAACCTGTTCCGTTTTCCAGGCAGCAGAGGCGCCTTGATGACCCCGGCAGCCAATCTTGCAAACAATCCGGTTCCGGAAACACGCT
>JBDSLV010000002.1:0-10115 GCA_039916205.1 Mesorhizobium sp. | reverse complement strand
TGTTCATCGGTTTGCGTCGGGGCGAACCCCGGCATGGCAGTCATCTTGACGCCGTACTTTATGAACTGGAAATTCTCGCCCGCCTCTGGCACCCGGCTCGCACGGAAGAGATCCGGCGGCTGCGGATTGAGACCGCGCGATATCGCCGTTCTCTCGAGCCCAGGCCCGCCGTGGCAGACGGCGCAATTCTGGGAAAAGAGATGCGCGCCAGCCTCGACCGTCGCGGGCTGGTCCAGCCCTGACGGAACCTTGATGGCGCCAAGGCGTGCGCCGACCGAGCGATCCGACGTGGTGTGGACGGCCCAGGCGACAATGGCGCTATCAGGGGTCGTTGCCGACACGTCGTATATCCCCGAATAGATGAAAACGAGCCCGCCCGCAGCCGCCACGACAAGACAACCGAGAATCGTCAGCAGTATTTTCATCGCAGCGTCCATCCCAATCTCGAAAGCACCAGTGTCTTGAGCCCGCATTTGGGCGCGAGGATCCAACGAGGCGCGTAAAGCAAACCCTAGCCGACGAGGGACGCGCGGAGGAGCTTCGGAATATACTCAGGCCGGGCCTGCCTCATCACGAGGGCGGATCAAGGCACCAGAACCGCAGCACCTTCGAACCGTCCGGCACGCAGGTCGTCCAAGGCTTCGTTGGCTTGCTGCAGGGGATATCGGGTTGTCCTGGTGACGATGCCGATTTTCGGCGCAAGCCTGAGGAAGTCGATGCCGTCCTGCCGCGTCAGATTGGCAACAGAGACAAGCTGTCGTTCCTCCCAGAGCAGGCTGTATGGGAAGCTGGGGATGTCGCTCATGTGAATGCCCGCGCAAACGATGCGTCCGCCCTTGCGAACCGCCTTCAAGGCGATCGGTACCAGTTCACCCACAGGCGCGAAGATGATCGCCGCATCAAGCGGTTCGGGCGGCGTGTCTGCGGAGTCTCCCGCCCAGACGGCGCCGATCTCGCAGGCGAACGCCTGCGTCGCGAGATCGCCTGGCCTGGTGAAGGCGTAGACCTCGTGTCCCTGCCATCTCGCGACCTGCGCAACGATATGGGCGGCGGCCCCGAAACCGAAGAGGCCAAGCCGTTCGCCGTTGCCGGCAATCGACAGGGAGCGCCAACCGATCAGGCCCGCGCAAAGCAGCGGCGCCAGCGATGCGTCCTCCCCGGCTTCGCCGAGGGGAAATGCAAATCGCGCGTCGGCAATGGCCGCTGTGGCAAATCCGCCGTCGCGCGTGTAGCCCGTGAACAGCGGGTGATCGCAAAGGTTTTCCCGGTTGCTCAAGCAATAGGAACAGACGCCGCAGGTGCGGCCCAGCCAGGGGACGCCCACGCGTTCGCCGTCCACTAGGCCGACAACGCCAGGGCCGATCGCGTCGACCCGGCCAACGATCTCGTGGCCTGGAATGATCGGCAACACCGCGTTGGGCAGTTCGCCGTCGACGACATGCAGATCGGTCCGGCAGACCCCGCACGCGGTGATCTGAATCCTTATCTCGCCCGGCCCCGGTTGCCTGTCAGGCAACTCCATCCATGCAAGAGGGGATTTTAGCCGATTCAGAACCATCGCCTGCATGGCTGTTCTCCATCTCCGGCCAATCCTGACGGATATGGTCGAATGTCGTCGGTTCCGTTCTAGGCGAAGTCGAGGACGATCCGGCCTGCCACCTTGCCGTGCTCCAACCGATCGAAAACGGCATTGATGGCGGACAGAGGCTGCATCTCGATGTCGGCCTTGATCTTGCCGTCGGCGGCGAATGCAAGCGTCTCCGCCATGTCCTCGCGTGTGCCGACGAACGAGCCACGGATGGTAATGCAATTGGCCACCACGTCGAACAGAGGCACCGGAAATTCGCCGGGCGGCAGGCCGACCAGCACGCAGGTGCCGCGCTTGCGGGCCATGGCGATACCCTGTTTGAAGGCGCCGAGCGAAGGCGCGGTGATCAGCACGCCATGCGCGCCGCCTCCGGTGCCTTTTCTCACGGCCTCCACGGCGTCAGGGGATTTGGCATTGACCACGAGATCGGCGCCGAGGCTCTTGGCGAGCGCCAGCTTGCCGTCGTCGATATCGATGGCACAGACCTGAAGCCCCATCGCCTTAGCATATTGGATCGCCAGATGGCCGAGGCCGCCGGCACCCGAGATGGCCATCCACTCGCCAGGCCGGACATCGGCCACCTTGATCCCCTTGTAGGTCGTGATGCCGGCGCAGATCAGCGGCGCCGCCTCGCGCGGCGTCAGGCCATTGGGGATATGGGCGACATAGTTGGGGTCCGCGAGAATGTACTCGGCAAAACCGCCGTTCTTCGTATAGCCGCCGAACTGCGCCTCGCCGCACACCGTCTCCCACGCAGCCAGGCAATGTTCGCAATGGCCACAGGCGGAGTATAGCCATGGCACCCCTACCCGGTCGCCCTCCTTGACGATGGTGACGCCGGCGCCAACGGCGGTAACCCGGCCGATGCCCTCATGGCCGGGAATGAAGGGGGGCGTCGGCTTCAAGGGCCAGTCGCCGCGCGCTGCATGGAGATCGGTGTGGCAGACGCCACAGGCTTCTGTCTTCACCAATATCTGGCCCGCGCCGGGAGTGGGTATATCCCACTCCCGGAACTCAAGTGGCTTTCCGAAACCTGTAACGACCGCGGCGTGCATCTTGGATGCCATGGGGAGATCCTTTTCTTTTTGAGTCTGGTGCCGGCTGTTCAGGAGCCGGCGTCAAGCAGCGGCTGACAATCCAAGGCTACGCACGGCCTCGATCATCTTGATGAGCACGGCCTGGGCGTCGCCGTAGACCATGTCGCAATTGTCGCCATAGAAGAGCGCGTTCTGGATGCCAGCGTAGCCTTTGCCCTCGCCGCGCTTCACGACGAAAACCTTCTTGGCCTTGTCGGCGTTTAGGATAGGCATGCCGAAGATCGGCGAGGATTTGTCCGTGCGAGCCGCTGGGTTCACCACATCGTTGGCGCCGATGACGAGGGCGACATCGGCGTTGGCGAACTCGTCGTTGATGTCATCGAGCTGGAAGATGAGGTCGTAGGGCACGCCGGCTTCGGCAAGCAAGACGTCCATCTGACCTGGCATCCGGCCAGCCACCGGATGAATGGCGAACTTGACCGTGACATCTGCCGACTGCAGCAGCTTGACGAACTCGTAGAGCTTCTGCTGGCCCTGCGCGACCGCGAGACCATAGCCCGGCACGATGATGACCTCCTTGACGTAGCGCATGAAGATGCCGGCATCACCGGCTTCGGCAGGCTTGAGGCTGCCCTTGATATCACCCTGCTTCTGCTTGGTGACGGCACCGAAGTTCGTGAACAGGATGTTGCTCACCGAGCGATTCATGGCCTTGGCCATGAGCAGGGTCAGCAGCAGGCCAGCGGCGCCGACCACCATGCCGGCGATCATCAGGGCCGGGTTCTGCAAAACGAAACCTTCCAGGCCGACCGCGAGGCCGGTGAAGGCGTTGTAGACGGATATCACCACTGGCATGTCGGCCCCGCCAATCGGCAAGGTCATGAGGATGCCGAAGACAAGCGCCAGGGCGAAGAAGAGATAGATCAGATCGGGCGTCGCAATCAACGGCGCCGCGCCTGCCTCAACGGCAAAGACAAGATAGCCCCCGACGACAAGAGTGGCCATGAACACAAGTCCATTGACCAGTTGCTGCCCTTTGAACCGAAGCGGCTTGTTGATCACACCATCGAGCTTGCCCCAGGCGATCAGCGATCCGGACAGAGACACGGCGCCGATCAGCGCGCCTGCCAGGGTGACGATGAGCTGGGTAGCGCCCTGGGATTTACCGCCGAACAGTTCCACGGCCGCGATAGCACCGGCCGCGCCGCCGCCCATGCCGTTGTAAAGGGCCACCATCTGGGGCATGGCGGTCATCGCGACCTTCCGACCGCTCCACCAGGCAGCGCCTCCGCCGACAACGAGTGCGACAAAAGCAAGCCCGATATTGGTCGCGAGGAAGGGCCTCGCTTCCGTTGTAACATCGAACGCGTAGAGAAAGCTGGCGAGGATCGCGACGACCATGCCAAGCCCGGCGACGAATATGCCCGAGGGCGCCGTCACGGGCGACGACATTCGCTTGAGGCCGTAGAGGAACAGGAAAGCAGCCGCTAGATCGGCAGCCCCGATCAGGAGTTGCGGGATGATGGTGAGCATGGCGGTTCCTCAGCCCTTCTTCGGGCGATGGGCCTTGGCGCGGCCGGATTTTGCGTGCGCAGGCTGATGTTCGCTGGTCTGGAACATCGCGAGCATGCGATCGGTAACCGCGTAGCCACCCGCGGCGTTGCCGGCACCAAGCAGCACGGCAAAGAACCCTATTGCCTGTTCCAGCGTCGTACTCGCATTGAGCAGCGCAAAAATCCCGCCGACCACGACGATGCCGTGAACGAAGTTGGAGCCGGACATCAGCGGCGTGTGCAGGATCGCCGGAACATGGCCGATAATGACCCAGCCGGCGAAGCCCGCGAGCATGAAGATGTAGAGCGCGACAAACCCGCTGATCGAGATCGAGAAATCCATGGTGTTCTCCTGTGGCTCAGGCCACTTTCGCGGCCGGCAGGGAATTGCGGTCCTTGCCCATGCCGGGGCGCGCGATGGTTTCCGCATGTGGCTTGGCCGCCTGGTTCTTTATCGCGCCGTCATGTGTGAGCACCGTCCCGGCGAGGATCTCGTCGTCCCAGTCGATCGTGATGATGTTGTCCTTCATCATCAGCGCGAGCAGATTGTACTGGTTGCTGGCATAGAGCCGGCTGGCGTCTTCGCCGAGCAATGACGGCACGTTCAGTGGCGCGACGATGGTCACCAAGCCGATCTGCGCCGTTTCACCGGGGCGCGTATCTTCGCAATTGCCGCCGCCTTCCGCGGACAGATCGACAATGACCGCGCCGGCCTTCATGCCGGCGACCTGTGCCTTGCTGATGAGCTTGGGTGACGGCCGTCCAGGAATGGCCGCGGTGGTGATGATAAGGTCCGCGGCCTGAATATGCGCGGTCAGCACGCTGGCAACCTTGGTCTTTTCCTCGGCCGTCAGTTCGCGGGCGTAGCCGCCCTTGCCTCTCGCATCGACACCCGTCTCAACGAAGGTCGCGCCAAGCGACAAGGCCTGTTCCTGGGTTTCCGGACGCACATCATAACCCTCGGTCACCGCGCCCAGGCGATGGGCGGTAGCCAGTGCCTCCAGGCCAGCGACGCCAAGACCCATGACCAGAACCTTGGCGGGACCAACTGCACCAGCGGCCGTCGTGAGCTTCGGAAGGATCCGGCCAAGATGCGTGGCGCCGAGTTGCACGGCATAATATCCGGCGAGCGCGGACTGGCTCGACAACGCGTCCATTGATTGCGCCCGTGTTATGCGCGGCAGCTTTTCCATGGCAAAGCAGGTGATCTTCCTGTCCAAAAGGCGTTCCACCAATGCCGGCTCCTTGTCGGCGTAGATGAACGAGATCAGGATCGCACCCGGCTTCATGGCATCGACCACATCCAGCGCGGGCGGCTGGACCGCGAGAACCACATCTGCGTCGGCAACCAGCTTTTTGCGATCCGAAATGAATACGACATCCTGGAAGGCCGAGTCCGCCAGCTTGATGGCGTCCCCTGCCCCTGTCTGCATGTGCAGCTTTCCGCCCAGCTTGACCAGCTTGGGCACGACCGATGGCACCATAGCCACACGCCGTTCATGCGGCTGCGTCTCTTTCAGAACGGCAACATTGACGTACATCACGCCCTCCAATGTTTAGCGAGTGCCAGGGGTCTGTGGATCCCGTTCACCGGAAAGCCTTTATCGCCGCGGCGAGCTGGACCTTGATGGACTTGTCGTGATGCAGGATTGGCGGCACCTCGCGGTCTATCGCGAGCAGTTGATAGACGGCGATCTGCGCGGCCCGCACCGAATATTCGACGGTGAAGACGACATCCTCGGGGATTTCCACGAACTGGCTGACGAAGGCCAGATTGTTGGAATTTTTGGGAACGGGCAAAGGACGATCGCTGTGTGCCCGGGGCATGAACATGCTGGTGATGTAGGGCATCCGGCATGGAATGCAGTTCGCCGAGCCAACGGCTTCAAGGCCGAAATTCAGATGTCCGCAAAGCTCCTGCAGGATCTCCCGGCCGTTGCATTCGCTCATCGGTTTGGCGACGAAATTGCCGATGCGATCGGGATGGAGCCCGTATCCCCAGAACACCTGAACGCCCGCGGGCTGATCGGCAAAATGGGGTTGATGCGCCAGAACAATGGACATCAGCCAGTTCGAATCCTTCAGCGTCACCAGTCCGCCCGTTCCGGCTTCATTGCCAGTGAATTCTTCCATCCTGTCGAAGAATGGCGAACCCTTGAGCGTTACGGTGAAGGACTCCCAGAAAGATTCCGGTATGCTGGCGTTAAACGCTGCGGGATTGCCAAACTCCGGACGGCCAGTGGCCAATTTCTCCCAGAGACGCCAACCGCCGCTATCGGCTTTCGTCAGCGCCTTTGGCGCGTGCGACATCGATCCAAAACTCGATGCGTCGGTCATCGATCCGTTCTGGAAGAAGACCAGATCGTCGTCCGCAACAGGGATTGTCTCAACTGCACCGGCGCGCTCGCAGGCGATGCCTTGGACGGTAATTCTTCCGCCCTCGGTCCTGAGATCGATATCCGTAACGGTGCAGTTCGTGATGAAATTGACACCCTGCCCTTCTAGCCAGCCGAGCAAAGGGCGCACCATGGAGTCGTATTGGTTGTAGACGGTGCGTTTGACGCCGGCGAGCGTCTCGATGCGCGTGAACTCGAGCATGAAGCGATGCAAATAGCGCTTGAATTCGATCGCGCTGTGCCAGGGCTGAAATGCGAAAGTCGTGTCCCACATGAACCAGAAATTCGTCTTGAAGAACGGCGGCGACAGCCAATCGGTGATCGGGCTGGTGCCAAGCTTCTCTTCGTCGGCTTCGGTGATTTTCAGCAGCTCGAGACGGTCGGCCATCGAGAAGCCCATGGACGTCACATCCATACGGTGCCGATTGCGATCGACCAGCCGCGCCTTGGCATTGGACTTGTGCCGATCGTTGAACGCAACGGTTTCTTCAAAGACACTCTTGCCGGGAGAAGCCAGAGAGGGAATGGTCTTGAAGAGATCCCAGGTGCATTCGTAATTGTCGGTCGTCACCATGCGGCCGCCACGCAACGTGTAGCCTTCCTTTGGATTACCGCCGCCATCGAGGCTGCCGCCCAAAAGCGGCATCGCCTCGTAGATCGAAATATTGCGACCCGGGACACGCCCGTCCCGGATCATGAAGGCAGCGGCGGCCAACGAACCGATCCCACCTCCGACAAGGTGGGCTTTGTTGTTGACCGCGGCCATTGCGGCCGCGGATTTCTTTGCCATATCGACGTCTCGTGTGCTGGAGCTGAAAGAAGCGTTGCGTCGGTAAACTGTGGACCCTAGATCGGCGCCTTCATCGTCGCGACGCGGACCAGCTTCTTGTTGACGAACTGCTGGATGCCCATGTCGCCGAGTTCGCGGCCATAGCCGGAGTCCTTGATGCCGCCGAAGGGCAACTCCGCGTCGGACCAGTCGATGTTGTTGATGAACATCATCCCTGTGTCGACCTTCGAGGCTATCCGCTTGCCGCGGGCGACATCCTTGGTCCAGACCGAGCCGCCGAGACCGAAGTCTGAATCGTTGGCGAGCGCAATGGCCGCAGCCTCATCCTTGACCCGGAAGAACAGTGCCACCGGACCGAAGAACTCGTCGCGGAAGGCGGGATTGTCGGGCTTGATATCGGAAAGGATCGACGGTTGCATGTAGGAGCCAGCGCGATCGATGCGTTTGCCGCCCATCAACAGCTTGGCGCCTTTGGTGACGGCGGTTTCCACCTGCTTGAGCAGTTGCACCAGGGCCGCTTCGCTGGACAAGGGACCGAGCGTCGTCTTCTCGTCCATCGGGTCGCCGGCCTTGAGCGCTCCGAGCGCGGTCTGGAACCGTTCGATGAATTTGTCTGCGATGCTGTCGACCACGATAAAGCGCTTCGCCGCGCAGCAAGTCTGGCCGGTGTTGTACATCCGGCCCCAGACCGCCCAGGGGATGGTCTTCTCCAGATCGGCGTCCTCAAGCACGATGAAGGCGTCACTGCCGCCCAGTTCCATCGAGGAAATCTTGAGATTCTTGCCGGCGCGCGCCGCGACGCTCTGGCCGGCGGCGACACTGCCGGTCAAACAGACGCCCTTGACCCGGGGATCGTCGACCACCTTGTCGGCCTGCTCGTGGGAGATCAGCAGATTGGTGTAGAGGCCGACCGGCGCGCCCGCTTCGATCAGCAGCTTCTCGAAGGCGATGGCGCACTGGGGCACGATGCCGGCGTGCTTCACCACCAGGACGTTGCCCGCCATCAGATGCGGGCCTGCGACGCGGGCCAACTGGTAGTAGGGGAAGTTCCAGGGCTCGACGCCGAAGATCACCCCGATCGGGCTCGACTCCATATGGGCTTCGCCGACCGTGGGGTTGAGCTTCACCGGGGCCAGGAAGCGCTCGGCGTTCTTGGCGTAGTAGGCGAGGATCCGCGAGCTGAACTCAACCTCGCCGCGGGCCTCGCTGATCCGCTTGCCCATCTCCAGCGTCATGGTGTGCGCCAGGGCATTGACGTTTGAGTGCATCAGGGCCGAGGCCTTGGCGATGATGGCCGCGCGCTCGGCGTAGCTCTTCTTGCGCCAGGTCTCGAAGCAAGCCGCGGCGGTCGCGAGCGCGGTATCGAGGGCCTTGTCCGTCATCTGCTCGAAGGACTCAACGGGCGTGCCGTTGAACGGATTGGTGCTTTGGTAGGTCATGAGATCGGTCCTGTTGATGCTGTCGTTCGGGGCCCCCCGATGACGTGATCGGCTCGGTGTCAGGCCTCGAGGATGACCTTGAGCGCCTTGGTTTTGGCGGCGTTGCCGAAGGTCTCGTAGGCCTCGAGAATATCGGTGAGTTTGAAGCGGTGGGTGATCAGGCGCTTCGGGTCGATCTTGTTGGCCTTGAGCACTTTGAGCAGCGTCGGCGTGCTGACGGTATCGACCAGCCGGGTCGTGATTGAGATGTTGCGGTCCCAGAGCTTTTCGAGGTGCAGATCGACCTTGACGCCGTGAACCCCGATATTGGCGATCACCCCACCGGGCGCGACGATCTGTTCGCACAACTCAAAGGTGGCGGGTATGCCCACCGCCTCGATGGCGGCGTCCACGCCCCGGCTATCCGTCAGCTTCATCAACGCTTCGACGGCCTTGCCGTCGCCGCTGTTGATGGTCTGGGTGGCGCCGAAGCGCTTGGCGACCTCCAGGCGGTTGTCGTCCAGGTCGATCATGATGATCTCGCCGGGCGAGTAGAACTGCGCCGTCAGCAGAGCCGCCAGGCCGACGGGCCCGGCGCCGACGATGGCCACGGTAGAGCCCGGCTGGACCTTGCCGTTGAGCACCCCGCATTCGAAGCCGGTGGGGAGGATATCGCTCAGCATCACGAGAGCTTCTTCGTCGGCGCCTTCCGGGATGGGATAGAGGCTGGTGTCGGCGTGGGGCGTGCGGACGAACTCGGCCTGGGTGCCGTCGATCGTGTTGCCCAGGATCCAGCCTCCGGTCGTGCAGTGGGAGAACATGCCCTTGCGGCAGTATTCGCACTTGCCGCAGGCGCTGACGCAGGAGATCAGCACCCGGTCGCCGGCCTTGAACGCCGTGACGGCGCCGCCAACGCTGTCGACGACACCGACACCCTCGTGGCCCAGGATCCGCCCCGGCTCGCAGCTCGGCAGATCGCCCTTCAAGATGTGCAGGTCCGTGCCGCAGATGGTCGTTTTGGTGATGCGTATGATCGCATCCGTCGGCTCGATGATCGTGGGCTTGGGATGGTCTTCGAAGGCCTTCTTGCCCGGGCCGTGATAGACGAGCGCCTTCATCATCGAGATCTTGGCGATAGCGTTCATGATGATGCCTCGTGGATTGAGATGGCGGGGCGAGCCTAAAGACCCGCTTCATGTGTGGCCCCAAGACTGAGCGGCGCGGTCGGCGCCCGACAGCGTCGGAAACTACTCAATCGAGATAAGCGGAAACGGGGGTGCGACCCGCCCCCCGGCTTGCGTAGATTCCGAACCTCAGACGTTCGTCGGGTGCG
>JBDSLV010000001.1:0-24700 GCA_039916205.1 Mesorhizobium sp. | reverse complement strand
CGCGCCGTCGCGATCCCCGAGCCACCAAGCCCGAAGAGCGAAACGCGCTTGCCTGAAAAGGATGAAGCGGGGATCAAGGGATGTCCTATCTCAGTTTCAGGGTGGAGAGGCCGACCAGCGCCAGGATTACGGCGATGATCCAGAAGCGGATCACCACCTGGCTTTCGGTCCAGCCGAGCTTTTCGAAATGATGATGGATCGGCGCCATCAGGAACACGCGCTTGCCGGTCATCTTGAAGTAGCCGACCTGGATGATGACCGACAGGATTTCGACGACGAACAGTCCGCCGACGATGACCAGCACGATCTCATGCTTGGTCGCCACCGCGACCGTGCCGATCAGTCCGCCCATCGCCAGCGACCCGGTGTCGCCCATGAAGATGGCCGCCGGCGGCGCGTTGAACCACAGGAAGCCAAGGCCGGCGCCGATGACCGAGCCAAGCACGACCGCCAGTTCGCCGGTGCCTGGCACGAAGTGGATCTGCAGATAGTCGGCGAACACCGCGTTGCCGGAGAGATAGGCGATGACGCCGAAGGATGCCGCCGCGATCATGATCGGCACGATCGCCAGCCCGTCGAGACCATCGGTCAGGTTCACCGCATTGCCGGCGCCAACGATGACGAAGCAGGAAAACGGAACGAAGAACCAGCCGAGATTGACGATGAATTCCTTGGCAAAGGGAAACGTCAGCGAGGACGAGAACGGCGCCTGGCCATTGTGCATGATCACCCAGGCGGCAATGCCGGCGATGACGAATTCGAGCGCCAGCCGCGCCTTGCCGGAAAAGCCGAGATGTGACTGCTTCGTCACCTTGAGATAGTCGTCGTAGAAGCCGATCGAGCCGAAGCCGAGCGTGACCAGGAGCACCACCCAGACATAGATGCTGGAAAGGTTGGCCCACAACAGCGACGAACCGATGATGCCCGAAAGGATCATCAGCCCGCCCATGGTCGGCGTGCCGGCTTTCTTGAAATGCGTCTGCGGTCCGTCGGCGCGGATCGGCTGGCCCTTGCCTTGCCGCAGCCTGAGCGAATTGATGATCGCCGGCCCGAAGATGAAGACGATCAGCGCCGAGGTGATCAGTGCTCCACCGGTGCGGAAGGTGATGTAGCGAAAGACGTTGAAGACAGAGACCTTGTCCGCAAAATCGACGAGCAATGTGAACATGCGCTTCCGTCCCCCGGACTATGCCTGTTTGTTGGTTGCCGATTCCGCTGGAAACTTGCCCAGCAGCGCGTCGACCAGTTTTGAAAACCCGATTCCTTTCGACGATTTGATCATCACCACATCGCCCGGCCCGAGCGCGGCGAACAGCACCGGCTTCAAATCCTCGGCACCGCCGCGGTATTCCGTCGTGATCTCATCCGGCAATATCTCGGCCAGCGTCCGCATTTCCGGGCCGCCGAGAAAGACCGTGCGCGTCTCGGTGCCGACGATCAATTCGGCAAGCGCCGCATGCAGCTTGGCGGAATGCTCGCCGAGTTCCAGCATGTCGCCGAGCACGGCGATGCGCCGGCCCTCGCCCGACACCGGCGTCGCGTTGAGCAGCGCCATGGCAGCCTCCATCGAAGCTGGATTGGCGTTGTAGCTTTCATCGATCAGCGTGATCGGCCCTTTTGGATGGCGCAGCACATGGCGCTTGCCGCGTCCGCGTTCCGCCGAGAGATCGGCCAGCGCCAGCGCCACCTTGTTGAGATCGGCGCCAACCAGATGCGCCGCGCCCAGCACCGCCAGCACATTCTGCACCATATGGCGGCCAGGCGCGCCGACCTTGGCCTGGATGTCATGCCCGTCGATCCTGACGGTGATGTCGGAATGGTCGGCGTGGAGTTCGCATTTGGTCAGCTTGAAGGTCGAGCGGGCGTTCTCGCCAAAGCCGAAGACATGTTCGACACCGGCGGCATGCGCCATCTTGTCGAGAAGCTTCCAGCGCGTGTCGTCGCGGTTGAGGATGGCAGCGCCATCCGGCTCGATCCCTTCGAAAATCTCGGCCTTGGCCTTGGCGATCTCGTCGAGGTTCTTGAAAAAACCGAGATGGGCCGCCGCGATCATCGTGATGATGGCAACCTGCGGCCGCACCATCTTGACCAATGGTCGGATTTCATCGGGATGATTCATGCCGATCTCGAACACCGCATAGTCGCAATCGACCGGCATCCGCGCCAGCGTCAGCGGCACACCCCAGTGATTGTTGAACGATTGCGCCGATGCATGCACCTTGCCGACCGCCGACAGGACGTGGCGCAGTGCTTCCTTGGTGGTGGTCTTGCCGGCGGATCCGGTCACGGCAATGATCTTGGCCTCCGAACGGGCGCGCGATGCAAGACCGAGCTTCTCCAGCGCGACCAGCACATCCTCGACAACGATCATCGGCGCCGTCAGCCGGCCGAGCGACGGCAGCTTGCCCTCGGCCACCACCAGCACGCCAGCGCCGGCCTTGATGGCTGACGTGGCGAAGTCATGGCCGTCCATCGCCTCGCCCTTGATGGCGAAGAAAGCATCACCCGGCTGCAGGCTGCGGCTGTCGATCGAAATGCCTGATATACCGTCCGGCAGCGTGCCGATCGGCCGACCATCCATGGCCGCGACCAGCGCCTCGGAGGTCCAGAGATGGGTCATGCGGCACGCTCCCTGAGCGCCGCGCGAACTTCCTCATGATCGGAGAAATGCAAGGTCTCGGCGCCGATCGTCTGGCCTTCCTCATGCCCCTTGCCGGCAACGATCAGCGTGTCTCCGGCATGCAGCATGGCAACGGCCTCATGGATCGCCTGGCGCCGGTCGCCGATCTCGATGGCGCCGGGTGCGGCGGCCAAGATGGCGGCGCGGATGGTCTCTGGCACTTCCGAGCGCGGATTGTCGTCGGTGACGATGACGACATCGGCAAGCCGTATCGCGATCTCGCCCATGATCGGGCGCTTGCCGCGATCGCGGTCGCCGCCACAGCCGAACACGACAATGACGCGGCCCGTGGTGAAGGGGCGCACCGAAGCGAGCACATTTTCCAGCGCATCGGGCTTGTGGGCATAGTCGACATAGACCGGCGCGCCATTGGCGGTGGTGCCGACAAGATCGAGCCGGCCCGGCGCACCCTTCAGTTTTTCAAGTGCCATCAAGGCTTTGGCGACAGGCGTTCCGGTGGAGATGGCAAGCCCGGCAGACACAAGCGCATTCGATATCTGGAAATCGCCGGCCAGCGGCAGGTCGATCTCGTAGAGCACGCCGTCGGCCTCGACCTCGGCGCGCTGGCGATGGCGCTCGTGCTCGACACGCTTCAGCTTGAGGAAGTCGCCGTGGCGCCCAACCGTGAGCACGGCGAGCCCTGCTGCCTGCGCTGCCTGAACCGTCGGCGCCGACCACGGATCATCGGCGAAGATGACAGCCGGCGCGCCCTTCGGCAGCAGCGTATCGAACAGGCGCAGCTTGGCGCGGTGATAGTCCTCGATCGTCGAATGGTAGTCCATGTGGTCGCGGCCAAGATTGGTAAAGCCGCCGGCCGCGAGCTTCACCCCATCGAGGCGACGCTGGTCGAGCCCGTGGCTGGAAGCTTCCATTGAGGCATGCGTGACGCCGGCATCCGCCAATTCCTTCAGCAACTGGTGCAAGGCGATCGGATCGGGCGTGGTCAACGAGCCGTAGTCGTTGCGGCCAGGCGCCACCACACCGGTGGTGCCGATCGAAGCAGCGGCATAGCCGGCCTGCTCCCAGATCTGCCGGGTAAACGCCGCGACCGATGTCTTGCCGCTGGTGCCGGTCACCGCGACCATGGTTTGCGGCTGCTTGCCGAAGTAGCGCGCGGCACTGAGCGCCAGCGCAAGCCGCGGGTCATCGACAGCCAGCACCGGAACCGGCAGCCCGGAAAGCGCACTGCCCCTGCCGGCCACGATTGCCGCCGCGCCACGCCTTGCAGCATCCGCGGCGTAGGTCGCGCCATCCGCCTTGGTGCCGGCGAGCGCGAAAAAGACGACGCCGGGTTCTACCTGGCGGGAATCCGACGAAATCCCGGTAACCTCCGTATCGACGGAAGTTGTTCCTTCGACAGGTAGGATACCGGCTAAATCTCTGAGCTTCATCGAGTTCCGTTCACCTGCAATAAAATGGCGCGCTGTCGCCGGCGCGCCCCAAGAATCACTGAGAGGAAACCAGCGTTGCACCATTTTCATGGCTGAAATCTGGCTTCACGCCAAGCATGGCCGCTGAACGCCTGATGATATTGCCGGCTATAACCCCGGCATTGTTGGCCGCGACGTCCGTCATGCCAGGCTTTTCGGGATGCGGCGCATCGGCAATCGTAAACACCAGGTATTGCGGATCGTCCATCGGGAAGGCGGCGACGAAGGTGTTGAAATTCAAATCCTTGGAGTAGCGGCCGTTGATGACCTTCTCCGCGGTTCCGGTCTTGCCGCCAACGCGGTAGCCGGGGACCCTGGCGTTTCTGGCCGAGCCCTTCTCTGCGTTGAGCGTATAGAGGTAACGCATGCCCTCGACCGTCTTGTCGGCAACAACTTTCTTCGCCGCCGCCATCGCATCCTGCTGGCTGCGCACCAGGAATGTCGGCGCCATCAGGAAGCCGCCATTGACCAGCGCCGCGCAGCCGACAGCCGCTTGCAGCGGCGTCGTCGACACGCCGTGACCGAAGGCGATCGTGAACGAATTGACCTGTTTCCAGACCTTCGGTTCAGTTGGTCGGGCAACTTCCGGCAGTTCGGTCTGCATCTTGTCCAAAATGCCAAGGCGATGCAGGAATTCGCGGTGCCCCGCGATACCGACCAGCTCTGCCTCCCTGGCCGATCCGATATTGGACGAATAGAGGAACACTTCCGGCAATGAGAGCACGCGGTTCTTGCCGTGGAAATCATGGATGGCCTGATGGCCGACCTTGATTGGATGCGAAGCATCGAAGCGACTGTTCATCGTCGCCTTGCCGGAATCGAGCGCCATCGCCGAGGTGAAGCTCTTGAAGGTCGAGCCCATCTCGTAAAGACCCGCCGACATCCGGTTCAGCCGGTCCTTTTCCTGTGCATTGTAAGGATTGTTCGGATCAAAATCCGGCACCGACGCCATGGCCACCACTTCGCCGGTCTTGACGTTCAGCACGACGGCGCCTGTGCCCATGGCGCGATAGCGCTCCAGGCCGGCGGCGATCTCGTCGCGGACTATGTGCTGGACGCGTAGATCGATCGACAGCCTCACCGGCTTAAGATCCTTGGCAATCGCCAGGCCGGATGCCTGCAGGTCGCTCAAGCCCTGCTCATCGACATATTTCTCCATGCCGGAGATGCCCTGGTTGTCGATATTGGTGAGCCCGACAATGTAGGACGAAGTCTCGCCGCTCGGGTAGAAGCGGCGCTTTTCAGTGCGGAAACCGAAGCCCGGAATGCCGAGCTGCATGATGTCGGACTGCTGCTTGGGCGTCAGCTGGCGCTGCAGCCAGACGAAACCGGCGCCGCTCTTGAGCTTGTGATAGGTCTGCTCGTAGTCGATCTCGGGCAGCACGGTCGACAGTTTCTCGATCGCCTCATCCGCATCGACGATGCGGCGCGGCTCGGCAAACAGCGATGCCGTCTTGATGTCGGTGGCCAGCACTTCACCGTTGCGGTCGACGATATCTGGCCGCGATGCCGTCACCCGGCTTTGCGGGCCACCCGACATGTCGGGGGTCTGGAAGCCGAGATAGACCAGCCGTCCGGAAATGGTCGAGAAGATGCCGAAGAACACCGCCATCGTCATCACGATGCGTGTCTTGCCCCTGCCACCAGTCGCCTTGCGGGCGCCATCGAGCACGATCGAGCCGTCTTCCCCGGTCCTGACGCGGCGCTTCAGCAGTCTTCCCATTTTTGGAAATTTGGCGATCATTGGGCGATGTCTCCGGTCACCACGGGATCCTTGCCGTCCGAGGGCGCATTATCGGAATTGTCGGCGGTCATGCCGCCGCGACGTCCAGACAGGATATCCTGAATGTCCAGGGCCTTGGCCGGCAGGTCGCCGAACCCGACAATCTGGCGGGCATTGACTGGTTCGAGTTCGAGCTGCGATTTATAGAGTTCGGCCAGTTTTTGCAGCCGCGACGGTTGGGTGAGCAGGCTCCAGTCAGCCTTGAGGAGGTCGATCGTATCTTCCTCGTAGCGGATTTGCGCATGGATCTTCTGCACCGACGCCAGTTGTTCCTCGGCCTCGCGTTTGGTCTTGTAGGTCAAGGCCGCCGCCGCAACCATGACGGCGATCAGAACGATGTCGCTGGTACGAAACACGTGCTTACCTCTCCCCCGGTCGATCGCTGCCGGAAAGTTTTGGGCTGGGAAGTTTTGGAAGGCCGAAAATCGAAAAATCGCTGTTGCGCGCCGGCGCATCGGTGCGGATCGCCGCGCGCAGCCGCGCTGAACGAGCGCGTGGATTGGCTGCTATTTCAGCGTCACCCGGCGTCACGCCGCCACCGGCCTTGCGGAAGGTCGCGGTGCGCGACTGGGCTTCGGGCAAATGGCGCGAGCCGGTCACGGCATCGGCACGGTCTGAGATGAAGCGTTTGACGATGCGGTCTTCCAGCGAATGGAACGTCACCACGACAAGCCGGCCGCCCGGCTTCAGCGCGCGTTCAGCCGCAAGCAGCGCCTTGGCCAGTTCGCCAAGCTCGTCATTGACGAAGATGCGCAGCGCCTGGAACACGCGGGTCGCCGGATGAATCTTGTCTTTCGGCGCCCGGCCGACATGCGTTTCGATGGCGTCGGCCAGTTCCAGCGTACGCTCGAACGGGCGCTTTTCACGGCGGCTCTCGATCATGCGGGCGATGCGGCCCGCATGGCGCTCCTCGCCGAGAAAGCCGAAAATACGGGCGAGATCGCCCGGCTTGAAGCTGTTGACCACGTCGGCGGCACTCATGCCAGCCTGCGCCATGCGCATGTCGAGTGGCCCGTCGGCGCGGAACGAGAAGCCGCGCTGCGCCTGATCGATCTGCATCGACGACACACCAATGTCGAGCACGACGCCGTCGGCGCTTTCGACATGTTCATCCAGCGTCGAGAACGGCGCTTGCACCAGCCTCAGCCTGCCGCCAGATTGCTGCTCGAGCGCGCGCCCGGCCGCGATCGCATCCGGATCGCGATCGATCGCCACGACTGAAGCTCCAGCCGCCAGAATGGCCTTGGTATAGCCGCCGGCGCCGAACGTGCCGTCGATGATGACGTCGCCCTCCGCCGGCTCCAGCGCTTCCAGCACTTCGCCAAGGAGGACTGGAATGTGGCGGGCCAAATTACCGATGGGGCCGCCAACGGCGTTAGGGTCATCGCCGTGGCCCACTGTCATTCCGGTCGCTCCCCAGCCTTGGTCCCGTGAGCCTTGGTCCCCTGCCGAAGCTGCAAAAGCCTGGCCCGCGCCTGCGCCCCATAGGCAGCAAGCCGTCCCGGCTCCCATATCTGAAAGAAATTGCCGCGCCCGACAAAGGCCACTTCCGCCAAAACGCCGGTGTGTTCGCGGATGAAATCGCTCATCGTGATGCGGCCGTCCTGGTCGAGTTTCAGAAACGTTCCGTCGCCGTGGCAGAAGAACGACATGTCGTCCGCCGTCTGCAGGAACGGATCTTCCTGTGCGATGCGCTGCTCGTAACGGTCGAGCAGGTCCAGCCCGCCGACATCCATTGCCGGCAGGTCCAGGCAGCGCAGTGCGTAGAGTTCCGAATAACCGCGCTTCTGCACAACGGCACGGAAATGCGCCGGCACGGAAACCCGTCCCTTCGCATCGATCCTGCTCACCGTATTTGAGAGAAACCGGTCCATCACATGTCACAGCCGCTTGCGCCGCCGCACCCCTCTTCATCTTCCCGCCCGCGCCGCCACGATGCGTTCCCTGCCCCGCACCAGCCCCATCCGCAAAGGCAAAAGCCGGCAAACGCACAGCCGCCGCGGCTGCCCGATTGGCGTACGCTTTACCCTGACACGGAACGAAGGCTTTGATGTCGAAATGGGATATCATGGGGCACCATGGGCGTCAACGGGAATAGGCTTCACAAACACGCGCACCATGGCCAATGAGAGGAGCCTTGACGGCACGTCTCGTTTTTATGATCCATTAAGCCTAACGAAGCGTTTAGAGCCGTCTGGACCAACCGGACGCGCCTTGCCGCCAGCCGTTGCCGGGCATAGCGTCTCGCCGCATCCCGACGGCCACCAACAGGATAAAAATCTATGTCTGAAACAGCAAGGTCTCGCGCCGCGGCACTCCCCCACCTGCGTCGCGGCGGGCTTGCCAAAGGCGATTCCATTCCGCTGCCCCTGACCATGGCCGCCATTTTTCATGCCCCCGGCGACGCCGCCGGATTCAACCAGTATGGCCGCTTCAGCAACCCGACGTGGGACGCGGTTGAGCACATGCTGTCCCACCTGGAAGATGCGTCCTGCGTTGCGTTTCCGTCCGGAATGGCAGCAATTTCAGCGGCGTTCTTTGCCGTGCTCAAGGCCGGCGACCGCATCCTGCTGCCTTCGGACGGCTATCACACCACTAGGGCGTTGGTTGAACGCTTCCTCAAGCCGCTGGGCATCACCTACGATGTGAGGCCGACATCGACCTTCCTCGACGGTGGTTTTGAAGGCTATCGCCTCGCCTTCGTCGAAACCCCCGCCAACCCTGGATTGGACATCTGCGACATCGCCGCTGTCGCCGCCGCCGTCCACAAGGCGGGCGCTATCCTAGTCGTCGACAACACGACGATGACACCCTTCGGCCAGCGCCCGCTCGATCATGGCGCCGATATCGTCGTCGCCGCCGATACCAAGGCGCCCAACGGCCACTCCGATGTGCTGTTTGGCCATGTCGCCAGCCGCAATGCGGAAATTATCGCTGCCGTAACCGGCTGGCGCGAGGTCTCGGGCAGCATTCCCGGCCCGTTCGAAGCCTGGCTGGTGCATCGGGGCCTGGAAACGCTGGACGTGCGCTTCGACCGCATGTGCTCTTCGGCGGAGGTGATCGCGCGGCGCCTGCAAGGTCACCACGCGATCCGCAACCTGCGCTTTCCCGGCCTGGAAGGCGATCCGTCGCACAATCTCGCTCGCGCCCAGATGGAGCGCTTCGGCTTTCTCATCTCGTTCGAACTGGCCTCGGAGGAAAAGGCAGAGGATTTCATCAACAATTGCGAATTGATGCAGGCCGCCACGTCCTTCGGTGGCGTGCATACATCCGCCGAGCGAAGGTTGAAGCGCGGCGACGCGGTTCCGGCGGGCTTTGTGCGCCTGTCGGTCGGCTGCGAACCGGTTGAAGAACTGTGGAAGGCGATTGAGGCGTCACTGGCAAAGGTCAGCGGATAATCACGGGATCACGTCATCGGCCTCGATGTTGCGCTTGCCGTGCAGCACCCGGATGATTTCGATCACATCGTCGCCAACACGATACAAGGTGAGATATTCACTCACAATCAGGTGACGGATCCCGGGCGCGATGTCGTCGCGCGGTGCGCCGGAGAAAGGATGCAGGGTGAGCAAACTCCATCACTGCTCCAGCGCATCCACAAGACGAACCGCTGCATTGGGGTTCTGGCCGGCAATGTAATCACCGATGTCTTCGAGATCGATCAGAGCCTGAGGAAGCAGGCGGTATTTCACTCTTGGAAGCCTTTGGCTTCGGCCATTTTCAGATATTTCGCGCGCAACCGATCCATGATTGGCTGCCCTTCCAACGCAGGCCCGCTTTCGATCCCCTCCTGCACCAGCTTCCGCAACTCCTCGACCGTATACCCATGCAGGTCGCGTCGGTCTTTCCATTGCCTGAGCGCATCGCGGATCACCTCGCTGGCCGAGGCATATTCGCCGGCGGCAACCACACCGTCGACCGCCGCCGCCAATTCCGGCGACAGCGTGATGCTGCGTTTGTCGACCTGTCCCATTGTGCCTCCTGATAGGATCGTCGAAACACGGTACGATTTAATCGCACCAATTTCAACAAAGGCGGGTGGGACGTCGCAGCGGCAAACGGCGAAACCCATGAATCAACAGGTGCGCCCGAAAGCGCAACCTGCTGATCGCAAGGGGATTTATTCTCGATATCGCGAAGAAAACTGCCAGCTGGCCTGTAAGCCGGGTTCTGTATGGCCCTCGCCCCTTGCGGCGCGAGAACGTGGCGGCCATTCATCTTGGGCGCATGTTGCCATGCGCCTCACGCAACCTACCCGGACGGTGAGCCGGAAACAGCCCTCGAGGGTTTCCCCTCGCACCGCCCCTATTCGGTTTTGCTCCCGGTGGGGTTTACCGTGCCGCTCCTGTTGCCAGTCGCGCGGTGGGCTCTTACCCCACCCTTTCACCCTTACCACGAAGATCGTGGCGGTTTGCTTTCTGTGGCACTTTCCCTGGGGTCGCCCCCGCCGGCCATTAACCGGCACCGTATTTCCATGGAGCCCGGACTTTCCTCACCCGCGGCCTTTCGGCGTTTGCTGGTGCGGCCGCCCGGCCAGCTGGCAGGGCGTATAAAGGGGTTCACGTCACAAAACGCAAACGAAAAAGCCGGCCACAATGGCCGGCTCCCCAAAAGCAGCGGCTAAAGTGCCGCCATCGTCACCTTGACCTTGCTGCAATAGGCCGCGGAAATCGGGTTCATCCGCGTTGCCGCGTGTCCGGCATTGTATTTCAGGATCGTGCCGCAGGTCGTGCCGCCGCCGAGGTCCTTAGCCATGCCGAGGTACTTCATGCCGTATTTGATGTTGGTGTCGGGATCAAACAGTCCCCTGGCCGAGCCGCTGTAGCCCATCATCCGCGCCGTCGCCGGCTTGATCTGCATCAGGCCGACTTCGCCGGCGCTGCCGACCATGTTCGGCCGATAGTTGCTTTCGACCTTGATCACCGCATGCGCCAGCGACACCGGAACGCCGTAGCTGGCGGCATAACGTGCCACGATCGCCGAATATTGGCCGCCGCCGGCCACCGCCGCTGTTGAGGCCGCTGTGCTCGCACCGCTGATAGACGCTGTTGTGGTCAGGTCGACGGTCTTTCTGCCGCGCTTGCCCTGTCGCTTCGACACCGCCTTCTTCGTTTTTGTCCAGCTTGCCTTCTCTACCTTGGCTGAAGCGCGAGCGGCTGCTTTCGGACCGTGGCCAGCCTTGGCTGGCGTCGCCTTGCTGCCTTTGGCGGTGGCGGTCACAAGGACCTGATCGGCCCGTGGGCTGAGCGGCGCGGCATTGGCTGCGGTGAAGGCAAAAGTCATTGCGCCGGCAGCAAGAGCTGCCGTTAAAACGGTCAATTTCTGCATGTGATCCTGTTCTGTCTGAACCGCGTGAAGATCTTCACGCAGCAACCCTTAATTACAATCGGAACATCAGGAGGGCTTGAGGTCCGATAACTTGCACGATCGCCCTTTGACGCTCGATTTGGCGCCAAACAAGGCGAGGCAAGTCACTTTGAGTGACAGGTTGTAACTTAAGCGTTGGGAAAAGATTACTTGGACGCGCCCTACCTGGGGTCAGCGCCGGATGGAATCGAGCAGCCGCCGCAACGTTCGCATTGTCGAACCGTCGGCAACGCCATCCACCTTGCGGGGCCGGAAATGCCGTTGAAAAGCCTCGACGACGACCTCGGTCTGCTTGTCGAAACTGCCTGTTATCTCAACGCCATAGCCATAGAGCGCCAGCATCGATTGCAGCGCCTCGACGCCGGGTCCGGCGTCACCGGGCTTCAGTGTTGCACCCCGGCGAACAGGGGCCGCCGCGACAAGGTGGCCAACGCCGGCTGTGAACAGGGCCTTCCAGGGAAACTTCTCGCCCGGATCGATCTTGCGCCCCGGCGCCACATCGGAATGAGCAAGCACCCGTTCAGCGACGATGGAATGGCGTTTGGCGATACCGGCACACAAGGCGATCACGACGTCGATCTGCCGTTTGGGAAAGCCGGGATAGCCCAGCGAATGGCCGGGATTGACGATTTCAATGCCCACGGAGCAGGAATTGATATCGGCAGCGCCAAACCATGAACTCTTGCCGGCATGCCAGGCGCGATCGCTCTCCCGGACCAACTGAACGATATGGCCGTTCTCATGCACGAGATAATGCGATGAAACTTCGCTGGCTGGATCGCACAGCCAGGCCTCGGCGCCCGCCCCCGTGCCCATGCCGGTATAGTGAAGCACGATCATGTCGGGCTTGAGCGCGTCACGTCGTGGGCCGAAATTCGGCGAGACCCGGACTTCGGCGCGTGGTTCGTCGGGCGAGAACCCGCTCATGCGTGCCGCAGGCCCCGCTCGATCATCTCGTAGGCGGCGTTGATCGCAGCGACCCTTGTGGTAGCGATCTTGATGAATTCCTGCGGCAGACCGCGTGCGATCAGCCTATCCGGATGATTGTCCGAGACCAGCTTGCGATAGCGCTTCTTGACCTCTTCGAACGGTTTGCCACGCTCGATGCCGAGCACGATGTAGGGATCACCAGCGCCCAGATTGACATGCCGCGCCATGATGCTCTCGTAATGAGCCTCGTCGATGTGAAAAATCTCGGCGATGCGATGCAGGAACGCGCCCTCGTGCTCATGCACCAGCCCGTCTGCCTTGGCGATGTGAAACAGGCCGTCGAGTATGTCTTCCAGCATCACGCAATTGGAATGGCCAGAGCCGCACATCTGCGCCATCCGCTCAGCATAGATTTCGAAGCCGGCGACATCGCGCTGGGCGAGATCGAAGAGACGCGCCACATTGCGTCGCTCTTTTGGAGGCACCTCGAATATTTCCTGGAAAGCACGCACCTCGTCCTGGGTGACGATACCATCGGCCTTGGCCATCTTGGCCGAGAGTGCAATCATCGCCACCGAGAAGGCGACGCGACGGCGCAAATCGGCGTCACCGGAGAAAACCGTGCGCACGGCCTCCACCACATCGGCGACACCCGACGAGGTTGAGGACGAAACGCGCGTGATGAAGTCGCCGAGGCGATCCCAAATCGACATGGCCTGCTTCTTAGAGCGACGGCCTCGCGCTATCAAGCGCGGACAGTCAGCAGGTCTTGGTACAGGTTGATTTAAGGCAAGCGCATAACGAAATGAAAAGGCCGGCACGTGGCCGGCCTTCTCTGATCGCAACTCGAAAATACTCGGGACTTACTGCGCTGGGGCAGGAGCCGGTGTTGCCGGAGCCGGTTCAGCGGGTTTTTCGGGCGCGATGCTCTGCGTCGTTGAATTGTCCGTTGCCGGAGGCGTTGCCGCCGGCGGCGTGGCTTCCGGCGTAGCCGGCTTCATCGGCTGTTCGGCGGCCGGCGGATTGGTGCTCTGGGTGGTGGTGTTGTCGGTGCCGCTATCGCTGCATGCCGCAACGCCAAGCAAGGCAAGAGCCGAAACTGAAGCAAGAATAAGTTTCTTCATAACATCTCTCCTTCTAACAACGCCCCCGCTCGCGGTGACGCTCGAGAAGAAAATGCATGAGGCGCCAATGAGTTTCGTAACGTTGCGTTTCCGCATGTAACATCAGTCACGCTTCCGTGAACGCGGCAGTGCATTCGCGCGCCCACTCAAAAACTTCGGGCACCAGTGAGCAAAATAGACGGCCGTATTACGGGCCGCGCAACCCTGAAGCCGGCTGCTGTCATGCACCTGTCATCACCGGGCGCTACCCGCTTGCGCCAAAGCAAACGGGGAATCAGATTGCCATGACGGACGTTTCCGGAGACTTGGTTTTTCGTCGCGGCAAGGAAGTTGGAAAGGCCGTCTACCAGAACCGCCCGTTGTCGAAGGCCGGCATTTCCGAGCGGCTTTTCGCCTTCCTGTTCTCGGGCCTCGTCTACCCGCAGATCTGGGAAGACCCCGATGTCGACATGGAAGCGATGCAGCTTGGCCAGGGCCACCGCGTCGTTACCATCGCCTCCGGTGGTTGCAATATCCTCGCCTATTTGACCCGATCGCCAGCAAGGATCGACGCCGTCGATCTCAACGCCGCCCATATCGCGTTGAACAGGATGAAGCTCGAGGCGGTGCGCCACCTGCCTTCGCAGGGCGACCTGTTCCGTTTCTTCGGCGCTGCCGACACCAGCCATAACTCCGAAGCCTATGATCGCTTCATCGCCCCGCATCTCGACCCGGTAAGCCGGCATTACTGGGAGCGCCGCAGCTGGCGCGGCCGGCGCCGCATCGGCGTCTTCGACCGCAATTTCTACCAGACCGGCCTGCTTGGCCTGTTCATCGCCATGGGCCACCGCACGGCAAAATTCTTTGGCGTCGACCCGGCCGGCATCATGGCCTCGAAGAGCGTTGCCGATCAGCGCCGCTTCTTCAACGAGGAACTGGCGCCGGTGTTCGAAAGGCCGCTGCTGAAATGGGCAACGTCGCGCAAGGCGTCGCTGTTCGGCCTCGGCATCCCGCCGGCCCAGTACGATTCGCTGATCACATCAGGCGACGGCACCATGGCCAGCGTGCTGAAGGCCCGGCTGGAAAAACTCGCTTGCGATTTCCCATTGCAGAACAACTACTTCGCCTGGCAAGCCTTTGCCCGCCGCTATCCCGAACCCGGCGAGGCCGCCCTGCCCGCCTATCTGGAAAAGCAGAACTACGAAACGATCCGTGGCAACGTCGATCGTGTTGCCATCCATCACGCCAACCTGATCGAATTCCTGGCCGGCAAGGATGCCGGATCGGTCGATCGCTTCGTCCTGCTCGATGCACAGGACTGGATGACGGATGACCAGCTCAACGCGCTGTGGGCGGAGATCACCCGCACCGCGTCGGCGGGCGCTCGCGTCATCTTCCGCACCGCCGCCGAACCAAGCCTTTTGCCAGGCCGCGTCTCCGCTTCGCTGCTCGACCAGTGGAACTATGAGAGCGAAGCCTCCTGTGAATTCTCGGCCCGCGACCGCTCGGCCATCTATGGCGGCTTCCACCTCTATGTGAAGCGCGCGGCATGAGCACCACCGAGCTGCCGGCCAGCCACGCCGAACTGATGGACGGCGTTTACCGCTGGCAGCGCCACTTTTACGACCTGACCCGCAAATACTACCTGCTTGGCCGCGACCAGCTCATCTCCGGGCTGGAGGTGCCAGCCGGCGGCACAGTTCTGGAACTCGGCTGCGGCACTGGCCGCAACATCGTCCTTGCCGCCCGCCGCCATCCAGATGCCCGTTTCTTTGGCCTCGACATCTCCGCCGAGATGCTGGAGACAGCCAACGCCGCGATCGCGCGCGAAGGCTTGGCCTCCCGTGTCACGCTGGCTCAGGGTGACGCCACCGCTTTCGACGCCAAGACCCTGTTTGGCCGCACCGGCTTCGACCGCGTCTTCGTATCCTATTCGCTGTCGATGATCCCCGGTTGGGAAAAGACTGTTTCGGCCGCACTTGCCGCGCTGTCGCCGAATGGTTCGCTGCATATTGTCGATTTCGGCCAGCAGGAAGGCCTGCCGCGCTGGTTTCGCGCCTTGTTGCGCGGCTGGCTGAGGAAATTCCACGTCGAGCCGCGTGAATCCCTGCGTGAAGTCCTGGATTCAGAATCCCAGCGAACCGGCACAACCTTCCGTTTCAGAACACTTTATCGCGGCTATGCCTGGCTGGCGGTGATCGGGCCTCGCCAGTAAAGCGAGTGCCGGTGCATTCGCCATCGGCGACGGGTGGTCGCTGAACTTGCGCGGTGTCAACTCGAGCCGCGCCACCGCATCACCAATAGGCATTGGCGGCTGTCTGGGATAATCGACGCTGCGCATGAAAAGTGCTATATCGGCCCGTCTCTATTTCCCTCAAGGAGGAGAACATGAGTGCGCGGGGACTCTTTTTATTGGCTGCTTGCACGATTTCTTTGAGCTCATCAGCGATGAGCAAATCGAGTGTAGATGCGCCAACTGGTTGGAATATTTCATACTCCAGCAAGTCAGAACAACAGAGCCGGCCGTCAAAACAATTTATTCAGACCGCGCAGCAGGATGTCTGCTGCCCTGGCGGCTATCCCTGGTATCGCAATTCAACAAATACGTGCTACGGCAGTTATGAAGACTGCCACGATACGGATGGCGGAGGTTGGTCCTGCAGGCAGGTCAACGCCTGCTAGGATCATAACCGATATATTGCTTGCGCTAGTGCAGCGCCTTCACCAGCGCGTTGACCATTGTCTGGGGACGGTAGCCGAGCTTGGCCGGTGTCAGCCCCAGCCGCACCACGATCAGTTGTTCGGACGGGATGACGGCGACGGTCTGTCCGTCATGGCCTTCCATCCAGTAGGTGTCCTTGGGCAAGCCCGCTGAAACGCCTGCACCCGGGCTGTCCTCGTCGCCTGGGCCTTCGATCCACAACTGGCCTTTGCCATAGACCTTCGACGCCGCTGCCGGCTCCCGCATCCAGGCAACGAAGCCGGCCGGCAGGACCTGGTTGCCGTTCCAGACACCGTCCTGCAGCAGGAATTGGCCGAACCGTGCCCAATCATGCCCCGTGGCATAGAGGTAGGAGCCGCCGACAAAAGTGCCCTGCTCGTCGGTTTCGAGGACGGCGCTGTGCATGCCGAGCGGTTCAAACAGTGACATGCGCGGCCACGCCAATGCCTTGGCCCTGTCGCCGATCGCATCCTGCCACAGGCGGGACAGCATCACGGCGGTGCCGCTCGAATAGGAGAACACCTTGCCCACCTCCGCGGCCAGGGGCTTCGCTTCGGCAAAGCCAGCCATATCCGGCTCAAGATAGAGCATGCGTGTTACATCGGCGACGTCGCCGTAATCCTCGTTGAACTCCAGGCCGCTCGACATCGCCAACATGTCGGCAATGCTGATGCTGGCGCGGCCGTCAGCTTTCCACGGCCCGAACAGGCCCTGGCTGCTCACCGCGATCTTGCCGTCCTTGACCAGCGTGCCAAGGATCGCGGCATTCACCGTCTTGGTCATCGACCAGCCGAGCAGCGGCGTCTTTTCCGAAAAGCCCGCGCCATAGCGCTCGGCAACGATATGGCCGTTCTTGACCACCACCACCGCGCGCATGCCGGGTCCAGTCAGGGCCGCATCGTCCAGCAGCTTCGCAATCACTGGATCTTGCGATGCATCGACTCGCTCGCCTTCTGGCCACAGCACGTCCTGGCGTGTGGCCGACGGCTCGACATGGATCGCCGTCTGCCGCGCCTTGGCGGCATTTCCGTCCGGAACCGACGCACAGCCAAGGCCGTCGCGGGAGACGGCTGTGCTTTTGCCGAGGAAGCCAAACAGGCCCGCCGAAACCGTCCTCCGGTTCTTGTCCACCGACACCTGCATCAGCCTCAACAACGGATGTCCCGGCGCCTGCACGTCGACGGCAAGCACCTCCTTGGCATCGCGGCCCGCGATAAAGACGTTCGAGCAGACGATCTTGGCGGAATAGCCCGAACCGACGCGGATCAGCTCGGGCGGCGCGACATAGAGCCAGGCAAACAGCGCGGCGACCGCAAGCACGACCAGGCCGAGCAGCCATTTGACGATCTTGACGACGAACCGCATTTGTTTCCTCCAGGCTCCCGCCTGACATCTATGTCATCGATTTGCCGCCATTGCTTCCGCAAATCATGATGCTTGTCGAGCGCCGTCAACCTAATATCAATCATGATCGGCGATCACATGGATGGATGTCGCCCGAAACCGCGCTGCGGTTTTGGGACAACGACATGCGCGAAGAGATCAGGTGATGCTGTGGGGCGATCGCCTGGAGGGGGCCCGACCGGCCATCGTTGCACAGACCCATCAGCGACCGGCTGATTCCGGCTGGGAAGTTGTAATGCGCCGTCTTGCGGCCCTTTTCATGCTGACGCTGCTTGGCGCTTGCTCGACCGTCGACGATCTCTCGCCATTGTCGCCGTCGAGTGCGCCGACGGTTGCCGTGCGCGCACCCCGCTTCGCTGATTCCAAGCCGCACGAATGGGACAGCGGCGCGCCATGGAACTATGCCGTCCATGGCACCGACGTTTCCAAATACCAGACTTCGGTCGACTGGCCGGCGGCCAAGGCCAGCGGCATCTCGTTCGCCTTCATCAAGGCAACCGAAGGCGGCGACCGTTTCGACGAATATTTCAGCGAACATTGGGCCCGCACGAAATCGAACGGGATCCCGCGCGCGGCCTATCATTTCTTCTATTTCTGCACCCCGGCCGCTGTGCAGGCGCGCTGGTTCATCCGCAACGTACCGGTCGACCGCTCGGCGATGCCGCCGGTCCTCGACATGGAATGGAACCCGCAATCGCCGACCTGCAAGCTGCGTCCCGACGCCGCCACGGTGCGTGCGGAAATGACGACTTTCCTCGAAATCGTCGAACGGCATTACGGCAAGAAGCCGATCATCTATACGTCGGTCGACTTCTTCGACGACAACGAACTGTCGACCTTCCGCGGCTATCCCTACTGGCTGCGTTCCGTCGCCGGCCACCCGCGCGAGAAATACGGCAGCCACCCCTTCACCTTCTGGCAATACACCGGCACCGGCATCGTCCCAGGCATGACCGGCAAGTCCGACATCAACGTTTTCAACGGCTCGGAAGCCGCCTGGAACAAATGGCTGCGGCAGAACACCCGTTAACGTCGGGTTCAGCGGCATCGAAGTCTCTTGCAAGAAGAGGCCTCGGCGGACGAACCGTTGATGCTCGGGTTCAACGGCATCGAAGTCTGTTGCAAGAAGAGGCTTCTTCGGACGAACCGTTGATACCGGGTTCAACGGCATCGAAGTCTGTTGCAAGAAGAGGCTTCGGCGGACGAACCGTTGATACCGGGTTCGACGGCATCGAGGTCGGTTTGAGCAAGGGGCTGCGGCAGAACACCCGTTGACACAAGGGCTTTCGCCTGCTTTTCGACACAGCCAGCGGTAAAGAGTGCAACCGCCGATAGTCCAGAGCGTTGGGCGTCCAGGGATGCACGGGCGCTCTGGTTGGTCTCGAAAGGAATCTGATGCGACTGCGTTCCAAAGTCCTCGCGGTGGCGCTCACCCTGTGCGCCCCGGCCTTGCCGGCAATGGCGCAGGAATGCGGCGGCGATTTTGAAACCTGGAAACAGGGTGTGGCGGCGGATGCCAAGGCCGCGGGCGTCGGCGCCGTCGGCCTCGATGCTCTCGAAGACGCTAATATCGACGAGAAGGTTCTGTCGCGCGACCGCGCTCAGGGTGTCTTCACCCAAACGTTCATCCAGTTTTCCGGCCGCATGATCTCGGCATACCGGCTGAAGCAAGGTGCGGCGAACCTCAAGAAATACGCCGATGTCTTTGCCCGCGCCGATCAGCAGTTCGGCGTCCAGGCACCGATCATCACCGCCTTCTGGGCGCTCGAGACCGACTTCGGCGCCGTGCAGGGTGATTTCCATACCCTGAGCGCGCTGGTGACGCTCTCGCACGACTGCAGGCGCCCGCAACTGTTCAGGCAGCAACTGGTGCCGCTTCTGGAGCTGATCGATCGTGGCGTGCTGCCGGCTGACGTCACCGGCGCCTGGGCCGGCGAGATCGGCCAGACGCAGATCCTGCCTTCCGACTATCTGGCGCGTGGCGTTGACGGCGACGGCGACGGCAAGATCGACCTGCGCAACTCCGTGCCGGACGTGATCATGACCACAGCCAACAAGGTTCTGTCGCGCGGCTGGAAGCGCGACCAGCCCTGGATCGAGGAAGTGCGCGTGCCCGACGAGATGCCGTGGGACCAGACCGGCCGCACCAACAAGCTGCCGCTGACGCAATGGGCGCAGTGGGGCGTCACCTACCCGAGCGGCGCGCCGCTAGTCGACAATGGCCTCAAGGCCGGCCTTGCTCTACCGATGGGGCGCAAGGGACCGGCCTTCCTCACCTATGAGAATTTCGACGTCTACCTCGAATGGAACCAGTCCTTCACCTACGCGCTGACCGCGGCTAACCTTGCCGCACGGCTGGCGGGCGCGCCGCAATTCGATCCGCGCAACCCCGAGGTCGGTCTCAACAACGACCAGATGAAGGAACTACAAACCAAGCTCGAAGCCAGGGGCTATGACGTCGGCACGGTCGACGGCATTTTGGGCACCAACACCCGCGAGGCCATCCGCAAGGAGCAGATGCGTCTCGGCCTGCCGGTGGACGGATGGCCGACGCCGGAGCTTTTGGGGAAGTTATAGGCAGTGGGCAGTGGGCAGTGGGCAGTGGGCAGTGGAGAAATTTACTCCGACCGCAGTGACTGATAGCCCTATTCCCCTATTCCCCTATTCCCCTATTCCCCTAATCCGCCATCGTCTCCAGACTCGCGAACCCTTGCGGCGCGTCGCCTTCGTCGAAGGGCGTCGTCACCTCGACGAACGTGTCGGGGTAGAAGCCGTTGAAGCGGGTTCTCAGCGACAGCGAATAGGCGCCGATATGGCCGATCTCGATCCAGTCGCCGGTGTCGACGGTTTCCGGCAGCCAGAATGGGCGCGACAGGATATCGACGGAATCGCACGTCGCGCCGCAGACCTTGAACGGCACGATGTTCTTTTCCTCGCCATTGCGCGAGCGGATCGCCGGATCGGGAATAAAACGTGCCGGCAGCGTGATCTTGCCGGTCCATGAATCCGACAATGATGCCCAGATACCGTCATTGATGTAGAGCCGCTTGCCCTTGCGCAGCAGCACGCGCACGATCAGCGACAGGCAGCGCGCCACGATCACCCGGCCCGGCTCCGCCACCAGCGGCATCTGGTCGAACTGATATTCCCTGAGATCCCCCGACAGCCGCGACATGATCTGGCCGAGCGACGGCATCTCGACCTGCTTGCGGTTGGGATCGTGGCCATACTCGGCGGGAAAGCCGCCGCCGACGTCGAGCCCGGCGATGTCGAAGGTAACGCGGTTGCGCACCCAGTCCGCCGAAGCCAGCGCCCGCTCATAGGTGTCGGGATCCTCGATCTGGCTGCCGACATGGAAACACAGGCCAACCTTGTAGCCGGTGCGGTTCAGCCGCTCCGCCAGTTCCACCGCATAGGCCGGCCCGGCGCCGAACTTCTTCGACAGTTCGTAGGCGGCGTGGCCCTTGGTCTGCACCCGCACGAACACGCTGATCGAGCCTGGATCGATGTCGAGCGCCCGCACCACCCGGGTCAGCTTGGTGATCTCGTCCTCATGGTCGAGAGAGATGACGCGGATGCCGTATTTCTCCAGCGCCAGCTTGATGTCCGACTGCGCCTTGACCGGGTGCATGTAGAGCATCTCGGCATCGGGCGAGACCGCCCGAACGGCGGCGAATTCACCCGGCGAGGCCACATCGAAGGCGGTGACGCCGGCCTCGACAAGGGTCTTGAGCACCAGCGGTTCGCCATTGGTCTTGACCGCATAGGCGGTCTTGCCTGGAAACATGCCCATGAACTGCCTGGCATCGGCCATCAGCACTTGCGGGCGGAAGCAATAGACCGGATCGTCGGGGCGAAGCGCCAGTGCCGCCTCGCGGGCATTCTCGAATCGTTGCATTGACGAATCCTCGACCTCAGCCTGCGCACAATTAGTCCAAGCTAGCGGCTAATGAAAACAATTCTGTGTCTCGTCGCCGTGAAGCAGCAGCGCTAGGCCTTTTGCCGGGAGCGTTGGCTGTCTGTCAGGTTTCGGGTGGCTCTTGAAAGCAAAAACGATATGGCTTCTGCCTGACCAGCTGGCATTCAAGCCGTCTGGGAGGGCGAACCACATGACCATGACCGCGACTTCAGCACCACGTGGACCGATGGTGCTCAAGGACTGGGGTCAGCTTCTGCTGCTCGGCGCGATCTGGGGCGGCTCGTTCTTCTTCGCCCGCATCGCGGTGGCGGAACTCCACCCGCTGGTGCTGGTGCTGTTTCGCGTCGCCATCGCCGCGATCGCGCTGCAGATCTACCTCGGCCTGCGCGGCCCGTCCTTCAAGCTTGCTTTGCCACATGCCGGGCTGTTTTTCCTGCTTGCCTTCACCAACAACGTCGTCCCCTTCTCGCTGATCTTCGCTGGTCAGACCCAGCTTGGTGCCGGTGTCGCGTCCGTGCTGAACGCGACGACGCCGTTCTGGACCCTGATCCTCGCCAACGCGATGACATCGGACGAGAAACTGTCCTGGAACAAGCTCGCCGGTATTGCGCTCGGCATCGCCGGCACGGCTGTCATGATCGGCCCCGGCCTGCTGGCCGGCCTTGGCGGTCCGGTGTGGGCTAAATTCGCACTGATCGGCGCCTCGTTGTCCTATGGCGTCGCACTGATGGTTGCCCGGCGCTTCAGAGGCATCCCCTCGCCGGTCATTGCCACCGGGCAGCTGACCGCCTCGACCATCATTATGATCCCGATCGTGCTCTTCACCTATGGTCCGACTGGCTTGTTTTCGGCGTCGCCTCCGGTCTGGGCGGCAGTGCTGGCGCTGGCGCTGCTGTCCACGGCCGTTGCCTATATCCTTTATTTCAACCTCGTTGCCTCGGCCGGCGCCACCAATGCCTCGCTGGTCACGCTGGTCGTACCGGCCAGTGCCGTCCTGCTCGGCTTCCTTTTTCTCGGCGAAAGGCTTGAGCTGTTCGAAATCGGCGGCATGGTGCTGATCGGGCTTGGATTGGTGACCATCGACGGCCGGCTGCTCGCCCGGCGGTAGGGCCACGGTAGCGCTGCCACGTCACGGTAAGGACACCGGTTCGCCATAATTTATTCACAGGCGTGAAGCCGGCTTTTGCTTAGGAGTTTCAACGCCTAACGGAAAAACCGGGGTCGTAAATTCCACAATCACGTCGCAATGCAGCACATTTTCCGCTTGCCTGTGGCACAAATGGACCTAGACTCTGGGCATAGCTCTTTAAGAGGAGGCTATGTCATGGGACTTACGAGGCCAATCAACGCATTGATGATTTGTGCTGCGTTCGCTTTTATCGGGGCCCTTATTATGGGCTTTCTTCCGTAAGACCGCGAAAGCGGGGGAAGACCAGCACCGCATAGTCCAAACTATTGAAAAGGCCGGGTTTTTACCCGGCCTTTTTGCATTTTGGAAGCTTGCGCGAACTTACGCCGCGGCAGAACCAGCCACTTCCGCCACATGCGAGCGGATGCCGATCATATGGCAGACGGCGAAGACGAGATCGGCCCGGTTCATCGTGTAGAAGTGGAAATCGCCGACGCCGCGCTCCACCAGATCCAGCACCTGCTCGGCCGCCACCGCGGACGCCACCAGCGCATGCGTCTGCGGGTCATTCTGCAGCCCGTCAAACCGCTCGGCCAGCCAAGCTGGAACCAACGCTCCGCAGCGCGCCGAGAAATTAGCGACCTGCGTGAAGTTATGCACCGGCAGGATGCCTGGCACAATCGGTATGTAGATGCCGGCGCGGCGCGCCCGTTCGACATAACGTTCGTAGAGATCATTGTCGAAGAAGAACTGAGTGATCGCCCGTGTCGCGCCATTGTCGACCTTGCGCTTCAGCATGTCGATGTCGGTGGCAAAGTCCGGGCTTTCCGGATGCTTTTCCGGATAGGCCGAGACCGAGATGTCGAAGTCGCCAGCGCCCTTCAGCGCTCCCACCAGCTCGGCGCCATTGGCATAGCCGTCCGGATGCGGTCGATAGGCCGCGCCGACGCCTTCCGCAGGGTCACCGCGCAAGGCGACGAAACGCTTCACGCCCATGTCGGCGAATTCCTGGATCACCGCATCAACCTCGTGCCGCGCGGCATCGACACAGGTCATGTGTGCCGCCGGCGTCAGGCTGGTCTCCTTCAGGATGCGGCTGATGGTGCGGGCGGTACGCTCGCGGGTCGAGCCACCGGCGCCATAGGTCACCGAGACGAATTTCGGCTTCAGGGGCTCAAGCCGGGTGACGGTGTCCCACAGCCTCGCCTCCATCTCGTCGGACTTGGGCGGGAAGAACTCGAAGGAGACCCGCACCTTGTCGCCGATGTCGGGACGGCGGGAAAAGCGGAACTGGTTCATCAGGCGATTTCCCTTAGCGGCTGGCTATCGTTGGAAGGATCGGCGATCAGCATGCGCCGGTCGCGGCCGAGCCAGAGCTTGACGGTGAGCCTCGGCTCGTTGCCACCGCGCGGTTCGAATTCCTGGGCTTCCTCGAGATCCAGCCCGGCTTCCGCGAACCAGTCGGCGATCTGCCGGTCGGAAAAGCCGAGCCGCATATGCGCATGCTCATCACGCAGGAATTCCAGCGCATGCGGCGCGAAATCGACAATGACCAGCCGCCCCGCCGGCCGCAGCAGCCGCGCCGCCTCATGGATGGCGCGGGCCGGATCGTCGAGATAGTGCAGCACCTGGTGAATGGTGACGAGATCGAAGGCATCACGCTCGACCGGCGGCGCGAAAATGTCGCCCTGCCGTACCTGCGCATTCGAAACGCCGGCCTTGTCGAGATTGGCGCGCGCCACGGTCAGCATTTCGCGCGACATGTCGATGCCGACGCCGCGCCGGTAAAGCGGCGAGAAGATTTCCAGGAGCCGGCCAGTGCCAGTGCCGAGATCGAGCATCGACTGGAACGGCCGCTTGCCGACCAGCTTCAGCAGAGCGGTTTCGACCGCGCGGTCCGGCACATGCAGCGAGCGGATATGGTCCCAGCTTGCCGCGTTGACCGAAAAGTATTCGGCCGCCCTGTCCTGCCGCTTGCGCTTGACCGAGGCCAGCCGCTCAAGATCGCGCTCGACCTGCGGGTCGGCGCCTCGAATCCCGGAAACCAGCCGCAGCACGAAATCACGCGCGGCATCCGAATCCGACAGCCGGAAGAACGCCCATGATCCTTCCTGGTAGCGGCCGATCAATCCAGCTTCGAGCAGCAGCTTGAGATGCCGCGACACGCGCGGCTGCGACTGGCCGAGGATTTCAGTGAGATCCGAAACGGTAAGGTCACCGCGCGAAAGCAGTG